>NZ_JBBBQR010000023.1:0-61264 GCF_037136835.1 Pectobacterium sp. 1950-15 | reverse complement strand
AATATTTTAACAGGATGCGAGGTGCTGTCGATAACCCTCATTATCGACAGCCCTATTATCAGCAATACTATTACTGGCAATACCATGAACGCCAATACCCTTGCCGACAACCACCACACTGTCAGATCGAATTAGTCTGCCTGATGGGAAAGCCATTTCCCTTTTTCATCAAATACCGTCACGCCCGGCACTCTGGAGTAGTTCCCTTCCCCTTCTGATTTATAGTGGGTCGCCAGTATATGGGGAGCGCGATAATTAAACTCAAAATAGCCATCATCAGGATTCTTGACGATCAGTTTGCCCGCACTATCGATGAGTCCTTCTTCTACTTTGAAGTAGCGATTATCAAGGTTGTTTTTAAAAGACGTCGCTTCACCATACGTAAACAGGTTCTTTTTCTCTTGTGCGGCGATAGCAGGGAAACGCGTCACATCAAGCTGACGTAATACATGCAAGAACATCAGGCGTTCCAGCGGCGTTCCCACATCTTTCGGGACTAAAAATTGCAATGTAAGCCCGCTTCCCACATTCACATTGTATTCATAGCCGACAAACGCGCTGTCGCCATAAATAAAAATGTTATCAACTTCTTTACCTTCAGGGACGATCTCTTTGGTTTCAGCCATGAGTTCAGGAATCGATTGGGGTGCGATCGTAAAATAAATATCGTACTTAAACACTTCCGACGGGAACCGTATTTCAATGCGCGTTTTTGACATGCTCCGTTTAATAAAGCGTTCAGGCTTTTCCATGCGCTGTTCGAGCGTTTTCCAGATAGCCTGATGCATTTCTGAAATATTAAATACATCAGCGATCTTTACGCCATACTTCGCTTCTAATTCCTGCTGAGATAATGCCAGATCGTACATCGACAACGCCTGCTCGCCACGGTAACGTTCATCCATGGTACGCAGTACAGCAAACGCTTTGGCTAATGCGACGGTGTCTTCAGTATTCGCTAACCCGATAAAGTAGCGTTGCTTAGCCTCATCATATTGAAAATAGACCGTTTCCAATTTGCCTTGTTGATTAGCATATGCCGCGCCGTTTTCCGACTGGAACAGCACGCCCTTTTGCCCTTCCAGCCACGATGCCAGATTAAACGCCTCTTTTGCCGCGCTAACGGTAAACAGGTCAAAATCGGTCTTATTCTGCTTATCCCGATAGGTGTAGATCTGCGTGTCTTTATTTTCCCGATCGATAAGCAGACGTCCCATTCTGCGCACGTAAGTCCCGTGTTCCCACAAGCTCAGCTTATCGAACATGGCAAACGGCAGCTTAATCGTAAAGTCGTCTTCAGGATAAAAAGGGATGCCGGGGAAATCATCCATCGGCGCGCGGTTAAATGTTTCTTTCTCTTCAAGAAGCCGCGCCTGATAGGCTTGTTTACGTTCTTCAAAACGCTGCTTGAGCTTGAGTAAAGCAGGTGACTGTTCTTCCGTCTTTTTCAAGACCATGGTGATTTCACAATAATAAAACGCACAGGCAGCGCTTTTATCCGATACGAACGTAACTGTATTTCTCCCGGTGATGTTTAGCGTGTGCCACATACCGTTGACCTGTATACGGTTGTCTTTCATTTCCTCGGTATATTCGCCATCCTCGCTGTAGTAACTCACCTGCGTCGGCGTCAGATTAAAATAGAGGTCGTTTTTAATGCCCTTGAGGTTTTGTGCGATATGTTCCTGAAGGTTATCTCTGTTTTTATTAGCTTCAGGATTTTTACTGTTATCAAACACCACACGGATATCCTCAACCAGATATTTCCCCTCGCTCAGTGTCTCTTCTCCGTTACAACCCGACAGCCACAACGCCATCATGATAATACCCAGGTATTTCTTCATCACTTCATCCCTGTAAAATTAAAAAGCCTCTGAATGCCGCGGCACGCAGAGGCTAGCAATGCATCAGTAAGCTGATGTTATCAAAAAAATTTATTATACTCGTCATACTTCAAGTTGCATGTGCGTTGGCTACGCTCACTTACCCGAATCACTTACCTCAGCAATCTCGTCGGGATTCCTTCCCTTGCCGCCTTCATGAAACTTGAATTATTTAGAGTCTATCATTCAGGCACTGCCGGTTAGGGTTTTAGCCATTGGTCCAGAAAGCGAAACACCTCTTCCTGCTGTTCCTGATAGAACACGTGCCCCAGCTCAGGCCATATTTTGGTTTGCAGTTTGCTGCCTGCCCGTTGGGATTGCCATACCTCATGCATTTTGGCATAAGCATCCTCAACCGATTTCGTCGGGAACAGCTTATCTTGGCCACCGTTAAATAACAGCATCGGTTTTGGTGCAGCAACGCTCGCCACATCCGGGAAGTCAAAGCGTGTCGGTTGCCCCGGATGCAGCATATAGAATGCCGACTGGCCTCTGAGCACATTATTGCCCGGCGTCATCAGCCCCTCGTATGTACCAATCCAGGAGACTGCCGCCGTTGCTGCCACCTTGTCCGATAGCGCGGCGAGCTGCCAGGCACGATAGGCACCCATTGAGAACCCTACGACGCCAATACGTTGCTTATCAACCTGCTCAAGCGATGCCAGAAAGTCCGTTGCCCGCATGTCTTCATAGGCCATCAGACCCGCGAGCGAACGCCCCAGATTAAAGAAGTTACTTGCCAGTGCCTGCTGCTGCTCATATTTGATCGGCCCGCGCGATCCCCAACCTAGCGCATCAACCGCCAGCACTACATAGCCCCGCTTCGCCAGTTCATCCCCGACAAAACGACCAGTGAAAAACTTATCCGCCCACGCCTGTGCAGAAACGAGCTGTTCGTCATTGCCCCACGGCTTGATCATCTTCTCCTTGCCGATATCAAACTTCGCGCCGTGATCGTGCAGCAGGATGACCGCAGGATGCGGCCCCGCGCTTTTTGGCGTCAGGAGCAACGCATCTACGCGGCTTTCATCCGTCAGATTGAACGCGACTTTCTCCGCCGTGTAGCTACCGCGATCCTGTTTTTCAATCGCCTGCGGCGCAAAGTCTTTGGTGGAATCCGGTGTCAGGAGCAGCGAACGCAGTGTTTTTCGCGACTGGGATTGCCACTGGCTAAAATCCGTAAAATTTCCGGATAGCCAGGAATCCGAGTAGGTCATCTGCTGTTTAAGCTGCGGATAAAACGAAGGCAGCCCTTCATCCGTGACCGCCTGATTCGTCGCAGGTTGAATCGTAGGGTTCATATCGTTCGCCATCAGTGAAGGGCTGGTCAGCAACGCCGCCAGTAGCCAGACAGAGGAGCGTAAGGTATTAAAATTCATCATAACCTCAAAAATAAAACAACGTTTCTTTTTTGAGGTTTGATTGTAATTGACGCAGCTAAAAATAAACGGACGGAACGCGCATTCTGCGAAGCGCCCGGCAAAAAATCGCACCCGATTACGTTACCGTCGCGCCACGGGGAAACCGTGTTGTCTGGCAGACCACACCACAGCGAGCGCAATCAATAACAGCACTAACAGCACCGGAGAGAATGCGACGACGCCGAAATACTCCAGCAGCACACCGCCGATAATACCGCCTCCTGCGATAGCCATATTCCAGACGGTGACCAACATGGACTGCGCCACATCGGCCCCTTCCCCAGCGGTTCTGACTATTGCCGTTTGGAACAATGTCGCCGCGCCGCCGAAAGCAAGCCCCCAGACGGACACAGCCCCATAGACCACAGCATGTCCCTCACCCGCCACGCCAAGTGCCAGTACGGATACGCAGAACAATGCCGAACAGGCAAGCGTCAGGCCGCGTAAATAGCGGTCAATCAGCACGCCAATCATCCAGATCCCCAGTAGCGATGCCACACCGAATACCAGCAGCACCAGACCGGTCTGTGCGACCATACCCACCGCCGCGAGAAACGACGCAATATAGGTGTAGAGGATGTTATGCGCCAGCACAAAGGCCAACACGACGCATAATACGGATCGCACGCCTGCCACCGTGAACACCTGCCCCAGCGACAGCCTCTTATCTGCCGATTGCCCAGCGAAATCCGGCACCTGAATACGAACCCACAGCATGAGTATTAATGCCAAACCACTCATCATACCGAAGCACATGCGCCAGCCGAGTAAGTTACCCAGAAAGGTGCCAGCGGGCACACCGAGCGACAGCGCCAAGGGGGTACCCACCATCGCTATCGCAATAGCGCGCCCCTTCTGATGTTCAGGCACCATACGCGCCGCGTAGCCTGCCAGTAGCGCCCACAGCAACCCGGCTGAAACACCCGCCAGAAAACGCGCCGCCATCGTCAATACATAGCTGCCGGAAAACGCGGTAATCGTATTGGCAACGACGAAGCCTGCGATGGCTGATAGCAGCAGCAGGCGGCGACGCACACCTTGCGTCGCGGCGGTCAACGGGATCGCGGCCACTAGAGAACCCACGGCATAGATAGTGACAGTTTGCCCGACCCAGGCTTCAGACACCGCCAGACCTTGCGCCATTTGCGGCAGCAAGCCCGCTGGCAGCGCTTCGGTCAGGATAGTGATGAAGGCTGCCGTGGCTAATGCCAGCAATGAGGCAACAGGCAGTCTGTCACGGTGTATATCGGCCAATGAGGCCGTCATCGTATTGACTCCAACGAGCCATACACGGCATCACGCAGATCGGTGACAAAACGCCCCGACATCCCCTCGTACATGGTGTTGGTGAAAGCCACCACGCTCAAACCTTGTTGTCGATCGACAAACCATGAATGACCGTAAGCTCCCCCCCAGCGCCAGGTGCCTGACGATTCTGGCGACTCGGCTAACTGCGGATCGCGCAAGACCGAGAAACCGAGGCCAAAACCGCAGCCCGGTGCATTGGGCAGTTCCAGCCCCTGCGTTTGATCGCGCCCCATATCCTCGATCAGCGCGTCAGGCAGCAGCACGCCTCCCCCTTTACGCAGGGCTTCCAACAGACGCAGCAGATCCCAAGCCGTCCCTGCCATACCTGCACCACCTGACGGGAAGGCCTGAGAGTCAAAGATACGGGCAGGGCTGTACGCGATGCCAATTGCCCCCTCAAAGGGAGAAACCGTTTCGCCTTCGGCCAGACGATGCGGCTGCGGGGTGTCATTCACGTACGCGGTAGCCAGGCGCAATGGATCACGCACCGTGAAGCCGGTGTCGTGCATGTCCAGCGGGTCAGTCACCAGTTGGCGAACCACCTCGTCCAATGACGTACCGTGAACGCGTTCGATCAAGGCTCCCAATACGTCTGTTGCCAGCGAATAGCCCCAGGCCTCTCCCGGCGCGTATTGCAGAGGAACGCTGGCGATGCGACGCAGGTTCTCAGTCAAGCTGATGCCGGAGGCATCCATACCGTCTGAGACCCCCGCCAGCGCATAGGGGCCGTCCGCATGGGGTTCAAAAAAACGGTAGCCCAGACCCGCAGTGTGGCTGAGTAACTGCCGCACGGTAATGCGCGCTGGGCTGCCGTCGGGCAGTCGGGTCTGGAACGTCGGTATCCAGCGAGTGATATCCTCATCCAGATCGAGCCGACCTTGCGCCACCAGCACCATAGCCGCCACAGACACGATGGGCTTGCTGACAGAAGCAAACCGGAAGATAGCGTCCAGCGCCATCGGGCGGGCATTCTCCCGGTCAGCCCACCCTGCTGCCTGCTGATGAATCAATTCTCCGTTGCGCACGACCAGCACGACAGCGCCGACCAAACGCCCATCGTCCAACGCCTGTTGAACGACGGCCTGAATTCGGGCAGAGAAAGGGGCTGTTGAAGCATGGGTATCCAGAGCCAATACGGGAGTTATCACGGCGTGTTCCTTTTATCAATGAGCGTTCCCGTTACGATAGAAAATCAGCAATTAAAGAA
Organism: Pectobacterium sp. 1950-15; assembly: GCF_037136835.1. Taxonomy (NCBI): domain Bacteria; kingdom Pseudomonadati; phylum Pseudomonadota; class Gammaproteobacteria; order Enterobacterales; family Pectobacteriaceae; genus Pectobacterium; species Pectobacterium sp. 1950-15. Next base: position 55,445 of record NZ_JBBBQR010000023.1, on the reverse strand, counting down.
AAAGTAGGCTACTGTTCCTTAATATAAGGAATAAATTGTCCGCAATAGAGAGGATATATGGACAGCTTGAATGGCTTAGCGGTATTTGTGCAGGTGGCCGAAACGCGCAGTTTTATTGCCGCTGGCCGACTACTGGGCGTATCAGCATCTGCCGTTGGCAAAAGCGTCGCACGGCTTGAAGAAAAACTGGGCGTGAGGCTATTTCACCGCAGTACGCGCAGCATCACATTGACCGCCGAAGGCTCACTCTTTCTGGCACGTAGCCGGCGTATTCTGGCTGAGATCGAGGCGGCAGAACTGGAGATATCGCAGACCAGCGCCGCCCCGCGCGGGCGCCTGCGGGTAAGTCTGCCGTTGGTCAGTTCACTGGTGTTAGCCGTACTCGGCGAATTCATGCGCGAATACCCCGACATTGAACTGGATTTAGACTTCACCGACCGCATGGTGGACGTGATTGAGGAAGGCTTCGATGCTGTCGTACGGACAGGTGACCCCGTGGATTCGCGCCTCACCGCGCGCAGGCTGGGCACTTTCCGTTTTCTGGTGGTGGCCGCGCCAGACTACCTTGCCCGGTACGGTTGCCCCCAGACACCTGCCGACCTGATACAGCATGCCTGTCTGCACTATCGCTTCCCTAACAGCGGCAAACTGGAGCAATGGGCGCTGCGATTCCCCCCCCGGCGAACCCGAGTTGCCATTGCCCACCTCAATGATCTGCAACAATATCGAAACGCGCGTTTGTTTTGCACTGCAAGGGCTGGGAATCGCCTACCTGCCGGATTTCTCTATCCGTGAGCAGTTGGCAGGAGGGCAACTACAGCCGATTCTGACCGACTACGTGGAACGCAGCGGCGTCTTCCATGTGCTATGGCCAGCCAGCAAGCACCCGTCACCAAAAGTACGGGCATTCGTGGATTTCCTCTGCGCGCGGGTATTTCCCGCTTCTGATACATAAAAAAATCCGGCACCTGTATAGGTGCCGGATTGAATTCACGCTAGTCGAACCTGAGCGAACTTACTTCTTCTTCGCTTTCGGGTTCGGCAGGTCGGTGATGCTGCCTTCAAAGATTTCAGCAGCCAGACCAACAGACTCATGCAGCGTTGGGTGCGCATGGATGGTCAGTGCGATATCTTCTGCATCGCAGCCCATTTCGATCGCCAGACCGATTTCACCTAACAGTTCACCACCGTTAGTACCGACAATCGCACCACCGATAACACGGTGAGTTTCTTTGTCGAAAATCAGTTTGGTCATACCGTCAGCGCAGTCAGACGCGATCGCACGGCCAGACGCTGCCCATGGGAAGGTCGCGGTCTCGTAGCTGATGCCTTTCTCTTTCGCTTCTTTCTCAGTCAGACCCACCCATGCCACTTCCGGTTCGGTATAGGCAATAGAAGGAATCACTTTCGGATCGAAGTAATGTTTCTTACCGGAGATAACTTCGGCAGCAACGTGGCCTTCATGCACGCCTTTGTGCGCCAGCATCGGCTGACCGACGATGTCGCCGATAGCGTAGATGTGCGGCACGTTGGTACGCATTTGCTTATCAACGTGGATGAAGCCGCGATCGTCAACTTCCACGCCCGCTTTGCCAGCATCCAGGTTTTTGCCGTTCGGCACACGGCCGATAGCGACCAGAACCGCGTCGTAACGCTGTGGTTCGGCTGGCGCTTTTTTACCTTCCATCGTCACATAGATGCCGTCTTCTTTGGCTTCTACTGCCGTCACTTTGGTTTCCAGCATCAGATTGAACTGCTTGCTGATACGTTTGGTGAAGACTTTGATGATGTCTTTGTCAGCTGCCGGAATCACCTGATCGAACATTTCAACAACGTCAATCTGTGAACCCAGAGCGTGGTAAACGGTACCCATTTCCAGACCGATGATACCGCCGCCCATAACCAACAGGCGTCCAGGGACGCTTTTCAGCTCCAGCGCATCGGTAGAATCCCATACGCGCGGGTCATCATGAGGAATGAAAGGCAGTTGGATCGGACGTGAACCCGCAGCGATAATAGCGTTATCGAAGTTGATTGTCGTTTTGCCGTTTTCACCGTCGACTTCCAGCGTGTTAGCACCGGTAAATTTGCCCAGACCGTTAACGACTTTAACTTTACGGCCTTTCGCCATACCAGCCAGACCACCGGTCAATTGGGTGATGACTTTTTCTTTCCACAGACGGATTTTATCAATGTCGGTTTTAGGTTCACCGAACACGATACCGTGTTCCGCCAGCGCTTTGGCTTCTTCAATGACTTTAGCGACGTGCAGCAGGGCTTTGGAAGGAATACAACCAACATTCAGACACACCCCACCTAGCGTGGAGTAGCGCTCTACCAGTACGGTTTCCAGACCCAAGTCCGCCGCGCGGAATGCAGCAGAGTAACCCGCGGGGCCGGCACCAAGTACCACTACCTGAGCTTTAATTTCAGTACTCATCATGACCTCTTAATTGATTTCCGGCGGGTCTGTGACGTCATTGTTATTGAGTCTTAACGCCCTCTTCCACCGGGACGTGTCTTTGCCGCAGTAGTTTACAAAATCGTTAACAATTTTGAAACAACAAGCGACTAACGATTTGTCCTTAATCACTGACAGCGGTAACAAATTACAGCTTATCAGAAAAAAGCCGGCCGTCAGGCCGGCTTTTCGATTACATCACCAGACGGCGGATGTCAGACAACATGTTGTTAATGATGGTAATGAAGCGCGCACCATCAGCACCGTCAATGACACGGTGGTCGAAGGACAGAGACATCGGCATCATCAGACGCGGCGTGAACTCTTTACCATTCCAGACCGGTTCCATCGCGGACTTAGACACACCAAGAATAGCGACTTCCGGCGCGTTGACGATCGGCGCAAAGTGCGTAGTCCCGATGCCGCCCAGGCTGGAGATCGTGAAGCATCCGCCCTGCATTTCGCCAGCCGTCAGCTTACCATCACGGGCTTTCTTGGAGATCGCCATCAGTTCGCGAGACAGCTCAGTGATGCTCTTCTTGTTCACGTCTTTAAAGACCGGAACCACCAGACCGTTCGGGGTATCAACCGCAACACCGATGTTGATGTATTTCTTCAGCGTCAGACGTTGCGCATCTTCAGACAGGGAACTGTTGAAGCGTGGCATCTGCTCAAGCGCAGCGGCAACAGCTTTCATGATGAAGACAACTGGGGTGAATTTCACATCCAGTTTGCGCTTCTCAGCTTCGGCGTTCTGCTGTTTGCGGAACGCTTCCAGATCGGTGATGTCAGTTTTGTCGAAGTGCGTAACGTGCGGAATCATCACCCAGTTACGGCTCAGGTTAGCACCAGAGATTTTCTGGATACGGCCCAGTTCCACTTCTTCCACTTCACCAAACTTGCTGAAGTCGACTTTCGGCCATGGCAGCATACCCGGCAGACCGCCGCCAGCGGCAGCTGCTGGTGCAGACTCAGCGCGTTTCACGGCATCTTTCACGTAAGCCTGAACGTCTTCGCGCAGGATACGGCCTTTACGACCAGACCCCTTCACTTTCGCCAGATTCACGCCGAATTCACGTGCCAGACGACGGATAACCGGCGTCGCGTGAACGTAAGCGTCGTTCTCTGCGAATTCGCTCTTGCCTTCCGCTTTTGCAGCCGGTGCTGGCGCAGCAGATTTCGCCGCCGGAGCCGGTGCAGCCGCGGCTTCTTGCTTGGCAGCCGGGGCCGCAGCAGGTGCAGCGCCTTCTACTTCGAAGACCATGATCAGTGAGCCGGTTTTCACTTTATCGCCGGTGCTGATTTTGATTTCTTTAACCGTACCCGCGAATGGCGCAGGCACTTCCATCGAAGCCTTGTCGCCTTCTACGGTGATCAGTGATTGCTCAGCCGCGATTTTATCGCCAACTTTAACCATCACTTCAGTCACTTCGACTTCGTCACCGCCGATATCCGGTACGTTAACGTCTTTAGCGGCAGAGGCCGCTGGCGCAGCGGCTGCTGGAGCAGCGGCTTGTGCCGGAGCGGCAGCAGGTGCAGCACCCGCCACTTCGAATACCATGATCAGAGAACCGGTAGAGACTTTATCGCCGGTGCTGATTTTGATCTCTTTAACCGTACCTGCGAAAGGTGCCGGAACTTCCATAGAGGCTTTGTCGCCTTCTACGGTGATCAGAGACTGTTCAGCAGCAACGGTGTCGCCCACTTTAACCAGCACTTCGGTCACTTCAACTTCGTCGCCGCCGATATCCGGTACGTTGACGTCTTTCGCTGCCGCTGCTGCAGGTGCTGCAGCCGGCGCCGCTTCTTTCTTCTCTTCTGCCTTGGCAGGCGCAGCGTCAGCTGCACCGTCGGCGGAATCGAAAATCATGATCAGTTTGCCAGTTTCAACTTTGTCACCTACAGAGACTTTAATCTCTTTAATGACACCAGCCTGCGGAGAAGGGACTTCCATAGAAGCCTTATCACCTTCCACCGTGATCAGCGACTGTTCAGCTTCAACTTTGTCGCCAACCTTCACCAGCACTTCGGTGACTTCAACTTCATCTGCACCGATATCCGGTACGTTGATTTCGATAGCCATGTAATCTTTACCTCTTATGCCAGACGCGGGTTAACTTTATCTGCATCGATGTTGAATTTAGTGATGGCATCAGCAACCACTTTCTTATCGATTTCACCGCGTTTAGCCAGTTCACCCAGAGCCGCAACCACGACGTAAGACGCGTCCACTTCGAAGTGGTGACGCAGGTTCTCACGGCTGTCAGAACGACCGAAACCGTCAGTACCCAGTACGCGATAATCGCTCGCTGGGATGAAGTTACGGATTTGCTCAGCAAACAGCTTCATGTAGTCAGTAGATGCTACCGCTGGCGCATCGCTCAGTACCTGAGCCACGTAAGGTACGCGTGGCGTTTCGGTTGGATGCAGCATGTTCCAACGCTCACAATCCTGGCCTTCACGTGCCAGTTCGGTGAAGGAAGTCACGCTGAATACGTCAGAACCGATGCCGTAGTCTGTTGCCAGAATCTGAGCCGCTTCACGTACGTGACGCAGGATAGAACCTGAACCCAGCAGTTGCACTTTACCTTTGCTACCTTCAACCGTTTCCAGCTTGTAGATACCCTTACGGATACCTTCTTCCGCACCCTGCGGCATCGCAGGCATGTGGTAGTTTTCGTTCAGCGTGGTGATGTAGTAGTAAATGTTTTCCTGCGCTTCACCGTACATGCGGTGCAGACCGTCATGCATGATGACCGCGACTTCATAGGCGAATGCTGGATCGTAGGAGATACAGTTCGGGATGGTCAGCGACTGAATGTGGCTGTGACCATCTTCGTGCTGCAGACCTTCGCCGTTCAGCGTCGTACGACCTGAAGTACCACCGATCAGGAAGCCACGCGCCTGTTGGTCACCCGCTGCCCAGCACAGGTCGCCGATACGTTGGAAACCGAACATGGAGTAGTAGATGTAGAACGGGATCATTGGCAGATTGTTGGTGCTGTAAGACGTTGCCGCCGCCAGCCAGGATGAACCTGCGCCCAGTTCGTTGATACCTTCCTGCAGAATCTGACCTTTCTGGTCTTCTTTGTAGTAAGCAACCTGCTCACGGTCCTGCGGGGTGTACTGCTGGCCTTTCGGGCTATAAATACCGATCTGGCGGAACAGACCTTCCATACCGAAGGTACGTGCTTCGTCGGCGATGATTGGAACCAGACGATCTTTGATAGATTGGTTCTTCAGCATCACGTTCAGGGCACGAACAAATGCGATAGTGGTAGAGATTTCTTTGTTTTGCTCTTCCAGCAGGGTGCTGAAATCTTCCAGCGTTGGCAGTTCAAGCTTCTCATCAAAGTTCGGCTGACGAGACGGCAGGTAGCCACCCAACGCCTGACGACGCTCGTGCAGGTATTTGTACTCTTCAGACTCTTTATCGAAAGTGATGTACGGCAGTTTTTCGATATCGGCATCAGACACTGGCACGTTGAAGCGGTCACGGAAGTAACGCACGCCATCCATGTTAACTTTCTTAACCTGGTGAGCGATGTTCTTACCTTCAGCCGCGTCGCCCATACCATAACCTTTAATGGTATGCGCCAGAATAACGGTTGGTTTGCCTTTGGTGTCCTGCGCTTTTTTCAGTGCAGCGTAGACTTTCTTCGGATCGTGACCACCACGGTTCAGTGACCAAATCTGATCGTCAGTCCAGTCTTTAACCAGTTCTGCCGTCTCCGGGTATTTACCGAAGAAGTGCTCACGCACATAGGCACCGTTTTTGGATTTGAAGGTCTGGTAGTCACCGTCGACGGTTTCTTCCATCAGTTGGATCAGTTTACCGCTGGTGTCTTTACGCAGCAGTTCGTCCCAACGGTCGCCCCACATGACTTTGATCACATCCCAGCCAGCGCCGCTGAAGATACCTTCCAGCTCGTTGATGATCTTACCATTACCGGTAACTGGGCCATCAAGACGTTGCAGGTTACAGTTGATGACGAACACCAGGTTGTCCAGTTTTTCACGGGTCGCGATAGTGATCGCACCCTTGGATTCTGGTTCGTCCATTTCACCGTCGCCCAGGAAGGCATAAACGGTTTGCTTAGAGGTATCTTTCAGACCACGGTTTTCCAGATACTTCAGGAATTTAGCCTGGTAGATAGCACCAATCGGGCCCAGACCCATAGAGACGGTCGGGAACTGCCAGAAGTCCGGCATCAGTTTCGGGTGCGGATAAGAAGACAGACCGTTACCGTGAACTTCCTGACGGAAGTTGTTCATCTGGTCTTCGGTCAGACGGCCTTCAAGGAAGGCACGAGCGTAAACGCCCGGAGAAATGTGGCCCTGGAAGTAGACCAGGTCGCCGCCGTCCTGCGCAGTGCGAGCACGGAAGAAGTGGTTAAAGCACACTTCATAGAAAGTGGCGGAAGACTGGAAAGAAGCCATGTGGCCACCCAGATCCAGATCTTTTTTCGAAGCACGCAGTACCGTCATGATCGCGTTCCAGCGGATTGCTGAGCGAATACGACGTTCCAGATCCAGATTACCAGGGTACTCCGGCTCGTCTTCCACTGCGATGGTGTTGATGTATTGACGTGCAGCCGTACCAGCAGCAACGCTGACACCGCCTTTACGTGCTTCACTCAGAACCTGATCAATCAGGAACTGGGCGCGTTCAACACCCTCTTCACGGATGACCGATTCGATCGCCTGCAGCCAGTCGCGGGTTTCGATCGGATCCACGTCATTATTTAAACGATCTGACATGGTTATTCCTTATCTTCTCTAATAAGTTGGTTTGTTGGAGCCTGTCTTCCTGCATTCTGGCTTAGATTTGGCCATAAGCAAAACGCATGAAGACAGGCTCATCGTCGTGATTACCGCATTCAGAGCACCAAAATATGGGTGCTCAGTCCCTGCGTTGCTGGAGCCGGCGCAGCGATCTCTCGCGCCGACTATGTTCCCGGTTAAGATCCAGCAATACTTCCTCAATAAACGCCAGATGACGGTGTGATGCTTCGCGCGCCTTCTCCGGCTCACGGGCAACAATCGCCTCAAAAATGCTGGCGCGATGAATGCTCACCTGAGCCAACACTTCACGGCTCAAATAAAGCAATTCAAAATTCTGCCTCACGTTCTGTTCGAGCATCGGCCCCATACAGCGCACCAAATGCAGCAAAACCACATTATGCGTGGCTTCTGTTACAGCAACCTGATACTGCATAACGGCTTCTGACTCGGCGTTCAGATCGCCCGCTTCCCTCGCCTTCTCAATCACGGCATGACAATCCCGGATACGCTGAAGATCCGACTCTGTGCCACGCAGTGCAGCGTAGTAGGCAGCAATGCCTTCCAGCGCATGACGCGTTTCCAGAAGATCGAACTGTGATTCGGGATGTGTGCTCAGTAATTCTGCCAGCGGATCGCTGACGCTTTGCCATAGATTGGCTTGAACGAAGGTACCACCACCCTGACGGCGCAAAAGGAGACCTTTGGCTTCCAGGCGTTGAATGGCTTCTCTCAGAGAAGGGCGGGAAACATCGAACTGTTTTGCCAGTTCGCGCTCCGGTGGGAGCTTCTCGCCGGGGCGCAAGGTTCCCTCAAGTATCAGAAACTCCAACTGCTGCTCAATCACATCTGACAGTTTGGGCTGACGGATCTTGCTGTATGCCATAGTGAATTCTTCTCTGCGAATGGCGCGGAGTCAATTGGTAATACCAATTTCAAAAACGTGACGCTAAAGTAACAAAGTATTCACCTTCTGTCCATAAGGACCTTGAGCTAAATCACCAATCCCACCAGATTTTAACAAATGCACGAGAAACATGCGGCAAAGTGATAGCCCGCCTGTGGTATTACCATTAATCCCCTCTGTCTATATTTTAACTTTTTTGAAACGTAAAGCAGGCATTGCTGAACCGTTTAAATGCGCAAATAGTGAGTTTTAATTCATAAAATGAGAATTTTTATTCATCAAAAAAGAGAGGGTTCCCCACCCACCCTCATCATGGTCAACACCGTTTTTACAGCAGGGATAAAGAGATAATAAAAGGGAGTAAACCCAAAGAGGTACTCCCCCTCCCACATCCCTCACCGATCTTCTCCTGATCAGGGGCTTAATCAAGGAAAGGTAAAAATTTTGATGTAGCGATAGTTTTTAATTATCAGACTATAAGAAATCAGTGCAATCTTGCGCACTTACCACTATTCTCTGGCAAACGGTAGGTTTTTTCTTATTTTAAGAAATATGGCACCGTAAAAATAAAATTACATAAACGTACAGTCACTAATACGCGTGTTCGTTCACACCGTGTTTTTTACTTGCACTGGCAGAGGGTTAAATTTGATGGATAATCAACAAACGGACGGCACGCTAAAACGTGGTTTGAAAAACCGTCATATTCAGTTGATTGCCTTGGGTGGCGCGGTAGGTACTGGCCTCTTTCTTGGTATTGCGCAAACAATCAAAATGGCAGGGCCATCGGTCCTGCTAGGCTATGCGATTGGCGGGCTGATCGCGTTTCTCATTATGCGTCAGTTGGGCGAGATGGTGGTTGAAGAGCCGGTAGCCGGATCGTTCAGCCACTTTGCCTATAAATACTGGGGCGATTTCGCTGGATTTGCATCGGGATGGAACTACTGGGTGCTGTATGTTCTGGTCGCGATGGCCGAGCTCAGCGCCGTGGGAATTTACGTCCAGTATTGGTGGCCAGATATTCCGACCTGGGTGTCCGCTGCCGTGTTCTTCCTGCTGATTAACGCCATCAATCTGGCAAACGTCAAAGTCTACGGTGAGATGGAGTTCTGGTTTGCCATCATCAAAGTCGCCGCGATTATTGGCATGATCGTCTTTGGCGGCTGGCTGCTGCTCAGCGGCACGGGCGGGCCGGAAGCCACTGTGACCAACCTGTGGGCGCAGGGCGGGTTCTTCCCGAACGGCATGCTCGGCCTGGTGATGGCGATGGCTGTTATCATGTTCTCATTTGGCGGCCTGGAACTGGTGGGGATTACCGCCGCAGAAGCGGATGACCCAGAGAAAAGCATTCCACGCGCGACCAATCAGGTGATCTACCGCATCCTGATTTTCTACATCGGCTCGCTCGCTATCCTGCTGTCACTTTACCCGTGGGGCAAGGTTGTAGAAGGCGGTAGCCCATTCGTCATGATCTTCCATGAACTGAACAGCAACGTCGTGGCGACGGTGCTGAACATCGTGGTACTGACCGCAGCGCTGTCCGTTTATAACAGCTGTGTGTACTGCAACAGCCGCATGCTGTTCGGTCTGGCGAAACAGGGGAATGGGCCGAAAGTGCTGGAAACTGTCGACGGCCGTGGCGTTCCGGTTGTCGCTATCGGTATCTCCGCGCTGGCGACAGCGCTGTGCGTGCTGATCAACTACCTCATTCCAGGTAAAGCCTTCGAGCTGTTGATGGCGCTGGTCGTGTCCGCGCTTGTGATTAACTGGGCGATGATCAGTCTGGCGCACCTGAAGTTCCGTGCGCAAAAAGACAAAGAAGGTGCGGTGACCAAGTTTAAGGCGCTGTTTTACCCGCTGGGTAACTACCTCTGCCTGCTGTTCCTGGCTGGTATACTGGTCATCATGTTCCTGACACCGGGCATTCAGATTTCCGTTCTGCTGATTCCAGTCTGGCTGGTGATTCTGGGCGTGGGTTACTTCATCAAAAAGAAAAACCAGGCGAATTAAGTCGTTACAGCGTTTACCCCGTCCTTTTCCATGGCCGACTCTGTCGGCCATTATTTTTCCTACCAACCCACAACAAACATCACACCAACGCACCGTATATCGTCAAAATCGCGACCACAACCACCAGCACCAGCGTCACCTTTTTAGCCAGCGTCACGGCGGCTTTCGGTGTCTCTACGGGCTCAATGTGGGGTTCACGCGCGAGAGAAAATTGGGCCAACTGCGTTAACACCCAATATTGCGAGCTGCGAAAATCTCCCAGCGAGGCGAACCAGGCGGGCAGCGCCTTTTCGCCATGCCCCAGCAAAGCGTAAGCGGCACCGGCCAAACGCGCAGGAATCCAGTCAAGCCAATGCAGCAAGCTATCAACACCAGACTGCGCGCGCTCCAGCGGAGTATGGTGGCGAGCAAGCCAGGTCTGTCTGGCGCGCAAAAATGCATATCCCATCAGCGCAATCGGCCCGTATGGCCCGGCTGCGATGAACCAGAACAGCGGGGCTAAATAAAAGCGGAAATTGATCCACAGCAGCGCGTTTTGCAGCTCTTTCAACTGCTCGCTTTCGCTCGTGCCAACGGGCAGACCGTGAATCAACGCCAGTTCTGCCGCCATTTCCCGACTGGCATCCGCCTCACCGCGCTGCGCGGCCTGCAAATAGCGCCGATAGTGCTGACGAATTTCACCCGCGCCAACGCACATCAGGCTGATAACAATCCACAACAGAAGAGAAATCAGGCCGAACAAAATGCCGCTGGTGAGCCATAGCAGCCCCGCCACGATGCCCATGCTGCACAATGTCAGGAACAGCGTTTGAAATAAAGACGGGGATGAAACGTGCCGGAACACGGCTTCAAGTCGATGATCGATCTGCCAGTGCTCCCCCTGTTTGAACAAGCGCTCCCAGGCCAACGTAAGCAACAGTGTAAACAGCGTCATTAATCTAGGCTCCCTTTGTTCTCTGTTCAGTTTTCTTGTAGCTGACGATGATAGCCATCCCAGTCAAATGCCGGGCCGGGATCGGTTTTACGGCCCGGAGCGATGTCGCTGTGTCCGGTAATTCGCGATAAAGTGATGGGGTAAACCCGCATTAATAGGCGTGTAATCGCCACCAGAGAGTGATATTGCTCCATGGTAAAAGGCAGCGTATCCGTCCCTTCCAACTCAATGCCAATAGAGAAATCGTTACAGCGTTCGCGACCTTCAAACACCGACACTCCGGCATGCCAGGCACGCTGATCGAACGACACATACTGCGTAATTTGCCCGTCGCGGCGAATCAGGCAGTGTGCCGCAACGCGTAAATGAGAAATATCAGCGAAATAGGGATGCGCGGTGGGATCCAACGTCGCCGTAAATAGTTGATCAATATAGGGGCCGCCAAACTCGCCGGGCGGCAGACTGATATTGTGGATCACCAGTAAGGAAGGCACCTCATTATTCGGACGGCCATCATAATGTGCTGAAGGCGTGTGTGTAATGTCGGATAACCAGCCATTTTCCAAAAGCATCGGCGATAACCTCGCATCGTGTCGTTTGCCGGCTGAATCAGGCGAAAAATCAATTTCAGGAGTAAAAACAACGTCAGTGTAAAAACAATTGTAGCCAAAAGTCCTTGTATCCAAGATACCATGTTTCGCGCCATCCTATCTATCCAACCGGATATCAATAGGTTTTACCATTCGTTTTGTGATGTTACCTTCGCTTTCCTGTCTGCATCCTCTCCTAACACCCTTTTCGTCAGGTGAAATCCCCAACACCATAATGTGATTAAAATCACATTACAAATGTAATAGCGCAATAAAAGGCAATCGTTTTCGTGCATTGCGTCTATTTTTACTTAAAATGCATGACAAAATTATCTTCTGATTTTTTTAGATATTACCAAAACTTATTCCGCGCTCTTACGCACGACGTAAATAACGTCTAACACAATGGTACTTAACATGAAGAAAACTTTCGCAGCAGGCGCTTTGCTCGCACTGTCATGCTCAATGCCTGTTCTTGCCGACAGCAATAAAGCCGAATACCTCTCCGACTGGTGGCATCAGAGCATTAACGTCGTCGGCAGCGCCCACACACGTTTTGGACCGCAACTGAACAGTACGACCTATCTGGAATACGAAGCGTTTGCGCGTAAAGACTGGTTCGATTTCTACGGCTACGCCGATGCGCCAAAGTTCTTTGGTGGCGATCCCGCTAGCCGCGGTATTTGGGACAAAGGCTCTCCGCTGTTTGTCGAGATCGAACCACGCTTCTCCATTGATAAACTGACAGGAGCTGACCTGAGCTTTGGTCCGTTTAAAGAGTGGTACATCGCCAATAACGTTATTTACGATCAGGGTCGCAACAGCGGTTCACGCCAGAGCACCTGGTACATGGGCTTAGGCACCGATATTGATACCGGCACCGACCTGTCTCTGTCACTGAACGGCTATGCCAAATACCAATGGCAAAACTACGGCGCCGCTAATGAAAACGAGTGGGACGGCTACCGCGTAAAAGTGAAATACTCTTACCCACTTGGATCAATGCTGGGCGGCAACGTCTCGTATATCAGCTTCACCAATTTCGATTTTGGCTCAGAGCTGCGTGATAAATCGAATGCAAGCCGCACCAACAATTCCATTGCCTCCAGCCATATTCTGGCGCTGGGCTACGACCACTGGCACTACTCTTTCGTCGCACGTTATTTCCATAACGGCGGTCAATGGGCTGATGGCGCAGAACTCAATTTCGGCAAAGGCCCGTTTGAAGTGAAATCTACTGGCTGGGGATACTATCTGGTCGTCGGTTATAACTTCTAAAACCGCATGTCCCTTTCCGGTGGCCACGGATGTTCGCCGGAAGGTTAATAACAGTAACAGTTTGAATTGTAATAATTATTCATTCTGGATGTCCTGATATAAACAAGGTAGCATAGACATCCGAATCCCCCTTCGGAGTTTTGTCATGTCAACGCGTCGCTACAGTCAGGAACAACGCCAACAAGCCTTGCTTGCTCGTATTGCACAAGATATCCCCGCCAGTGTGCAACTGGCATTGCGTGAAGATTTAGGTGGCATCGTCGATGCTAATCAAGACATTACCGCGCTTCTGTTACCCGACAACGAGACCGTCAGCGCACGCATTATCACGCGTGAAGCGGGCATATTCTGCGGTGCGCGTTGGCTTGAAGAAGTCTTTTCTCAATTGGGCAACACGACAACGATCGTCTGGCACGTCGCCGATGGCGATGCCATCACCCCCAACCAAGCGCTATGTGACATCACGGGGCCGGCCAAACAGCTTCTGACCGGCGAACGCACGGCGCTGAATTTCCTGCAAACGCTGTCAGGCGTCGCAACGGAAGTCAGCCGCTATGTCGCGGTATTGCAGGGAACGCGCACTCGGCTGCTGGATACACGTAAAACGTTGCCAGGACTGCGAACCGCACTGAAATACGCCGTATCATGCGGCGGTGGAGATAACCATCGGCTCGGCCTATCCGATGCTTTCCTGATCAAGGAAAACCATATCATCGCCGCTGGCTCAATCAAAAATGCGGTCGAAAAAGCACAGTCTCTGCGCAGTGATGTTCCGGTAGAGGTTGAGGTCGAATCACTGGATGAATTACAGCAGGCGCTGGACGCAGGTGCCGATATCATCATGCTGGATAATTTCAGTCTGGATAACATCCGGGAAGCCGTTAACACCACACAAGGCCGCGCACTGCTGGAGATATCCGGTAATGTCACCCTCGACACGCTGCGTGGCTATGCGGAAACCGGCGTGGACTATATCTCGGTGGGGGCGCTCACCAAGCACGTACAAGCGCTGGATTTATCCATGCGTTTTATCTAAGCGTTTTTTTCTTTCCGACGAGGTGCCCTCTCGCACCTCGTTCTCGTTTATTTATCTCATATTTCCCCATAACACCGTCACGATACGATCTTCCTGCCCTGCGCAAATGTTCTGCCCTGATAGCAAGAAAATTGCGCCTCTGCTCGCAAAAAATTTTTCAACGCTCTGCAAATATCTAAAAACATGTCGTAGCGCTTTCCTATTTTCATTTCCTCCGCTAGCCAGCCTTCACACCCTTTTCTATGCTGCCAGCCGTCCGTATGTATTTATGCGCCACCCTATTTATGCGCCACAACAGGGAAATCAACATGACCACACAACAAGGATTCACACTGATTGAACTGATGATCGTCATTGCGATCGTCGCCATCCTCAGCGCCATTGGCGTTCCCGCCTATCAAGGCTATCTGCAAAAAGCGGCGCTGACGGACATGCTGCAAACCATGGTGTCTTATAAAACACCGGTCGATCTCTGCGGTCTGGAAAATGCCGCCTTTACCGCCTGTAGCGCAGGTAATCAGGGGATTCCAGGCAGTAAATCTTCACGCTATGTCAGCGCCGTTAGCGTCGCCCAAGGGGTAATTACGCTGACCGGACAATCCACTCTGCAAGGGCTACGCGTTATTCTGACGCCAATGTGGGATAGCGAAACCGGCGCCTCACGCTGGACGAAAAACTGTGCCACAGATAACGGCGCAGAGAGCCTGCAAGCCGCTTGTCAGGACGTTTTCCGTTTCGATAATACGGCAGGTTAATCATGACAGACTCCTCCTCCGCCTCCGAGCATACGCTCAGCGAACTACAGACACTGTGCCGACGTTATCAGGCATTATTGCTTAGTCTTGATGAACAAACGCTGTCGGTCGCCGTCACGACATCCCCTTCGGCAGAGATGATTGCCGCGCTGCGTTTTGCCAGCAATCGCCGCATTATGGTGGAGCAATGGCCGCAGGCCAGAATGGAACAGCAGCTTAACCCCGTGAACGCCGTTGCCGAACCCGCAGAAACCTACCATGCCAGCACGTATCACAACAGCACCGGGCAACAGGATCATGACGACGACTCCCCCGTTGCACAATTTATCCATCAAACGCTGCGTCTCGCCGTTCAGCGTCGTGCCTCTGATATCCACTTTGAGCCCTTACCAGACAGCTATCGCGTGCGGCTGCGCATTGATGGCGTGCTACAGGCCATATCCGCCCCGCCTTCCGAGCTGACAAACCGTATTACCGCGCGGCTGAAAATCATGGGCAAGTTGAACATCGCCGAACGACGATTGCCGCAAGACGGCCAGTTCAGCCTGATGCTGGATCAACAAGCCTACTCGTTGCGCATCGCTACGCTCCCTGTGCAGCAGGGAGAAAAAGTCGTGTTGCGTATTTTGCAAACGCACCAGCAGGAACTGGTGCTAGATAAACTCGGGCTTACCGCAAGAGCATTACAGCAGGTGATTAACGTGCTGAGTGCTTCACAGGGGATGCTGTTAGTTACGGGCCCGACAGGCAGTGGAAAAACCGTCACGCTTTACAGCGCGATACGCTGGCTGAACGAATGCAGCCGCAATATCTGTAGCGTAGAGGATCCCATCGAGATCCCCTTGCCGGGCATCAACCAAACGGCAATCAATCCCAAAGCTGAACTGGGATTTGGCCGAGTCTTACGTGCGCTGCTGCGGCAGGATCCAGACGTCATCATGATCGGCGAAATACGCGATGCCGAAACCGCAGAAATTGCGGTCAAAGCCGCGCAAACCGGCCATCTGGTCATGTCCACGTTGCACACCAACTCTGCCGTCGAAACGCTGACTCGCCTCAATCATCTGGGTATCCCCGGTTATCTGTTAGCCGCAGCACTAAAACTCATCATCGCACAACGCCTTGTGCGGCGGTTATGCCCACACTGTAAGGCGCCGGGAGAACCACTGCTTTCGCTGCCAAACGACGTATGGCAAGGGCCACTACACCATTGGCAAGCCCGCGGCTGTAGCCACTGTTTCTCTGGCTACTATGGCCGCGTCGCGCTCTATGAATTACTGCCTATCACGCCAGATTTTCAGGCAGCGCTAGCGGGCAACGCCAGCGCAGGGGAATTATCTGCGCTGTCTCGCCACTCAGGTTTCCCAACGTTGTTGGCTGCGGGTATTGAGCTGGTCAACGACGGTCTGACCTCACTCGCTGAAGTCTATCGTGTTGTGGGCGATGAACACGCCATGAATCAGGAGGCACAATGAGGCTAGCGCGCTTATATCACTGGCAGGCGATTACGTCAGAGGGCGATTTTGTCGACGGAGAACTCATTAGCACACAACGCCAGCACGCCTACGCCAGCCTGATTGCCCAGGGCTACCAGCCGGTCATCGTAAAGGCTGGCCATTATCTGTCGCTCCGCTATTGGAAACGCGAGCAGCTAGGCGAATTAATCAAACAGCTTGCTGCCCTGCTACACGCTGGATTGCCGCTGCTGGAAGCATTAAAACTGATATCGGAACAACATGAGCGCCCCGGCTGGCGCTGCGTATTACGGGATGTCCGTACCCGTGTTGCTCAGGGAAATTCGTTCTCTGAGGCGTTACAGGAATACCCGCATATCTTTCCCGTTCTGTATCGTTCCCTCATTGCTGTCGGCGAGTTGACCGGGAAGTTAGACGCGTGCTGCCTACAGTTGGCACAACAGCAAGAAAAACAGTCCAGACTGCAACAGAAAGTCATCAAAGCACTACGCTATCCCTGCTTTGTTTTGGCAATCGCAGTACTGGTCAGCATGATGATGTTGACGCTGGTTCTGCCCGAATTTGCGACGCTCTATTCCTCATTTGATACACCGTTACCGTGGTTTACTCGGCAATTGCTTTATCTGGCAGAGGTCATCACGGGCTACGGATTAATTGGATTGCTGTCTCTTAGTGGTCTGATAGCGGGATATGTCCGTTTAAGGCAGAAAAGGCCCTTATGGAAAACCAGAGAGCAAGAATGGCTACTGAAGCTTCCCATCGTCTCCAGCCTGTTACGCGGTAAGTCGCTGAACCAGATATTC
The DNA here is from genome assembly GCF_037136835.1 of Pectobacterium sp. 1950-15. Taxonomy (NCBI): domain Bacteria; kingdom Pseudomonadati; phylum Pseudomonadota; class Gammaproteobacteria; order Enterobacterales; family Pectobacteriaceae; genus Pectobacterium; species Pectobacterium sp. 1950-15. The sequence goes on along the minus strand of NZ_JBBBQR010000023.1, from coordinate 38,414 downwards.
ACGATTCTGTCTATGACGCAACAGGCCGGTTTGACGCTGCCTGAAGGGCTCGATGCCGCCGCGACAATCCGTCACCCGCTTTATCAGAATGCGATTCAACAGATACAGACACAGCTGCATCAGGGCACATCGCTCTACCATGCCACACAGCATCACACCACGCTGTTCCCTGCGCCCTGTTCGCAGTTGATTCGGGTTGGGGAAGAAACCGGAGCGCTGGATGCGATCTTTACACAGCTGGCAGAATGGCATGAAAGACGAGTACAACAGCAGGCCGACATGCTGACCCAAACGCTGGAACCGCTGCTGATGATGGTTGTTGGAGGAATGGTTGGGGCGCTGGTGGTTGGCATGTATTTGCCTATCTTCCAGTTGGGAAACGTATTGGCCGGAGCCTGAACCGACCAATACAGCACCAAAAAGCGACAAGCTACACCGTACCCGCCACCGTTAGCGGCAGAAAGACGGCGCGAAACTGCAGCAGCTATCCGTTGAAAATACGGTTTTCCTGCTCGGCCACGCGAATAAACGTTGTACGCTTCGTTAACTCTTTCAAACGGGATGCACCGACATAAGTACAGGCCGAACGCAGGCCGCCAAGAATATCGCGGACGGTATTGTCCACCGGACCGCGCAGTGGCAGCTTCACGGTTTTTCCTTCCGCTGCCCGGTACTCCGCTACGCCGCCGACATGGCGCTCCATCGCGGACGCAGAGCTCATGCCGTAGAACAGCATCATTTTCTCACCGTTTTCTTCGACGATGGTGCCTTCACATTCATCATGTCCTGCCAGCATGCCGCCCAACATGACAAAATCGGCTCCACCACCAAAGGCTTTCGCTACATCGCCCGGCATAGCGCAACCGCCGTCGCTCACGATTTGCCCACCGAGACCATGTGCCGCATCGGCGCATTCAATCACCGCGGAAAGCTGAGGGTAGCCAACGCCCGTTTTAACGCGCGTCGTGCAGACAGAACCGGGGCCAATGCCAACCTTCACGATGTCCGCACCGGAGAGGATCAGTTCCTCAACCATTTCGCCGGTCACGACGTTCCCTGCACAGATAACCTTGTCTGGACAAGCCTCACGCGCTTTTTGCAGGAAGGTCACAAAGTGTTCAGAGTAACCATTTGCCACATCGATACAGATAAATTTCAGCTCGGATGACAGCGCCAGAATCTGTTTTAACTTGATGAAGTCAGCGTCAGACGTCCCGGTCGAGACCATAACATGGCGCAGTACCGATGCCGGTACGCGTTGCACGAATTGGGACCATTGCTCGACAGAATAGTGTTTATGGACGGCCGTCAGCACATCAAAAGAGGACAGGACTTCCGCCATACTAAACGTACCCACAGTATCCATATTGGCTGCGATAATCGGTACACCGGACCAGTTGCCGCCGGCATGGAGGAAGGTGAATTGACGTTCCAGTTCAACGTCGGAACGGCTTTTCAGCGTCGAACGCTTTGGCCGGATGAGAACGTCTTTAAAGCCTAACTTTAAATCTTCTTCAATACGCATGAGGTTCGAGTTCCTGGTTAGTGACGGCGGAATGCTCAGTATCGTTACTGGGCGATACCCTAAATAATTCGAGTTGCAGGCAGGCGGCGACCGCACGAATCCCCAGTCACTTACTCAAGTAAGTGACTGGGGTGAGCAAGGACAAATTGGTTTAGCCAATTTGAACGCCGTTTACGGCGGCCCTTCAGGGCGAGGCTCAGTGATGAGCCGAGTATTGCCAACACACATGCAGCTTGAAGTATGACGGGTATAATCATTTCTGAAAAAATAATGCCCTTTACCAGTGACGTTATCATACGCAGTAATAATCCTGCGGCAAGACTGCGATTTTCGCTTTATTTGGGATAAAATCAGAGAAATTTACCTATCACCAAGCAAAGTGATAACGTGAAGCACACTGCGGTTTATGCCTGATTGGCTTCAGGGGAACGGGAAGGTATTTGTCCCCCTTGAAAATAGTAGCAATGTTAACTTTTCAACATGGGTGCAATGACATACATCGTAGCCTTAACAGGTGGTATCGGCAGCGGCAAAAGCACCGTGGCCGATGAATTTGCCAAATTAGGGGCCACTATCGTTGACGCGGATATCATCGCACGTCAGGTAGTCGAGCCTGGAAAGCCCGCGCTGGATGCCATCAGGCTCCGGTTTGGCGACGCTATACTCAATACCGATGGTTCATTGAACCGCACCGCACTACGCCAACGGATTTTTTCCTCGCCAGAAGAGAAACAGTGGCTGAATAATTTACTCCACCCGTTGATCCATCAGGAAACACAGGCCCAGTTTCAGGCTGCATCCGCACCGTACATTCTATGGGTCGTCCCCCTACTGGTGGAGAACGGTTTACAACAGCGAGCACAGCGTATTCTGGTCGTTGATGTAGACAGAGACACACAGCTTGAACGCACGCTGGCCCGCGATGGCATCAGTCAGCAGCAAGCAGAAAACATACTGGCAGCACAGGCTACCCGAGAACAGCGCCTGGCTTATGCCGATGATATTATTGATAACAGTCGATGCCCAAGCGAGCTGGCGTCACAGGTTGCGGGATTACACCGCCATTACCTTGAGCTAGCCGCCTCCGCAGCCGACAGGATGACTAAGAATGAGTGACGTTTCCTCAACCATTTTATTCGAATACCCGCTGAACGAAAAAACACGTACCTGGTTGCGTATCGAATCATTATTACAGCAGTTGCATCAAAACCACTCCCTGACCGATATGGGAAGCGCGCTAACATTTTTTCGCGCTGTCGCCGAGTTGCTTGATGTGCTGGAACGTGGAGATGTGCGTACCGAACTGCTGAAAGAACTGGAGCGACAACAGCAAAAACTGCTGCAATGGAGTGATGTGCCGGGCGTAGACATGGAACGCATCCATACGTTGAGACGCCAGTTGAAAGATCTGGCCAACACGCTGATGGCAGCACCGCGGATGGGGCAATTCTTACGGGAAGATCGCCTGATTGGCATGGTGCGGCAGCGGCTCGGTATTCCCGGCGGGTGTTGCAGTTTCGACTTACCGACGCTGCATAGCTGGTTGCATCAGCCCCAGGAACTTCGTGAGAGGCTGGTTTTTGGCTGGCTTGGCTCACTGTCTCCGCTCAAACAAGCGTTGGACATGATCCTGGAACTGATCCGCCACTCCGGTACGTTTCGCCCGCAGATCAGCCTGAACGGTTTCTTTCAGGACAATGCTTCCGATGCCGATCTGCTGCGCTTGCGTCTTGAACAGGCGCACCAGCTCTACCCGCAAATATCTGGCCATAAAACACGCTATGCTATCCGTTTTCTGCCATTAGATAGCGAAAACGGCCACATTCCTCCTCGTTTAACGTTTGAACTGGCCTGTTGCTAGACCCAGTCCTGACAGAAAAATGTGTTAAGCACCAAGCATGTATTCAGTATCAAATAGAGTGAAAAGAGCCTTATGACGACAGAAATTACGACGGTGAAGTGCCCGACCTGCAAGCAAGCGGTCATCTGGGATGAAACCAGCCTCTATCGCCCATTTTGCAGCAAGCGTTGTCAGCTCATCGATTTAGGTGAATGGGCTGATGAAGAAAAGCGCATTCCAAGTGATGATATGGTTTCTGATAGTGAAGACTGGAGCGAAACGCGGTAACCACCGCGTTTCACCGCTATAATTTTCAGGCAGAGTTTTTCAGACAGGAAAAAGTAAGGCTAGATTAAAGCGATTTCAGCCAGCGGATCATCTCCGCATTCGCTGGCGGAAATTCTTCCTCACGCAATTCTTCTACGCTCACCCAGCGAGATTCCTGACCTTCCCGACCATAGGGTTCCCCCTGCCATGTTTCAACCAGGAAGAAATGAAGGGTAATGATTCTTTCCGGCGTGGAAAACGTTTTGTTGTTTAGCGACTGCGGTGCGCTAGCATCGATGCCCGTCTCTTCACGCAGCTCACGAATCAGCGCCTGCTCTGGCGTTTCCCCTTCTTCAATTTTACCGCCGGGAAACTCCCACATCCCTGCCATGTGAACGCCATCTGGGCGACGAGCAATGAAATATTGCTGTTCCGCATTGCGGATGATGCCTACCGCGACGGATAACTGTTTTTGCGTCATGACACTTCCTATCAGGTTCTTATCAAGTAAAAGGCGGTCAATGACCGCCTTTCCTTTGCACTTATCACATTTTATTTGCTGATTTCAGCGGCCAGTTATTTCTGTAAGCGGCCGTGGCACTGCTTATATTTCTTGCCTGAACCACATGGGCAAGGATCGTTACGTCCGATTTTACGATCCGCCTGCGCTGGGGAACCGGTGTTCAGGCTATCTTCTTCCTGATGGCTCAGTTGCTGCTGCCGTGCCAAACGTTCAGCTTCTTCGCGGCGTTGCTGCTCCAGCGCTTCGATCTCTTCCGGCATTCTCACCTGGACTTTGCTCAGCGTGCTGATCACTTCATATTTCAGTGATTCCAACATCGCGGCAAACATAGAGAACGACTCACGCTTATATTCTTGCTTCGGATCTTTCTGTGCATAGCCACGCAGATGGATGCCCTGACGCAGATAATCCATTGCTGCCAGATGCTCTTTCCACAGTGAATCCAGCGTCTGCAACATCACGCCTTTTTCAAAGTTGCGCATGACTTCGCTGCCGACCACTTCTTCTTTGCGCTGATAAATCTCAATAGCCTGCTCGAAAATACGCTCACGCAGCGTTTCTTCGTGCAGCTCTGGTTCTTTATCCAGCCACGCTTTGACTGGCATATCCAGATCGAAATCGTTCTTCAAACGCTGTTCCAGACCTTCTACATCCCACATTTCTTCCAGAGACTGTGGCGGAATGTAGCTGTCGATCGTCGCTTTGAACACATCTTCACGAATGCTGGTGATGGTTTCGCTGATATCAGACACGTCCAACAGCTCGTTACGCTGCGTATAGATCGCACGACGCTGGTCGTTCGCCACATCATCGTATTCCAACAGTTGCTTACGAATATCAAAGTTACGGCTTTCCACTTTACGCTGAGCGTTAGCAATCGCCTTCGTGACCCACGGGTGCTCAATGGCTTCACCTGGCTTCATACCCAGCTTACGCATCATGTTGGAAACACGATCGGAGGCAAAAATACGCATCAGCGCATCTTCCATCGACAGATAGAAACGTGATGAACCCGCATCCCCCTGACGACCGGAACGACCACGCAGCTGGTTATCGATACGACGAGACTCATGGCGCTCCGTACCGATGATGTGCAAACCACCCGCAGCTAATACAGCATCGTGACGTATTTTCCAGGCCGCTTTGATTTCTGCAATTTGCTCGTCACTCGGGTTCTCTAGAAGTGCCACTTCCGACTGCCAGCTTCCCCCCAAGACGATATCCGTACCACGACCGGCCATGTTGGTCGCGATGGTCACCGCTCCAGCCTGACCCGCCTGAGCAACAATATCAGCTTCCATAGCGTGGAACTTCGCATTCAACACATTATGTTTGATACCCGCTTTTTCCAGCGCATGAGAAACCACTTCCGATTTCTCGATAGAGATCGTACCGACCAGAATCGGCTGACCTTTTGCTGAGCGCTCTTTGATATCTTCAATGATGGCATCGATTTTTTCCTGCTCGGTCATGTAGACCAGATCAGGCAAGTCTTTACGAATCATCGGACGGTTAGTCGGCACCACAATCGTATCCAGCTTGTAAATAGAGCTGAACTCGAACGCTTCGGTATCTGCCGTACCGGTCATACCCGCCAGTTTTTCATACAGGCGGAAGTAGTTCTGGAAGGTAATGGAAGCCAGCGTCTGGTTTTCATTCTGAATCGTTACCTTCTCTTTTGCTTCCACCGCCTGATGCAGGCCGTCGGACCAGCGACGCCCCTGCATGGTACGGCCGGTGTGTTCGTCAACGATGATCACTTCACCGTCTTTCACAATGTAATCAACATCGCGGGTAAACAACACATGCGCACGCAACGCAGCGGTCACATGGTGCATCAGCATGATGTTCGTTGGGGAGTACAATGATTCCCCCTCTTCCATAATGCCTTCTTTCACCAGCAGTTCTTCGACCAGAACCAGACCGCGCTCGGTGAGGTTAACCTGACGCGCTTTCTCATCAACAGAGAAGTGGCCTTCACCGTGGAAGGTATCCGAATCCTCTTTCTCCTGACGGATCAGGTGAGGGATAATTTTGTTAACGCTGATATACAGCTCGGAGCTATCTTCAGCCGGGCCAGAAATGATCAGCGGCGTACGCGCTTCATCGATCAGGATGGAGTCAACCTCATCCACCAGCGCGTAGTACAATTTACGCTGTACGCGCTCTTCCGGACTGAACGCCATGTTGTCACGCAGGTAGTCAAAACCGTATTCGTTATTGGTACCGTAGGTGATATCTGCAGCATAGGCTTCACGCTTCGCAGGGGCAGGCATTCCCGGCAGGTTGATACCAACGCTCAGGCCAAGGAATTCAAACAATGGACGGTTATTTTCGGCATCACGCTGTGCCAGATAGTCGTTCACGGTCACCACGTGTACGCCGCGGCCAGTCAGCGCATTCAGGTAGGCAGGCAACGTTGCCGTCAGCGTTTTACCTTCACCAGTACGCATCTCCGCAATGCAACGCTCGTTCAGTACCATACCGCCGATAAGCTGCACATCGAAGTGACGCATGCCAAATACACGCTTACTGGATTCACGTACGACAGCGAAAGCTTCCGGCAGCAGGTTCTCCAGCGACTCACCTTTTTCCAGACGAACACGAAACTCCAGCGTTTTCGCTTGCAGTTCCTCATTCGACAGCTTTTCCATTTCAGGTTCTAAGCGATTGATGACATCAACGTTTTTACGCATACGGCGCAGCGTACGATCGTTACGGCTACCAAAAATTTTGGTTAGGATATTCATGACCATAATAATTTTTAATCTCACAAGTGCCACGTATCCAGTGGCAACACAACATCGAAAATCTGAGAAACTCAGTGAAAAACGGGAGAAATTTCTTCAGCTAATTATCATTACACGTTCAGCTGAGAAGGTATGGCCCTGCACGGATGCCGCGAATTTGAGCAAGCCAAATGCCGATTTGATGATGAGCTTGGGGATAAAAAGTCACTCGCCCAGCGTGGGGGGAGATCACAAGAGGGTACTGGGAATCCTGCGTCAGCAACGCATTTAACGTATCCAGCAAAACCAGAGAATGAGGTTCTAGTTCGTCAGCCTGCTGGGCATTGACCGTTTGTGGCGTCGTCAACGCAAAAGAAAGGTGGCGAATTACCGTACGGATCGCATGCTGATGCCAATAATCTACGCTGTAGGATGAGCGTCGATGCGCTTCTTTCAGTGCTACCAGATCGGTAAGGCTCAGCGATACGTTATTCTGGCGACTAACGCTGGAGCTTGAATTGGGGAGTGAGGTGATGTCCTGTGAGTCGTTCAGACTTGTCGGCAGACCAAGACTCGCCGCGACCATCCCTAATAAGAGATGCGGCCAGAAATAACGTCTGCCAAATTGTCGCCAACGATTTAGAATACCAATCACGAGTAACATCCACCGGAGCCAGGTCTATGCGTGATAGCCGCCCACAATCACTGGAATTTCTGTTTGATAGCGCATCCAAGTCGGGTAAAGGCCCGCTACAAGATGTGCAACAGCGCGCTATCGCCTTATTAAAACTTAACCGTGCCGTGCGCGGATTACTGCCTGCACCGTTGCACCCATGGTGCCGCGTCGCTAATTACCGGCAAGGTTTACTGATACTGGAAACCGCTAACGCCAGTTGGCTGATGCGGTTACGTTACGAACAACCAGCGCTGCTCTCTGCATTACGCGCACAAATACTACCATCATTGGCTTCAATCGACATCAGGATTAATCCAACGCTTGCCGCAAAAGGGCATGAAATCGTGAAAAATAGTGACATTTCAGCGACGGAAAATACCGATGATAAACCGCTGCGTCAGTTGAGCGAACAAAGTGCGGAGACATTGAGGACGTTGGCAGGAAATAGCCCGGAAAAACTCGGAAAGCTATTAGAACGACTGGCTTCACTGGCCGGAGAGAGTACCAGTAAAACCAGTCGTAATAAGAAGTAACGACGCTAAGCGTTACGCCAGCACGATAGACGGTGCTTTAAACGCCAGCGGCATTTCAGCTTCGTCTTCAAAGGTCACGTATTCCCACGCTTCCTGATTGGCCAACACAGCCTGCAACAGTTTGTTGTTCAGAGCATGGCCGGATTTAAACGCAGAAAACGCACCGATGATGTTGTAACCACACATAAACAGGTCACCGATGGCATCCAGCATTTTATGGCGGACAAACTCATCTTCAAAACGCAGACCGTCTTCGTTCAATACGCGGTAATCGTCAACGACGATGGCACAATCCATACTGCCGCCCAGGCACAACCCACGAGACTGCAAGTATTCGATATCGCGCATGAAGCCGAATGTACGCGCACGGCTGATCTGGCGAACAAACGCATCAGCAGAGAAATCCAAACGATAGCGCTGGTTGCCCGCATCGATCGCCGGGTGGTTGAAGTCGATAGTGAAATCCAGACTGAAGCCGTTAAACGGTTTCATTTCGGCCCACTTGTCGCCATCTTCAACGCGAACGGACTGTTTGATACGCACGAATTTCTTGGCGCAATTCAGCTCTTCAATACCCGCATCTAACAGCAGGTAAACGAACGGGCTGGCGCTGCCATCCATGATTGGAATTTCTGGTGCGTCAACGTCAATGACAATATTGTCAATGCCCAACCCTGCAAGCGCAGCGTTAAGATGCTCCACCGTAGAAATACGCACGTCATGCTCATTAACCAGGCAAGTACAGAGCATGGTATCACGCACGGATTTTGCATCAGCCGGAAAATCAACCGGGGGATTCAAGTCTGTGCGGCGATAGATGACCCCGGTATTTGCCGGTGCAGGACGCATGGTCAACGTGACCTTCTTGCCGGTATGTAACCCGACACCAGTCGCCTGAACAATACGTTTTAGTGTACGTTGTTTGATCATCATTTTATCTCGCATGTTACTGAACCTACCGACCTAGTATACACCAGGCTCGGTGGCACAGTTTAGCACAAAGAGCGGAGATTCCAACGTTATCTGGCAGCAAATTAGTCTGCCTGCTTACGCAGAAACGCCGGGATATCCAGATAGTCTGGCTCTTTATTCGTCTGCGGATTCTGGTCGTTAACCACTTTGGCAGCCGGTTTTTCTTGCGCCAGTGGCGTCATACCGTGCTGCTGATAGCGATGATCCATCACAGGCTGGCTGGCCTGCTTGTTCGTCACCAGCGTAATCTCAGGACGTTTGTCCATGCCGATACCCGTTGCAACGACCGTTACACGCAGTTCATCGTTCATTTCTGGGTCAAGCGACGTACCGATTACCACTGTCGCATTGTCGGACGCGAATGCACGGATGGTGTTACCGACCGTTTCGAACTCATCCAGACGCAGGTCAAAGCCCGCCGTGATGTTAACCAACACGCCGCGCGCGCCGGACAGATCGATATCTTCCAGCAGTGGGCTGGAGATTGCCATTTCAGCGGCTTCTTCTGCACGGTCTTCGCCGCGAGCAACGCCGGAGCCCATCATGGCATAACCCATTTCGGACATCACGGTACGCACGTCAGCAAAGTCGACGTTCATCAGACCCGGACGCGTGATCAATTCAGCGATACCTTGCACCGCGCCTTTCAGCACATCGTTTGCCGCACCAAATGCGTCCAGCAGAGAAATGCCGCGCCCGAGCACTTTCAGCAGTTTGTCGTTTGGAATGGTGATCAGCGAGTCGACGTGCTTAGACAGCTCGGCGATACCCTGCTCCGCAAACGCCATACGCTTTTTGCCTTCAAAGTTGAAAGGCTTGGTCACCACAGCGACGGTCAGGATACCCAGGTCTTTTGCGACTTCGGCCACAACTGGTGCAGCACCGGTACCTGTACCACCGCCCATACCTGCGGCGATAAACACCATGTCCGCACCTTCCAGTGCTGAACGCAGTGCTTCGCGATCTTCTTCAGCCGAATTACGGCCGACTTCCGGGTTAGCACCCGCGCCCAGACCTTTAGTAATGCCACTACCGATCTGAATCGTCTGGCCAACAGCCGTTTTACGTAATGCCTGCGCATCCGTGTTAACTGCGAAGAATTCGACGCCTTCGATGCGCTCACGCACCATGTGTTCAACGGCATTACCGCCGCCGCCACCGACGCCGATGACTTTAATCACCGCGTCGTTGGTTAATTCCATTGGTTCAAACATAATTTCTCTCCGTTTGTGCCTGTAACTGCGAGATCATAAAACTGTGCCAGGTGATCTCTTTGATAAAATTAAAATTCTTTCCTCAACCAGCTGTTGATTCGTTTGAACCAGTTGCTCACTGAGGCTCGTTTTTCGACTTCATGCTCACCACCCAGATGAGATTCTTTTCCGTAATGCAGCAACCCAACCGCCGTTGAGTAATAAGGCTCTTGGGCATAATCCGTCAGCCCTGTTATATTCATTGGTTGTCCAATACGCACCTGTGTATGAAACACACGCTGCGCACAGGCCGCCAGACCGTCTATTTGCGCGGCACCGCCCGTCAGCACAATCCCCGCTGCCAGATGGTGTTTCACGCCTTGTTGACGTAACTGCTCCTGCAACTGTAAAAGTTCATCGTTCACCAAGTTCAACAGCTCGGTGTAACGTGGTTCAATCACTTCCGCCAGTGTCTGTCTTTGCAGACTGCGGGGTGGACGTCCTCCAACGCTCGGGACCTCCACATTCTCATCTTTGCCAACGATCGCGCCTAATGCACAACCGTGACGTACCTTGATCGCTTCGGCATCCGTCGGCGGCGTACCAAATGCGTAGGCAATATCGCTGGTAACCACATTGCCCGCATACGGAATCACTTTAGTGTGTCGCAACGCGCCGCCCGTGTAGACCGCGATATCCATTGTACCGCCACCGATATCCACTACGCACACACCCAGCTCACGTTCGTCTTCTGTCAGAACCGCATAACTGGAAGCCAGTCCCGCAAAAATCAGCTGGTCGACTTTTAAACCACAGCGCTCAACGGCTTTAACAATATTCTTCGCCATATCGTTATGGCAGGTTATCAGATGGACTTTCGCCTGCATGCGCACGCCGGATAAGCCAACTGGGTTTTTAATCCCTTCCTGATAATCGATCGCATACTCCTGTGGAATCACATGGAGAACACGATGTTCATCGCGCACGCGCACGGATTTAGCGGTATGCACCACGCTTTCCACGTCGTCCTGCGTGACCTCTTCTTCTGAAATAGGCACCATCCCTATTTCATTCTGGCAGCTGATGTGTTTTCCCGAGAGCGCCAGATACACGGAAGAGATCTGGCAGTCTGCCATCAACTCAGCCTGATCAATAGCGCGCTGAACACATTTAACGACCGATTCCAGATCGTTTACGCCGCCTTTATCCATACCGCGTGACGGGCAACTGCCTACGCCAATAATATTGACCATGCCATCGGGCAGAACTTCCCCTACCAGCGCAGCCACTTTTGCTGTACCGATTTCCAGCCCAACTACCAGTTTTCTGTCCGTCGACTTGATCATTGTTGTTTAGCCTGTGCCTGTTTCTGGTTACTGTTCTGTTGCTGATCAATGTCTTATTGCTGACCAACTCGTTGCCGATCAACATTTTGCTGATCAAGCAAGGCTGGAGCCCAACCAATTGCAGCCCCGCTGTCGTACCGCAAGTCCACATGGCTGATACGTTTGTTTTCGCTCTGAGCCTGCCGCTGTAACAGCGGATACAGCTCGATAAAGCGTTGCAGACGTTTGGCCCTATCATCCCGCCCCAATTCAAGGCGAGTATCATCGTCTAATCCCAGTTGCCACGAATGCCGCGCACTCATCGCTACCGTCTTTAACGTAAACTTCCCGGCGGCTAGCGTCTGACTCATTGTGCGATAGCCTTCCAGCACTTCTGTCTCGCTACCTTCCGGGCCATACAGCAACGGCATCTTGCGATTGCCAATACGTTCGGCAGGTACACTGAACGAATTTCCTTCCGCATCAACCATTAGCTGATCATTCCAACGTGCTACCGGAACATATTCAACCAGATGAATCTTTAATTCGTCCGGCCACTGCTTACGCACGCTGGCCTGTTTTATCCACGACAAACGTTCAATCTGCTGCTGGAGCACATTCACATCCTGTGTCATGAACGTGCCCGGCGACCCCAATGACAAAATGGCCTGACGGATATCGTCATTGGTGGTGTACTGTCTTTCCCCGGTTACAGCCATGCGGGAAAGCGGTAAACGGCTGGCATCCTTCATCCACCCCACCACCATCCAGCTTCCCCAGACGATAGTCCCTACCACCATCAGCAGGAAAATCATCCCTGCCAATTGGCCACCATTACTGCGACGTGTTCCTTTCGTTTCAGGCTCTCGTCCGCGTGTATTCAGCGCTGCCTGCGACATATCAGCGAGCGAGCGCCAAAATTTTCACGACCAACTGCGAGAAAGTAAGGCCACGCTGACGCGCTGCCATCGGAACCAGACTGTGGCTCGTCATCCCCGGAGACGTATTCACTTCAAGCAGATAGAAGGCACCGTCGCTATCCAGCATAAAATCAACGCGTCCCCACCCGCGACAACCCACCGCACGATAGGCCGCCATCGCCAATCCAGCTAGCGCCTGTTCTTGCTCGTCCGGCAGACCACTCGGGCAGAAATACTGCGTATCATCCGATAAATACTTCGCTTCATAATCGTAAAACGTACCCGCAGGCTGAATACGGATAGAAGGCAACACCTCATCGCCCAGAATAGCAACCGTATACTCTGGGCCACTCAGCCATTTTTCGACCAGAACATCGTCATCGTGACGGAATGCTTCTTCCAGTGCCGCGGGCAGTTCACTCAGCGTATTCACTTTGCTCATACCGACGCTGGAGCCTTCGCGGCTTGGCTTGACGATCAGCGGCAACCCGAGATGTGTGAACTTCGCCAACAATGCGTTTGCCGCCATCTCTGAATACTGACGGCGATCCAGCGCCACGTAAGGCGACACCGGTAATCCCACCGCTTGCCACACCTGTTTGGTGCGGAGTTTATCCATCGTCAGCGCAGATGCCATGACGCCGCTACCGGTATAAGGCAATCCCAGGAATTCCAGAACGCCCTGCAATGTACCATCTTCGCCACCACGACCATGTAAAGCGATGAAAACGTTGGTAAAGCCTTCTTCTTTCAATTTCGTCACAGAGACGTCACGGGTATCAACCGCGTGCGCATTGATGCCCGCTTCTTTCAGACCAGCCAAAACCGCCTGACCGGAAAGTAACGACACTTCACGTTCGGCAGAGGTTCCACCAAGCAATACAGCAACTTTCTCAGTCATGATGTTCCTCATTCACTCATCTGTGGCTGTAATCTGGAATCAGCCAGTTTACGTGCCAGTTTACCGATGTTGCCGGCGCCCTGAACCAAAATCAGGTCTTCACCTCGCAGCGCCTGTGACAACAGTTCCGGTAAAGTATCCACATCCGTCACCAGAATCGGATCAATCTTACCTCTTCCGCGAATCGTACGGCACAGCGAACGACTGTCCGCCCCCGGAATCGGCGATTCTCCTGCGGAATACACATCCAGCATCAGAAGCACGTCAACCTGTGATAATACGTGTGCAAAATCGTCATACAAATCGCGGGTTCGCGTATAGCGATGCGGCTGAAAAATCATGACCAACCGCTTATCCGGCCACCCTGCGCGGGCAGCTTTAATCGTGGCATCGACTTCCGTCGGATGGTGGCCGTAATCATCCACCAACATCGCCGTACCGCTTTGTCCATTCACGAGCTCAAGCGGATATTCGCCGAGAAAATCAAAGCGGCGCCCTGTCCCCTGGAAACGCTCAAGCGCGCGCAGAATCGCTTCATCATCAATGCCTTCGTCGGTCGCTACGGCAACCGCCGCCGCTGCGTTAAGCGCATTGTGACGCCCCGGTGCATTCAGCGTAACGGTTAGCAGCGGTTTATCTTTCCGCTCCAGCGTAAAGTGCCCCTGCGCGCCAACCTGGCGATATCCTGAAACCCGCACATCAGCATCGTCGCTAAAACCATACGTGGTGATATGACGACCCACGCGTGGCAGCAGTTCACGGATTACTGCATCATCAATACACATCACCGCTTGCCCGTAAAACGGCAGGTTGTGCAGAAAATTGATGAACGTCTGCTTCAGGTTTTCAAAATCACCCTGATAGGTGTCCATATGGTCGGCTTCAATGTTGGTCACAATCGCCACCATCGGCTGCAAATGCAGGAAAGACGCATCGCTTTCATCCGCTTCCGCAATCAGGTAACGGCTTGAGCCCAAACGCGCATGCGTTCCCGCCGCCTTCACCAATCCACCGTTCACAAACGTTGGATCCAGTCCCGCTTCCGCGTAAATACTGGTGACCATCGCTGTTGTCGTCGTCTTGCCGTGCGTCCCCGCAATCGCAATACCGTGACGAAAACGCATCAATTCCGCCAACATCTCGGCACGACGAATCACCGGAATACGTGCATCATGCGCAGCGACGATCTCAGGGTTATCCGCAGTAATCGCACTCGAGACCACCACCACGCTGGCGTTCAGAACGTTCTCCGCACGGTGGTGGAAATAAATCTGCGCGCCGAGTTCAGTTAACTGCTGCGTCACCGCATTCGGTGCCAGATCGGAGCCGCTAATTTCATAACCTTCGTTGGCCAACACTTCGGCGATACCACCCATGCCAGCACCGCCGATGCCGACAAAGTGTATGTGCCGGACGCGATGCATCTCGGGCACGATTGAACGTAGTTTCGCCAGTTGTTGAGTATTCACTTTATTCTATCGCTACCTTGTTGCGCGGTCGCACAGCCTTCTGCCCGACCACGCTGTATTAATTAACCGTGAGCCACATGTGTGGCCCGACTGCCTGCCGCTGCACTGACTTCCGCAGCAACCCGATCGGTTGCATCTGGAATCGCCACTGCGCGGGCTTTCTGCGCCATTGTCAGCAAGGTTGCACGATCCCAACCGGACAGCACCTCGCTGACAGCCGCCACGTTAAACTGTGGCTGCTCAATAATTTTTGCTGCGCCCGCTTTTTCCAACGGCAGCGCATTCCAATACTGCTGCCGATCTTTATGCTGGAACGGTACAAACAGTGCTGGCAGCCCAGCCGCCGCAATTTCACTGACGGTTAATGCACCAGAACGGCACACCACAACATCCGCCCAGGCGTAAGCTTCCGCCATGTCATCAATAAACTCGGTAATCTTGTGCTGCGTCTGTCCAACATCCTGATAAGCCTGTTGAACAGTTGATAACGCACCTTTACCGACCTGATGCCAAATCGTCACATGCTCGCCCAACTGTGCCGCCACGCCAGGTAGCGTTTGGTTCAGCACTCTTGCGCCCTGACTACCGCCGACAACCAGCACTCTCACAGGGCCTGAGCGATCGGCTAATCGTGTTTCCGGTGCAGGCAGCGCCAGCACGTCGGTTCTGACCGGGTTACCCACAACATCCGCTTTGGGAAACGCGCCCGGAAACGCCTGCAATACTTTTTTTGCGATGTGGGATAACCAGCGGTTGGTCAACCCTGCGATCCCATTCTGCTCATGCAGTACGACTGGAATGCCGCACAGCCAGGCGGCCAAACCGCCGGGGCCGGAAACGTACCCCCCCATCCCCAGCACCACATCAGGCTGGTAGCGGCGCATAATTGCTCGCGCCTGGCGTACCGCCTGAAAAATACGAATCGGTGCGCTTAACTGCGCCCGAATGCCTTTACCACGCAATCCAGAAATACGGATAAAATCAATTTCGATGCCATGCTTAGGCACCAAATCGGCTTCCATGCGATCCGCCGTACCTAACCAGCGAACCTGCCAGCCCTGCGCCATCAGGTGGTGCGCAACCGCCAGCCCGGGGAAAACATGCCCGCCCGTACCGCCAGCCATCACCATCAAACGCTTGCCTTCGCCACTCATCGGGCACCCCTCGTAAACGCCTGCGCTTTCGTCAGACGCGTTTCAAAATCAATGCGTAACAGCAAAACAATCGCCGTCGACATAATCAGCAAACTTGAACCGCCGTAACTGATCAGCGGCAACGTCAGCCCTTTCGTCGGTAGCATCCCCGCCGCCGCGCCTACGTTTACCAGCGTCTGAAAACTGAACCAGATACCGATAGAACATGCCAGAAAGCCCGAAAAACGCTGATCGATCTCCAGCGCCCGCTTCCCGATAGACATCGCGCGAAAAGCGACGAAGAATATCATTAACAACGCCAAAACCACACCGATATAGCCGAGTTCCTCACCTAAAATAGAGAAAATGAAATCGGTATGCGCCTCCGGCAAATATTCCAGTTTCTGTACTGAATTCCCCAGCCCTTGCCCCCAGAATTCGCCGCGCCCAAATGCCATCAGGGATTGCGTCAACTGGTAACCGCTGCCGAACGGATCGTCCCACGGATTCCAGAAAGACGTCACACGTCGCATACGGTAAGGCTCAGCGACAATCAACAGACCAACGGCAAACACACCACAGCCGATAATCGCCAAAAACTGCCACATCTTGGCACCGGCCAGAAACAGCATCGCCAGCGTAGTAATAAAGAGCACAACCACGGTACCGAGGTCAGGCTGCGCCAGCAGCAGCACCGCCAACACCACCATCACACCCATCGGTTTGCAAAAACCCCAGAAGTTATTTCTCACTTCTTCAACTTTGCGCACCATGTAGCTGGACAGGTAGCAAAACAACGCCAGCTTGGATAACTCCGCAGGCTGAATACGCAGCGGCCCCAGCGAAATCCAGCGAGATGCGCCGTTGACCGAACTTCCCACCGCCAGCACCACCAACAGCATGACCATCGCGAGCAATAACAGCACCGGGCTGTAGCGCTGCCATATCTCCATCGGGACACGCAGCGTGACTAACGACAAACCAAATGCCAACCCGAGATAAATTGCATCGCGTTTCGCAAACAGAAACGGGTCGCTGGCAAGACGTTGTCCAACAGGCATGGAAGCTGACGTCACCATCACGAAACCAATCACAGCCAGGCCAAGCGTCAACCACACCAGCGTTCTGTCGTAGAGAACCACGCTCAGCGTATCGCTTTCGCGCGTTCCCATAACCCAGCTCTTGATGCGTTCGATAAACGCCATCCCGAAGAACCGCATCAGCCTAACTCCTCCGCCAGACGAGCGAATTCATCGCCTCGCTGTTCAAAACTGCGGAACTGATCCAGACTTGCGCAGGCTGGCGACAGCAACACCATATCACCCGGTTTAACGCGTTCGGCGATGACGCGCATCGCCTGTTCCATCGTTTCGGTTTGTTCAGCAATTTCCGGGCGTAACGCAGCCAATTGCTGCCCATCACGACCAAAACAATACAGATGAATGTGTTCACCCTGTAAATACGGCACCAGCGGTGAGAAATCGGCAGATTTTCCATCACCGCCTAACAGCAGGTGCAGCGAGCCTTCGACGGTCAAACCGCTCAATGCAGCTTCAGTGCTCCCCACGTTCGTGGCTTTAGAATCATTGATCCACCGTACGCCATTGCGTTCGAAGGCCATTTGAAAACGGTGCGGCAGCCCGGTAAACGTCGTCAGCGCCGTCAGCGCAGAAGCCCGCGGGATCTTCACGGCATCCGCCAGCGCCAGCGCCGCCAATGCATTCGTATAGTTGTGCTGGCCAACAAGTTTGATTTCACGGGTGTTAAGCACACGTTCACCATCAACCCGCAGCCAGGTTTCTCCCTGCTGACGATTAAGATGATAATCGCCAACGTCGACACCAAAGCTACGGCAGCGCGCATCCGCACCGCGAACCGGCATAGTCAGCGCATCATCAGCATTCACAACACACAAATCTGCGTGTTCATAAATACGCAATTTCGCTGCCCGATACTGCTGCAGACCAAACGGATAACGGTTGGTGTGATCTTCCGTCACGTTCAGAATGGTTGCCGCAGCCGCGTGCAAGCTGCTCGTCGTTTCGAGTTGGAAACTCGACAGCTCCAACACATAAAGCTGAGCGGGCTGCTCAAGCAGTTGCAGCGCGGGGAGACCGATATTACCGCCAACCCCCACCTGCCAGCCTGCAGCACGCGCCATTTCACCGACCAGCGTCGTCACCGTGCTTTTACCGTTAGAACCGGTAATCGCCACAATCGGAGCCTGCGCCTCACGGCAGAACAGTTCAATATCGCCAACGATTTCAATGCCAGCGTCGGCGGCATCACACAGAACCGGTGTCGCCAACGCAACACCGGGGCTGGCGACGATCAAATCCGCGTTCATCAGCCAGTCTTCATTCAGACTGCCGAGGTGTCGCTCTACCTGCTCAGGCAGCTTATCCAAACCCGGCGGACTGATACGGGTATCCACCACACGCGGTACCACACCACGTGCGAGAAAGAAATCAACACAGGAGAGCCCAGTCAGGCCCAACCCGATAATGACGACTTTTTTACCCTGATAGTCCACCATGTCTTATCGTACCTTCAGCGTTGCCAGGCCAATCAGCACCAGCATCAACGAAATAATCCAGAAACGCACAATCACGCGCGGTTCCGGCCAGCCCTTAAGTTCATAATGATGATGAATCGGCGCCATGCGGAAAATCCGCTGCCCGCGCAACTTAAAGGACCCGACTTGCAGAATCACCGACAGCGTTTCGACCACGAAGACGCCGCCCATAATCACCAACAAAAACTCCTGACGCAGGAGAACCGCGATAGTGCCCAACGCGCCACCCAGCGCTAGCGACCCGACGTCCCCCATGAAGACCTGTGCCGGATAAGTGTTAAACCACAGGAACCCAAGCCCTGCGCCCACAATCGCGGTGCAGACGATCACCAGTTCACTGGCATGGCGGATATACGGGATATGTAGGTAGCCGGCAAAATTCATGTTTCCTGTTGCCCATGCAACCAGCGCAAAGCCAGCAGCGACAAACACGGTCGGCATGATTGCCAGTCCGTCCAGACCATCAGTCAGGTTTACGGCATTACTGGTGCCGACAATCACAAAGTAGGCTAACGCAACATAAAGCAGGCCCAGTTGCGGCATCACATCTTTGAAAAACGGCACAACAAGCTGTGTAGCTGGCGTATCTTTACCGATGGAATACATGGTGAAAGCCACCACAAGCGCAATCACGGACTGCCAGAAATATTTCCAGCGGGCAATCAGCCCTTTGGTATCCTTACGGACCACTTTGCGGTAATCATCGACAAAACCGACCGCGCCGTAGCCCGCTAACACCAGCAGTACGCACCAGACATACGGGTTAGACAGATTCGCCCACATCAAAACGGAAACGATAATCGCCACCAGGATCATCACGCCCCCCATCGTCGGGGTTCCACGCTTACTGAAATGTGATTCAGGCCCTTCGTTACGCACCACCTGACCAATCTGCAAACGTTGCAGCCAGGCGATCATGTGCGGCCCCATCCATAGGGAAATAACCAATGCGGTCAGCAGGCTGACAATGGCGCGGAACGTCAAATAAGAAAAGACGTTAAAGCCGGTATAAAGTTTGGCCAAATGTTCGGCCAGCCATACTAACATTGAGCATTCTCCTGTAATGCATGTACAACCTGCTCCATCGCAGCACTGCGTGAGCCTTTGATCAATACACTGATGACGTTATGTTCTGACATCAGTACCTTCAAACGTGAAACCAGCGCAGCTTTATCCTGAAAATGCTCACCATTGCCACTGGCAGTGCCGATCAATTCACTCAACGTTCCTACACTCAGTACGCGATCGATGCCCGCAACCCGCGCCGCTTCACCCACCTGACGATGACATTCAGGGGCTTCATCACCCAGTTCGCCCATATCACCAACGACCATCACGCGGTAACCCGGCATCTCCGCCAATACCTGTGCCGCCGCCGTCATTGAGCCAACATTAGCGTTGTAGCTGTCATCCAGCAGCAGCTTGCCTTCAGACAGGGCAATCGGGAACAGCCGCCCCGGCACTGCCTGCAGTTGGGATAACCCGGTTTTAACCGCTTCCAGCGTCGCCCCGACGGACATCGCCAGCGAAGCCGCCGCCAGTGCATTAGAAATGTTATGTCGACCTGGTAAAGGCAGCAGAACCTGCGTTTCACCAAATGGCGTGTGCAGAGTGAAGCGCGTACCCTGCGCCAAAACGTCTACGTCGCTGGCAAAAAAATCGATATCGCAAGCGGCCTGCGGCGAGAAACGCCAAACAGTTTTATGATTCAGCATGACCTGCCAGTGCGGGAAATCGTTGCTGTCTGCATTCACAATCGCCACGCCGTCTGCTGGCAAACCGGCAAAAATCTCACCTTTCGCCTGCGCTACACCAGCTAATGAACCAAAACCTTCCAAATGCGCGGCAGCCAGATTGTTGACCAGCGCGCTTTCCGGCCGCACCAGATCGGTGGTATAGGCAATCTCACCAATGTGATTTGCCCCCAGCTCAATCACGGCGAACTGGTGTTCCGCCGTCAGACGCAACAGCGTGAGCGGCACACCGATATCGTTGTTGAAGTTACCAGCGGTATACAACACGGAGCCACACTGGCGCAGAATCGCTGCCGTCATTTCTTTAACTGAGGTTTTGCCGGAAGAGCCTGTCAGGGCGACAACGCGCGCCGTTGACTGCTGACGAACCCAGGCACCCAATTGGCCCAGCGCCAGACGCGTATCGCTCACCAGCAGCTGTGGCACATTGACAGGTAAGTGCTTACTGACTAACAGAGCCGCCGCACCGCCTTTCACTGCATCCGCAGCGTAATCATGCGCGTCGAATTTCTCGCCTTTCAGCGCGATAAATAAACCGCCAGACATCAGCTTACGCGTATCGGTTGAAACATCTTCAATATCAATGCTTTCGCCAATCAGCTGCGCATTCAGCACCGTGGCAAGTTGCTGCAAGGAGACGCGAATCATGCAATCACCCCCAGCAGACGAGCAACGGTGATACGATCGGAATAATCAAGACGCTGATTGCCGACCAGTTGGTAGTCTTCGTGCCCTTTACCCGCAACCAGCACCACGTCATTTTCCTGCGCCTGCATAATCGCGCTAGTGACCGCTTCAGCACGTCCGTGAATAACCTGAACGCGCCCGGCATCCAGCAGCCCGGAGAGAATATCGGCAACAATGGCCTGCGGTTCTTCGCTGCGCGGGTTATCATCAGTCACCACAACGCGATCGGCCAGTTGTTCTGCGATGCCGCCCATAAGTGGGCGCTTACCTCTATCACGATCGCCGCCGCAGCCAAACACACACCAAAGTTTTCCCTGGCAGTGCAAACGCGCCGCTTCCAGCGCTTTTTCCAGCGCGTCCGGCGTGTGGGCGTAATCAACAACGACCGTTGGTTTTCCTTCTGCATGGAAAACTTCCATGCGGCCACATACGGGTTGCAGCTGAGAGCCCGCAATGACCAACTTGTCGAGCGGATAGCCAAGAGACAGCAGCGTTGCCAGCGCCAGCAGCATATTGCTGACGTTAAACGCGCCCATCAGGCGACTTTCGATTTCGCCGTGCCCCCAGCTTGAATCAAATGCAATCGTGGCCCCGTTGTCGTGATAATCAATCTGTGTCGCCTTCAGCCAGCGCCCACGGCAACCAGGAACCAGATTATTTCCCATGGTTACAGCAACTGCATCCGGTAACTTCGCCAACCAGCGCAGCCCGACCTCATCATCGGCATTGATAATCATCTGCCCAACACGATGCTCGGCGAACAGCGACCATTTGGCCGCTTCATAGCTTTCCATATCGCCGTGGTAATCAAGATGATCGCGGCTCAGGTTAGTGAACACCGCTGCCGCGAATGGCAATGCCGCTACACGATGCTGCACCAACCCGTGGGAAGAGACTTCCATTGCGGCAAATGTCGCGCCCTGTTCTACCAACTGGCTCAGCACCTGCTGAACATCGACAGCCGACCCAGTCGTATTTTCTGCCGGAATAGCCCGGCCTAATAGGCCGTTGCCTACGGTGCCCATTACGGCACTCGTTTCGCCCAGCGCCTGGCTCCACTGCGCCAGAAGCTGAGTCGTCGTCGTTTTTCCGTTGGTTCCTGTTACACCAATCAGCTGTAACTTTTCCGCGGGTTGCTGATAAAAACGGCCCGCCAGCGCGGAAAGCCGCTGGTTCAGATTACTGAGGTAGACCACTGGCACACCGTGCATTTCGCGAACGGTGCCATCGGCAGCTTCACCTTCTGCTTCAGCAACGATCGCTGCTACGCCTTGCGCAATTGCCTGCGGAATATAGCGCCGTCCATCTGTTTTGTGCCCGACAATCGCGACAAACAGATCCCCGGCAGCCGCAACGCGGCTGTCTAATGTCATTTCCCGCAGCGCGCGCACCGGGGTGTCTTGCACCCACGGCGCAAGTAAATCGCGCAAATTACGATCTGCCACCTGATCCCTCTTCTCTATTAATTACAAACTCGTTTTTGTCGCCTGACGGCAACGCATCCGGTTCGATATTCATCGTACGCAGAACGCCACCCATGATGGCGCCAAAGATTGGTGCAGAAACTGCACCGCCGTAGTACTTCCCTGCCTGCGGATCGTTGATCACGACAACCAGAGCAAAACGCGGGTTACTGGCTGGAGCTACGCCCGCTGTATAAGCAATATATTTATTGATGTACTTACCATCCGGGCCGACTTTTTTAGCTGTACCGGTTTTAATCGCGATACGGTAGCCTTTGATAGCCGCTTTGGTACCGCCGCCGCCGGGCAGCGCAACGCTTTCCATCATGTGCACCACGGAACGCACCAGCGCTTCAGGGAAGACACGCTCGCCAGGAACCGGTGGATCAACTTTAGTAATCGACAGCGGACGATAAATGCCGAAACTGCCGATCGTGGCATAGACTCGCGCTAACTGTAACGGTGTTACCATCAGCCCGTAGCCGAAAGAAAAGGTGGCCCTCTCTATGTCAGACCACCGTTGTTTTTGAGGGTATAAGCCACTGCTTTCTCCGACCAACCCCAAATTGGTCGCTTTTCCTAATCCAAAACGCGAGTAAGTATCTACCAGCGCAGAGGAAGGCATCGCTAACGCCAGTCTGGAAACACCGACGTTACTCGATTTCTGCAGCACGCCCGCCAGCGTCAATTCGCTGTAGCGCGCCACGTCTTTGATTTCATGACCATTGATGTAGTAAGGCAGCGTGTTGAGCACGCTATTTTCTTTGACGACACCGCGTTGCAGCGCCGTCATCACCACCATCGGTTTCACCGTAGAACCCGGTTCGAAGATATCGGTGATGGCGCGGTTACGCATAATCTCTTTCGGCGTATCCGCCAAATTGTTCGGGTTATAAGACGGGCTATTCGCCATCGCCAGCACTTCACCGGTATTCACATCAACCAGCACGGCCGTACCTGACTCGGCTTTGTTAAAGGCAACCGCGTTGTTGAGTTCACGGTAAACCAGCGCCTGCAAACGTTCATCAATACTCAGCGCCAGATTATGCGCCGCCTGACTATCGACAGAGGAGATATCTTCAATCACACGACCAAACCGGTCTTTACGCACGGTTCGTTCACCGGGTTGCCCGGTCAGCCAGCGATCAAAGCTTTTCTCTACCCCTTCAATGCCCTGTCCATCGATATTAGTGAATCCGATAAGGTGAGAGGTCACTTGTCCGGAAGGATAGTACCGACGAGATTCCTGCCGCAGATTAATGCCCGGCAGTTTCAGTTTATGGACGTATTCGCCAATAGCAGGATTCACCTGGCGAGCGAGGTAAACAAAGCGCCCTTTCGGGTTAGCGTTGATCTTCGTGGCCAATTGATCCAATGGGATATCGAGCGCGTCAGACAGTGCTTTCCAGCGCGTATCCAACGTAATACCGCCACGATCGTTCACTTCTTTCGGATCTGCCCAAACGGCATTCACCGGTACGCTGACAGCCAAAGGACGACCTGCGCGATCGCTGATCATACCGCGTGCCGTCGGCACTTCCTGCACGCGCAGGGAACGCATATCGCCTTCGCGCACCAGTTTGTCTGGGTTGATCACCTGAAGGTAAGCCGCGCGCGCCATCAAGCCAAACATCGCAAGCAGGATACAGCCGCAAAGCAACGCAAAACGCCAGCTAACAAAGCTGGCTTGATCTTCCTGACGCTTTAACTTTCCTGTACGGGCTGCTTTCATGCTTGACTAGTTGCCTATTGAGTTCATTGCTTAACCACAATATTTTCCTGTGACGGATCGACATGCCCCATTTGCAGCTTTTCCGTCGCGATCCGCTCAACGCGGCTATGATCCCCGAGAGAGTTCTCCTCCAGGATCAGATTTCGCCATTCGATATCCAGCGCATCACGCTCCAGCAGAAGCTGCTCGCGCTCCGCAGTCAGCAAGCGCGTCTTGTGCGCCGTTGTCACCACAAAAACGGCAGAAACCAGTACGGCAATCATCAGCAACATGGGGAGCTTTGCATTACGCAGCAGATCCTCACCGATGACGCCAACCAGAGTGTGCCGTTCGTTACCGATCATGCCGGCAGTCTCTCAGCGAACCGCAGCACGGAGCTACGCGCGCGCGGGTTTTCTGCAATTTCTGCTTCCGAAGGCATCAGTTTCTTTCCGACGGCTTTTAACGTCTGGCCGCCCTGACTGCGCAACTGCTCTTCCGTTAACGGCAGGCCAGCAGGCACCTGTGGCCCACGGCTCTGATGGCGAATAAACCGTTTCACGATTCGATCTTCTAACGAGTGGAAGCTGATAACCGACAGACGTCCCTGCGGAGCCAGTACGCTTAACGCGCCTTCTAACGCACGCTCGATCTCTTCCAGCTCACTGTTGATGTAAATGCGGATCGCCTGAAAACTGCGTGTCGCCGGGTGCTTATGTTTTTCTCTCACCGGGCTGGCTGCCGCAATCAATTCGGCCAGCTCTTTTGTCCGCGTCATCGGCTCAGTGCGATTACGCTCGACAATCGCGCGGGCAATGCGTTTAGCAAAACGCTCTTCGCCGAACGTTTTCAAGACCCAGACAATGTCGTCAGCTTCCGCTTTCATCAACCATTCGGCAGCAGACAAGCCGCGCGTCGGATCCATACGCATATCCAGCGGGCCATCGCGCATAAATGAGAATCCACGTTCAGGGTCATCAAGCTGTGGGGAAGAAACGCCAAGATCGAGCAGAACACCGTCGATCTGCCCGGTCAGCCCGAGTTCCGCCACATACTCCGCCATAGCGGAAAACGGCCCGTGAATAATAGAGAAACGAGGATCGTCAATCGCCTTGGCAGCTTCAATAGCCTGAGGATCGCGATCGATAGCTAACAGACGTCCTTCCGGCCCCAGTTGGGAAAGAATCAGACGAGAGTGACCACCGCGGCCAAATGTGCCGTCGATGTATATGCCGCCGCTGCGAATGTTCAGACCATTTACGGCCTCATCCAACAGGACGGTGGTATGTTTATAATTTTCCAGCATGACTATAGCGATAGGTCCTGCAACCGCTCAGACAAGGGTTCCTGAGTCGATTGTTCAGCGTCAATATCATCCCTGACCTGTTGATACCAAGTCTGTTCATCCCACAGCTCAAACTTGTTGAACTGTCCGACTAGCATCACTTCTTTTTTAAGGTCCGCATGCTGCCTTAACGTATTCGCAATCAACAAACGCCCTGCACTATCCATTTGGCACTCGCTGGCATGCCCCAATAACAGCCGCTGAACGCGGCGTTCAGCTGGGTTCATGCTCGATAAGCGAGACAGCTTTTGTTCAATGATTTCCCATTCAGGTAAGGGATAAAGCAGCAGGCATGGCTGATGCAGATCAATGGTGCAAACCATTTGACCTTGCGATTCCCCGTTCAGCATTTCCCGGTATCGGGTAGGCACAGCAAGGCGCCCTTTACTGTCGAGGTTAACCAGCGTAGCCCCACGAAACATACCTGAGTTACCCCTTCATAACCTTTTTCACCACTTTATCCCACAAAATCCCACCTTTAAGAGTGTACGGAGGGTATGAAAACCTTGTCAAGCCAGAGCTGGCGCGCTTTGGGATTATTCCTGAATGAATTGGGGCCGGCATAGAGATAAAAGGAATAAGGAGTCAAAATTAACGAAGATTAACGTCATGATAATTTGAGAAAAATTCATAACGGAATGGGAGCATTACACACATATCGCTATCCACATCAACATCTCGATTATTTTTCTTGTCACAAGCAGATACCAAAGACAACGGTTTTCAGAATTGTCTTACTAGCCCAGAACACCTTGAATACCAAGGCCTGCGTGAGTCTGCAGAATCATACCGCTATGGGTAACAGTTGCTCAATGTCACATTTTTAACATCAACATCATCGATTCTTGATTAATCAGCTGATTTACCTTACTCAAGGCTCCCCTCACCAACGAATACGGCTTTCTGAACAGGAATACAGGCTCAGAAAACGGGTCGAATTACGTGTGCAACGCCTCCCCCAAGAGAAGCATGAAAAGCGGCGTCACAAGCAGCCCTTTTTTATCGGTCATTTACTCACTTCCTTTAACGCTTTAATGCAATTACCTCCCCGCGGAAACGCCTCGTACTGAAAAAACCATAACGATTTGTTTTTAAATAATTTTAAATCTCTTGTCGCGATAAAAAAACGGGAAATTTATCGGATAGACATAAAGTAGCGGGAAAGTATAAAAAACAATCACAAATAAATATTTTTACCTAGTACAAAGCCAATCATTCAGTGATGTAAACTACACAAACAAAATAAGTCATGACAAAAAACCATACAAATCCATTACACCAGTTTATCCGCCCTAAGAATGGAGCAGCCCGGTATGTTTTCCCCGACGTCACGATTGCGAAGTGCCACCGCAGATACCTTTGCGCTCGTTGTCTATTGTTTCATCACCGGCATGGCAATAGAAATCATGCTTTCCGGGATGAGCTTCGAGCAATCGCTGTCTTCACGTTTACTGTCTATCCCCGTGAATATTGCCATTGCCTGGCCGTACGGGCAGTATCGCGATCGCGTGTTGAATATCGCCAGACGTCACGGTGGTGAGCATTTTCTAGTGCGCAGCGTTGCCGATCTGTTTGCCTATGTCAGTTTCCAATCCCCAGTTTACGCCATCATTCTCTGGTCTATCGGGGCGAATCCCGCCCAAATCCTGACGGCCGTTACCAGTAACCTGGTGATATCGATGGTGACAGGCGTGATATACGGTTATTTCCTGGAATATTGCCGTCGGCTATTCCGCGTGGCATTGCCATAAAAGCGAAGTAAGCGTGGGCCGTGAATTGAGATTGAGCAGTAGAAAGTAGTCAAAGAGAAGCGCCATAGTCATCTATGGCGCATAAAGGCAGAGAGAGATTACGCGCGGCTCAGTGAGCCACGACGGTACAGGTTACGCCGGATACGATTCAAACCTGGCTTAGGCCTTTTCGGTTCATCCAGACTGGCCAGCACCAGTTCCAGTACGCGTTCCGCGACTTCACGATGGCGCTGAGCGACAGACAATACCGGGCATTCCAGATAATCCAACAGCTCATTATCACCAAAGGTCGCAATAGCCAGATTATTCGGCAAGCGACCGTTAATCTTCAGGTTGACGTCCATCACTCCCTGCAATAGCGGGAATGAAGTGGTGAATAACGCTTCGGGCATAGGATTATTTTTCAAATAATCCATAAACGCGGCAGCGGCAGCTACGCGTTCATAGCTATTAGAATAAAGGTAATTCACTTCACGCGGATCGCCCGCCCACGCCTGACGAAACCCTTGCTCACGCAAGAAGCTGACGGAAAGCTCAGGCAAGGCGCCAAGATACAGTACCGATTTCGCAGGCACTTTGCGTAATTCCTGCGCCAGCATTTCGGCATCTTCAAGATCGGCCCCCACCACGCTGGTGAAGTGCTCACGATCTAACGCCCTGTCTAACGCAATAATCGGCAGGCTGCCGTTTATCCAACGTTGATAAAACGGGTGCTCCGGCGGTAATGCGGTAGACACAATAATCGCGTCAACCTGGCGCTGCAACAGATGCTCAATACACCGCATCTCATTGTCTGGCTGATCTTCTGAACACGCAATTAATAGCTGATATCCGCGCTGTCTGGCCTGACGCTCCAGATAATTGGCGATGCGTGTATAGCTGGTATTTTCCAAATCGGGAATAACCAAACCAATTGAACGTGTGCGTCCAGCACGTAATCCAGCCGCGACGGCGTTGGGATGATAATTGTGCTCCCTGACGACAGCCATGACTTTCTCAACGGTCTTATCGCTAACGCGATATTGTTTTGCTTTCCCGTTAATGACATAGCTGGCTGTCGTGCGTGAAACACCCGCAAGACGCGCGATTTCATCCAGTTTCACGGTAACCCCTTAGTAGGCCGGAAAATAAGTAGGCCGGCTCAATAAATAGTGTGATGACCATAAAATCATCATGGATATGGCGTAGATCTAACAGCAGAAGCTTTTGTACGGCAACTGCTTTTATCACGTTACCGACATATTTCAAGCTGCCATATCAATAATGGACGTCTTTTAACCTGAAATATATTGCGCCTATACCCTAAATAATTCGAGTTTCAGGAAGGCGGCAAGAGAAGGAATCCCGATGAGCTTACTCAGGTAAGTGATTCGGGTGAGTGAACGCAGCCAACGCACATGCAACTTGAAGTATGACGGGTATATATAAGATAAGGGAAATAAAAAGGCCCAATACTATTATCGGGCCTCTTAAAAGAAAAAGCAGCGAAAAGTCGATTAACGCATGATTTTATCGCCGCGTGATACGCCGACGATACCAGAGCGTGCCACTTCAACAATTTCTGCAACTTCACGCACCGCGCTGAGGAAGGCGTCCAGTTTATCGCTGGTGCCAGCAAGCTGTACGGTATAAAGCGAAGCGGTAACATCCACGATCTGGCCGCGGAAAATATCGGCGCAGCGTTTCACTTCCTCGCGACCATATCCTGTGGCTTGCAGCTTCACCAGCATGATCTCACGCTCAACGTGCGCGCCCTGCCCCAGTTCACTGACGCGCAGGACATCCACCAGCTTGTGCAGTTGCTTTTCGATCTGCTCCAGCACTTTCTCATCGCCTACCGTCTGAATCGTCATACGGGATAGCGTAGGATCTTCGGTTGGGGCTACCGTCAGGCTTTCAATGTTGTAGCCGCGCTGGGAAAACAGGCCGACGACACGTGACAAGGCGCCCGATTCATTCTCAAGTAATACTGATAAAATCCGCCGCATGATCAGGTCCTCTCCGTTTTGCTCAGCCACATTTCATCCATCGCCCCGCCACGAATCTGCATGGGGTAAACATGCTCGCTGCTGTCGATGTTGATATCAACAAACACCAGACGATCTTTCTGTGCCAGCGCTTGCGACAGCTTACTTTCCAGTTCGTCCGGCGTATCGATAGAAATCCCGATGTGACCGTACGCTTCAGCCAGCTTGACGAAATCCGGTAACGATTCCATGTAAGAACTGGAATGGCGGCCAGAGTAGATCATATCCTGCCACTGCTTCACCATACCGAGGAAACGGTTGTTCAGGTTAATTACCACCACAGGCAAATCATATTGCAGCGCCGTAGAAAGCTCCTGAATATTCATCTGAATACTGCCATCGCCCGTTACGCAAATCACAGTCTCTTCCGGCAACGCGAGTTTAATACCCAGTGCCGCAGGCAGGCCAAAGCCCATCGTGCCCAACCCACCGGAGTTCACCCAGCGACGCGGTAAATCGAACGGATAATACAGCGCGGCGAACATCTGGTGCTGGCCGACGTCCGATGCCACATAGGCTTTACCTTCGGTCAGCCGATGCAGCGTTTCAATCACCGCCTGCGGTTTAATCTTGTCGCCTTCGGTGCTGTATTTCAGACAGTGACGCCCACGCCACTGTTCAATACCCTGCCACCAGTCGCGCAGCGCATCAAACTGCTGCTGTGCGCCATCCTGTGCCAGCAACTCCAGCATCAGGGTTAACACCTGTTTAGCATCGCCAACGATAGGGATATCGGCGTTTACCGTTTTGGAAATCGACGCGGGATCGACATCAATATGCAGTACCGTCGCATTCGGGCAGTACTTCGCCAGATTGTTCGTCGTACGGTCGTCGAAACGCACCCCTACGGCGAAAATCACATCGGCGTTATGCATAGCCGTATTGGCTTCATACGTCCCGTGCATCCCCAGCATACCGAGGCACTGACGGTGCGTGCCGGGAAAGCCGCCCAGCCCCATCAGAGAGGTGGTCACTGGCAGGTTCAGTTTTTCCGCCAGCGTCAGCAGCTCTTCGTGACATTCCGCATTAATTACGCCGCCGCCGCTGTAGATAATCGGTTTTTTTGCTGCCAGCAGGGTTTGCAGCGCGCGACGAATCTGACCTTTGTGGCCCTGAACCGTCGGATTATAGGAACGCATGCTGACGCTTTCAGGATAAACGTACGGCAGTTTATTCGCCGGATTCATGATGTCTTTCGGCAGGTCGACCACCACCGGCCCTGGGCGTCCGGTCGATGCCAGATAAAACGCTTTTTTCAGAATCGTCGGGACATCTTCCGCTTTCTTGACCAGAAAACTGTGCTTCACGATAGGACGGGAAATGCCGACCGTGTCGCATTCCTGAAAGGAATCATAGCCAATCAACGAAGTCGCAACCTGACCGGACAACACCACCATAGGAATGGAGTCCATATACGCCGTGGCGATACCGGTAATCGCGTTGGTCGCACCGGGGCCGGACGTGACCAGCACAACGCCGACCTCGCCCGTCGCACGCGCGTAGCCATCGGCCATATGTACCGCACCTTGCTCATGCCGCACCAAAATATGCTCGATTCCCCCAACCGTATGCAGGGCATCATAAATATCCAGCACCGCACCGCCCGGATAACCGAACACATGTTTTACGCCCTGATCGATCAACGATCGGACCACCATTTCGGCGCCTGACAACATCTCCATGGGTCTGCCTCTTTTGTTCAGAAAGCGGAATCCGCTTCTGTATTGATTCGGGAGAAATCCCCGAACTCACATTGTATTAATACTGTTAACTTTTAGTACAAGAATACGAAATATTATAGGGATTACTGATAACCCATTAACATAACGCCAGATTATGACGCAGACAAACGGCAAAAAACCACCGCCCTTAATCAGGACTAGGGGGAATCGAACGTGAGGGAAAAAAGAACTGAGATAAAATACTAACCGGGAACCTTCAAACCTGAGAGATCGTCCATGAAGGCCATAAATTACAGAGTGAAATCTTGAGGCCGAAAAACCCTCTTTCTTTTCAGGAAACGGGTTATCCGGCCTCCAACGCCATCAGGATTCCGCGTACATCGCATCAATTTCCAGCTGGTAACGCTGGTTGATGATCTTTCTGCGCAGCTTGAGCGTTGGCGTCAGCTCCCCTTCCGCCATCGAAAACGGCACAGGCAGCAGCGTGAATTTCTTTACCTGCTCCACGCGGGAAAGTTCCTTCTGCATCTCCCGCAGGCGCTGCTCGAACAGCTCAATAATATGGCTGTGGCGCAGCAACTCCAGACGATCGTGGTATTTCAGGTTGATCGAGTGCGCGTATTCCTCCAACGCCTCGAAACAGGGAACAATCAGCGCAGATACGTACTTACGCGTGTCTGCGATAATGGCAACCTGTTCGATGAAGCGATCCTGTCCCAGCGTCCCTTCCAGATGCTGCGGGGCAATATATTTACCGCCCGAGGTTTTCATCAGATCTTTCAAGCGCTCGGTAATAAACAGGTTACCGTTGGCATCCAGCTCTCCCGCATCGCCGGTTCTCAACCAGCCGTCTTCGGTAAAGGTTTCTGCGGTTTCCTGAGGGCGATGGAAATAGCCGCGCATGATGGTCGCCCCGCGCACCTGAATCTCTTTTTCCTCGCCAATGCGGACTTCAATGCCCGGCAGCGGCGTACCAATAGAGCCTAAGCGGAAATGGTTCTCTTCCCAGCAGGAAACCGTCGCGCAGGTTTCGGTCATGCCGTAACCATAGATGATACGAATCCCGATCGAGCGGAAAAACAGAATGATGTTGTCATCCAGCCGCGCGCCTGCCGCTGGCATAAAGCGAATCTCGCCTCCCAGAAGCTGGCGAAGTTTCCCTAACACCAGACGATCGGCATAGCGATGCATAACGCGGCGGAAGAGCCCTGCTTTTTTCGCCGTCTGACTAGCCAGAAACACGTGTTTCCCCTGCGTAACAGCCCAGTTGAAGAGCCGCTGGCGATACCACGGCGCCTGCGCCACTTTTTCATGGATTGCGCTATACACTTTCTCATAAAAACGCGGTACGGCGCACATCACCGTTGGCCTCACCGCCTGCATTGCCTCACGCACCAGATTCGTGTTGCTGAGATACACGTTCTGCGCGCCGCGGTGCATAATGACAAAGCTCCAGGCGCGCTCAAATACGTGGGAAAGCGGTAAGAAACAGAGCGATACGTCATTTTCTGACATATCCAGACGATCGTCGTGTAGCTTAAGCTGCATCGCCATGTTGGTGTAATCCAGCATGACGCCTTTCGGCTCACCGGTGGTGCCAGAGGTATAAATCAGCGTAAACAGATCGTTGAGATCGCGGCTGTCGACGCGCGTTTGCCATTCATCACGCCAGAAATCATCTACCGCCTGCGCTTCAAACTCATGTAGGGACTGAACAATGTCGCTACCGCGCAGGTTAACGCCCTCATCCATCACGATAATATTTCGCAGTTGCGGGCAGCTCTCGCGTAACGACAGCAACGCATCCAACTGCTCCTGACCACCAACGAATATCGTACGGATATCGGCATCATTGATGATGAACGCCGCCTGTGCCGCCGTATTAGTGGCATAGATTGGCACGCTGATCGCACGCAGGTGCAGCAGCGCCAGGTCGGCCAGCGACCAATTCATCGAGTTATGAGAGAAAATCGCGACTCGTTCCTGAACGTCGACTCTCAGCGCCAGGAGCGCGCTGGCAATCCGCCGAATGCGCTGTCCGGCCTGTGTCCAGGTGAGCTGTTGTTCGCCCGCAGGCGTCCACTCGCGCAGCGCAATACGACCCGCGCAGTGATTGATCCGATCTTGAACCCGGTGCACCACATGATATGGCTGTAAATGATTAGTCATCTGTAAAAGAATTTATAAGGGAAGTGAAGTCGACAGCGTTTCA
Source organism: Pectobacterium sp. 1950-15 (assembly GCF_037136835.1). NCBI lineage: Bacteria > Pseudomonadati > Pseudomonadota > Gammaproteobacteria > Enterobacterales > Pectobacteriaceae > Pectobacterium > Pectobacterium sp. 1950-15. The sequence continues at coordinate 5,201 of NZ_JBBBQR010000023.1, read as the reverse complement.
GCGTACAGCTGTACATTATTTGGCGTGCAGTCTACCGTCCTTGTTCAAAACCGCAACGATCTTTCGTTCATTCGTCGCAGGCTATCGCTGGTTTACTTGACGCACATCACACCAATCAAAAGTTGACATAGCCCCAATAATCGCGTACCAATAAAGCAACACTGAATTTTAGATGACGAGACACCATGTTCAACTTTACTGTCCTACTAGGCCTACTACTAAACGCATCCTTCTTGCGCGGTAGGTTTGTGGGCAGAGTTCAGAACTAAGTTTCTCGCCACACGATACAAAAAACCCGCGCTAATGCGCGGGTTTTTTTTTACTCGCCGAGCGCCAAGTACAAGTAGACACGACAAGGAACTAAACCAATGAGCGAGCAAGTCATTATTTTTGATACCACATTACGCGATGGTGAACAGGCTTTACAGGCGAGTCTGAGTGTAAAAGAAAAACTGCAAATCGCCTTCGCCCTGGAGCGTATGGGTGTTGATGTCATGGAAGTTGGCTTTCCTGTGTCCTCTCCCGGCGATTTTGAATCCGTTCAGACTATTGCCCGCAATATCAAAAACAGTCGTGTGTGTGGCCTGACCCGCTGCGTCGAAAAGGATATCGATGTTGCCGCAGAAGCGCTGCGTGTCGCAGAAGCCTTCCGTATTCACACTTTTATCGCAACCTCACCGATGCACATCGCCACGAAGCTGCGCAGCACGCTGGACGAAGTCATCGAACGCGCTATCTACATGATTAAGCGCGCGCGTAACTACACAGACGATGTCGAGTTCTCCTGTGAAGATGCGGGTCGTACGCCAATCCCAGACCTGTGTCGCGTGGTTGAGGCCGCCATCAACGCGGGTGCTCGTACCATTAATATCCCGGACACCGTCGGCTACACCATGCCGCATGAGTTCGGCAACATCATCTCCTCGTTGTACCAACACGTTCCTAATATCGATAAAGCCATTATTTCTGTTCACACCCATGACGATCTGGGTTTAGCCGTTGGCAACGCCATGGCGGCAGTGCACGCAGGCGCTCGTCAGGTAGAAGGCACATTGAACGGTATCGGCGAGCGTGCTGGTAACTGTTCACTGGAAGAAGTCATCATGGCGATCAAAACCCGCCATAACATCCTGAATGTGCATACCAATATCAATCATCAGGAAATCTACCGCACCAGCCAGTTAGTCAGCCAGATTTGTAATATGCCTATCCCCGCTAACAAAGCGGTTGTGGGTGCCAACGCCTTCGCCCACTCTTCCGGTATTCACCAGGATGGCGTGCTGAAGAACCGTGAAAACTACGAAATCATGACGCCGGAATCCATCGGCCTGAAAGAAGTGCAATTGAACCTGACTTCCCGTTCCGGTCGTGCCGCGGTGAAACACCGTATGGAAGAGATGGGCTATCAGGATAGCGATTACAATCTGGACGATCTGTACTCCGCCTTCCTGAAACTGGCCGATAAGAAAGGCCAGGTCTTTGATTACGACTTGGAAGCGCTGGCCTTCATCAACCGTCAGCAGGAAGAGCCAGAGTTCTACCATCTGGATTATTTCAGCGTTCAGTCCGGTTCCAGCGTGATGGCCACCGCTTCTGTCAAACTGATCTGTGGTGAAGAAACCCAGTCAGAAGCCGCGACGGGGAATGGCCCGGTAGATGCCGTTTATCAGGCAATCAACCGCATTACGGGCTATCAGGTTTCTCTGGTTAAATACCAACTGACCGCCAAAGGTCAGGGTCGTGATGCGCTGGGTCAGGTTGATATCGTTGCAGATTATCAGGGCCGCCGTTTCCACGGTGTCGGTCTGGCGACGGATATCGTTGAATCTTCCGCACAGGCAATGGTAAATGTATTAAACAACATCAAACGTGCTCAGCAGGTAGAAAAAGAAATTCAACGTCTGCAGCAGCACAATAACCAACAACAAAACGATAGCAAACAACAAAACAGTCAGGAAACAGTGTGATGACAAAGAGCTACCATATCGCCGTTTTACCCGGAGACGGCATTGGCCCGGAAGTAATGGCACAGGCGCACAAAGTGCTGGATGCGGTACGCCAGCGTTTTGGCATCCGCATTACCACCAGCGAATACGACGTTGGCGGTATCGCCATTGACCGTCAGGGCACGCCGCTGCCGCAAGCGACTGTCGCAGGCTGCGAGCAGGCCGATGCGATTCTGTTCGGTTCCGTGGGCGGCCCGAAATGGGAACATTTGCCACCGGCAGAGCAGCCGGAGCGCGGTGCGTTGTTGCCTCTGCGTAAGCACTTCAAACTGTTCAGCAACCTGCGCCCTGCTCGCCTGTATCAGGGGTTGGAAGCGTTTTGCCCGCTGCGCAGCGACATCGCCGCGAAGGGCTTTGATATTCTGTGCGTCCGCGAACTGACGGGTGGCATCTACTTCGGTCAGCCTAAAGGACGTGAAGGTAGCGGTCAGTATGAGCGTGCTTTCGATACCGAGGTGTATCACCGTTTCGAGATTGAGCGTATCGCACACATCGCGTTTGAATCCGCCCGTAAGCGTCGCAGCATCGTGACCTCTATCGATAAAGCCAACGTGCTGCAAAGTTCTATTCTGTGGCGTGAGATCGTCACGGAAGTCGCCAAAGCCTATCCAGACGTGAAGCTGTCCCATCTGTATATCGATAACGCGACAATGCAGTTAATTAAAGATCCGTCTCAGTTTGACGTGATGCTGTGTTCTAACCTGTTCGGTGACATTCTGTCCGACGAGTGCGCTATGATTACTGGCTCAATGGGCATGCTGCCTTCCGCAAGTCTGAATGAGCAAGGCTTCGGTTTGTACGAGCCTGCTGGCGGTTCTGCACCGGATATCGCGGGTAAAGACATTGCCAACCCGATCGCGCAGATTCTGTCACTGGCGCTGCTGCTGCGTTACAGCCTGGGCGCGGATGATGCCGCAGAGGCGATCGAAAAAGCGGTCAATACCGCACTGGCTGAAGGCTACCGCACCGCCGACCTGGCAAGTACCAGCAACGCGATTGGTACCAATGAAATGGGCGACGTGATTGCGCGTTTTGTGGCGCAAGGGGCATAACCATGGGTAAGACGTTATATCAAAAATTGTTCGAAGCGCATGTGGTTCATGAAGCGCCAAACGAAACGCCGCTGCTGTATATCGACAGACATCTGGTACACGAAGTAACTTCCCCGCAGGCTTTCGACGGCCTGCGCGCGATGGGCCGCAAGGTTCGTCAGCCGGGGAAAACCTTCGCGACCATGGACCACAACGTGTCCACGCAAACCAAAGACATCAACGCCAGCGGCGAGATGGCTCGCATCCAGATGCAGGAGCTGATCAAAAACTGTGCGGAATTCGGCGTTCAGCTGTATGACCTGAACCACCCGTATCAGGGCATCGTTCACGTTATTGGGCCTGAGCAAGGAATGACGCTGCCGGGCATGACCATTGTCTGCGGTGATTCGCACACGGCAACGCACGGCGCATTTGGTTCACTGGCTTTCGGCATCGGTACGTCGGAAGTGGAACATGTGCTGGCGACACAAACCCTGAAGCAGGGTCGCGCTAAAACCATGAAGATTGAAGTCACCGGCGATGCGCCACACGGCATCACCGCAAAAGACATCGTGCTGGCGATCATCGGTAAAACCGGTAGCGCAGGCGGCACCGGTCATGTGGTTGAATTCTGCGGCACCGCTATTCGTGCGCTGAGCATGGAAGGCCGTATGACGCTGTGCAACATGGCGATTGAAATGGGTGCGAAAGCCGGGTTGGTCGCGCCGGACGAGACCACCTTCAATTACCTGAAAGGCCGTCAGTTTGCGCCGAAAGACGCCAACTGGGATGCCGCCGTTGCATACTGGAACACGCTGAAATCGGATGATGATGCGCAGTTCGATACGGTTGTCACGTTGGACGCCGCGCAGATCGCACCGCAGGTTACCTGGGGCACCAACCCCGGTCAGGTTATCGCCGTCAATCAGGAAATCCCTAGCCCTGACTCTTTCAGCGATCCGGTAGAACGCGCCTCCGCGGCCAAAGCGCTGGCCTATATGGATCTGCAACCCGGCATTAAACTGACCGACGTGAAGATCGATAAAGTCTTCATTGGCTCCTGCACCAACTCGCGTATCGAAGATTTGCGCGCTGCGGCAGAAATCGCCAAAGGGCGCAAAGTCGCCGCTGGCGTTCAGGCTATCGTTGTACCTGGCTCCGGCCCGGTCAAAACCATGGCAGAGCTGGAAGGGCTGGATAAAGTGTTCATCGAAGCGGGTTTTGAGTGGCGCTTACCGGGCTGCTCTATGTGTCTGGCGATGAACAATGACCGCCTGAACCCCGGCGAACGTTGCGCTTCAACCAGCAACCGTAACTTTGAAGGCCGTCAGGGGCGCGCTGGCCGCACCCATCTGGTCAGCCCGGCAATGGCTGCGGCTGCCGCGGTAACGGGTCGCTTTGCCGACGTCCGCGAGTTGAATTAAGAGAGAAACCGACATGGCTAAATTTACTCAACACACTGGTCTGGTGGTTCCTCTGGATGCCGCTAACGTCGATACCGACGCCATCATTCCCAAGCAGTTTCTGCAAAAGGTGACGCGTACCGGTTTCGGCCAACATCTGTTCCACGACTGGCGCTTTCTGGACGATGCGGGTCAACAGCCTAACCCTGAGTTTGTGCTGAACAAGCCGCATTACAAAGGGGCGAGCATCCTGCTGGCGCGGGAAAACTTCGGCTGCGGCTCTTCCCGTGAGCACGCACCGTGGGCGCTGACCGATTACGGCTTCAAAGTCGTTATCGCCCCAAGCTTCGCTGATATCTTCTACGGCAACTCGTTTAACAACCAACTGCTGCCGGTGAAACTGAGCGACGCGGAAATAGACGAACTGTTCAAGCTGGTTGACGGGCAGGAAGGCATTAACTTCATCGTCGATCTGGAAAATCAGGTCGTTCAGGCGGGTAGCAAAAGCTATCCGTTTGAAATCGACAGCTTCCGTCGTCACTGTATGATCAACGGATTAGACAGCATCGGCCTGACGCTGCAACACGAAGCGTCTATCACCGAGTATGAAAAGAATCAGCCGGCCTTTTTGAACTGATTCAAGATTACAGATAGCCAAAGCCCGCACTTTGGACTGACCCCGTAAAGTTGGACAGTTCATGTTAAGCGGCTTTCAGGGTCTGGGTTCGGTATTCTACCGGACTCAGGCCTTTTAATTTCAA
>NZ_JBBBQR010000022.1:0-69155 GCF_037136835.1 Pectobacterium sp. 1950-15 | reverse complement strand
GCCCGCAATTTTTTAATTGCGGGCTTGAGGATATTCTATGTTACCTGACGACAGTACATACCGGACGCAGGCTTATTCCCACTCAATTGTCGCAGGTGGCTTACCCGATACGTCATAAACAACGCGGGAGATGCCGTCGACTTCGTTGATGATGCGGTTGGATACGCGGCCCAAGAAATCGTATGGCAGGTGTGCCCAGTGCGCGGTCATAAAGTCGATGGTTTCTACCGCACGCAGTGAGACAACCCAATCGTATTTACGGCCATCGCCCATCACGCCCACGGAACGAACCGGCAGGAAGACGGTGAATGCCTGACTGACTTTGTTGTACAGGTCGGCTTTGTGCAGCTCTTCAATAAAGATCGCATCCGCACGACGCAGCAGGTCACAGTATTCTTTCTTCACTTCACCCAGCACGCGTACGCCCAGACCTGGGCCCGGGAACGGATGGCGGTACAGCATGTTGTACGGCAGACCCAGTTCCAGACCGATCTTACGCACTTCGTCTTTGAACAGCTCTTTCAGCGGCTCAACCAGACCCAGCTTCATCTCTTTCGGCAGGCCACCCACGTTGTGGTGGGACTTGATCACGTGCGCTTTGCCCGTCGCAGAAGCCGCAGATTCGATGACGTCCGGGTAGATGGTGCCTTGTGCCAGCCATTTCACGTCAGTTTGCTTGCTGGCTTCTTCATCGAACACTTCAACAAACACACGACCGATGATTTTACGCTTGGCTTCTGGATCGTTTTCGCCAGCCAGCTCGCCCAGGAAGCGATCTTCCGCTGCCACGTGAACAATGTTCAGGCCAAAATGATCGCCGAACATTTCCAGCACCTGATCGGCTTCGTTCAAACGCAGCAGGCCGTTATCGACAAACACGCAGGTCAGGCGGTCACCAATCGCACGGTGCAACAGCATCGCAGTCACAGACGAATCCACGCCGCCGGACAGGCCCAGAATCACCTGGTCGTTGCCCACTTGCTCACGAATACGGGTCACCGCATCGTCGATAATCTTGGCTGGCGTCCACAGTGCTTCACACTGGCAAATGTCACGGACAAAACGCTCTAACATGCGCTGGCCCTGACGGGTGTGCGTCACTTCCGGGTGGAACTGCACGCCGTAAAAACGTTTTTCTTCGTTCGCCATGATGGCAAACGGACAGGTATCGGTACTCGCAACGGTCTCAAACCCTTCCGGGATTGCCGTCACTTTGTCGCCGTGGCTCATCCAGACATCCAGCAGCGGTGCGCCCGTCGCGCTCAACGCATCCTGAATATCACGCACCAGCGCGCTATCCGTCTTCACTTCTACCTGCGCGTAACCAAACTCACGCTCGTTGGAACCTTCAACGTGGCCACCTAACTGCATCGCCATCGTCTGCATGCCGTAGCACACGCCTAATACCGGTACGCCAGCGTTGAAAACGTATTCTGGCGCGCGCGGGCTACCAAATTCGGTGGTGCTTTCCGGGCCGCCGGACAGGATGATCCCGTTCGGATTAAACCCGCGAATCTGCGCTTCCGTGACATCCCATGCCCACAGTTCACAGTAAACGCCCAGTTCACGCACGCGACGTGCAACCAGTTGCGTGTACTGCGAGCCGAAATCCAGAATAAGAATGCGGTGTTGATGAATGTTTTGCGTCATGAGGAGCATGTTCCAAAAAGCTAAAAAATAAGTAAACCCGGCGAATAGCCCTAAAAAGACAGGCAATAGTACCGGGTTTATCGGGTTAAATCAGCCCGCAAATTACCTTATGAACCCATACGGTAGTTTGGTGACTCTTTAGTAATGGTAACGTCGTGAACGTGGCTTTCCTGAATGCCCGCGCCGCTGATGCGTACAAACTCAGCCTGCGTGCGCAGCGCGTCGATAGTCGCGCAACCCGTCAGCCCCATACAGGAGCGCAAGCCGCCCATCTGCTGGTGAACGATCTCTTTCAGACGGCCTTTATAGGCTACGCGGCCTTCGATACCTTCCGGCACCAGTTTGTCGGCCGCGTTATCAGTCTGGAAGTAACGGTCTGATGAACCTTTGGACATCGCGCCCAGTGAACCCATACCGCGATAAGATTTGAATGAACGCCCCTGATACAGTTCGATTTCACCTGGGGATTCTTCCGTACCCGCCAGCATGGAACCGACCATGACACAGGCCGCGCCTGCTGCGATAGCTTTAGCGATGTCGCCGGAGAAGCGGATACCGCCGTCGGCGATGACCGGAATACCGGTGCCTTCCAGCGCTTCAACCGCATCGGAGATCGCCGTAATTTGCGGTACGCCCACGCCCGTCACGATACGGGTAGTACAGATGGAGCCAGGGCCGATACCTACTTTGACCGCGCTAACGCCCGCTTCAACCAGCGCTTTCGCGCCTGCACCCGTCGCGACGTTACCGCCGATGATTTCGAGGTTCGGGTATTTAGCACGTGTTTCACGAATACGCTGCAATACGCCTTCGGAATGGCCATGTGAGGAATCGATCAGCAGAACGTCAACACCTGCGGCAACCAACGCATCAACACGCTCTTCGTTACCTGCACCAGCACCAACCGCCGCGCCTACGCGCAGACGACCGTGTTCGTCTTTACAGGCGTTTGGTTTACGTTCTGCTTTCTGGAAATCTTTTACCGTGATCATGCCGATCAGGTGGAATTTGTCGTCAACGACCAGCGCTTTCTCGACGCGTTTTTCGTGCATCTTTTGCAGCACGACGTCACGCGCTTCACCTTCTTTAACGGTGACCAGACGCTCTTTTGGCGTCATGAATGCGCTAACCGGTTTTTCCAAATCGGTCACAAAACGCACGTCACGACCGGTGATGATACCGACCAGTTCGTTGTCTTTTGCCACGACAGGGTAACCCGCGAAGCCGTTGCGCTCGGTCAGCTCTTTCATTTCACGCAGCGTCGTTTCTGGGGTGACCGTCTGTGGATCGACCACAACGCCACTTTCGTGTTTTTTCACGCGGCTTACTTCTTCCGCCTGACGCTCAATGGACATATTTTTGTGAATAAAGCCCAGACCGCCTTCCTGCGCCAGCGCAATAGCCAGGCCGGATTCGGTAACGGTATCCATCGCTGCGGACAGCATAGGAATATTCAGGCGAATGTTTTTCGTCAACTGCGTGGACAGATCGGCAGTATTAGGCAGAACAGTAGAATGAGCGGGAACCAGGAGGACGTCGTCAAACGTCAGTGCTTCTTTAGCGATACGTAGCATGGGCAATATCTCACCAAGGTGGATGTAAGAATAGATAAAATATTGCCGTGGCATTATACAGAGCGTAATCGGTTGCCTCCAGCATTATTTTACTAAAATGCTTGATTACCTGTTTCAGGTAGGTAGTATCGATCAATTAAGTGACTGTTTTAAAATTTGATCTGGCTCACAATGTCTCAATTTCCCTCCTCTGCAATTTTTACCGTTAGCCGACTGAATCAGACGGTTAGACAACTGTTGGAAATGGAAATGGGCCAGATTTGGCTCTCCGGTGAAATCTCCAACCTCTCTCAGCCCTCATCCGGCCATTGGTATTTCACGCTGAAAGATGAGCGTGCACAGGTGCGCTGCGCGATGTTCCGCACCAGCAACCGCAGGGTGACGTTCCGTCCACAAAACGGCCAGCAGGTGCTGATTCGGGCCACCATCACGCTGTATGAACCTCGTGGCGACTATCAGCTGCTGGCGGAAAGTATGCAGCCTGCCGGTGACGGTCTGTTGCAACAACAGTTTGAACAGCTCAAGCAGAAACTTGCCGCCGAAGGGCTGTTTGACCAGCAGTTTAAGCAGGTGCTCCCCTCTCCCGCCAAACAGGTCGGCGTGATTACGTCAGCCAGCGGTGCCGCCCTGCACGATATCTTGCAGGTATTGCAGCGCCGCGATCCGTCGCTGCCGGTGATCGTGTATCCCACGTCGGTGCAAGGCGCAGACGCACCGCTACAGATTGTTCGCGCTATTGAGCTGGCTAACCAGAGAGAGGAGTGTGACGTGTTAATCGTCGGGCGCGGCGGCGGTTCGCTGGAAGATCTGTGGAGCTTTAATGATGAACGGGTGGCTCGTGCCATCTTCGCCAGCCGCATTCCTATCGTCAGCGCCGTCGGCCATGAAACCGATGTCACCATCGCCGATTTCGTCGGTGACCTGCGAGCCCCCACGCCGTCCGCTGCTGCCGAGTTAGTGAGTCGTAACCAACTTGAACTGTTGCGCCAAATCCAGTCCCAGCGCCAGCGGCTGGAAATGGCGATGGATTATTACCTCGCCCAGCGCAACCGGGAATTTACTCGTCTACACCACCGCTTGCAGCAACAACATCCGCAACTGCGGCTGGCCCGTCAGCAGGCACAACTGGTCAAACTGCGCCAGCGTCTGGATGACGCCATGCAGCAGCAGCTTCGACAGACCTCACGCCGAAGTGAACGCTTACAACAGCGCCTAATGCAACAGCAGCCGCAGACCCGCATCCATCGTGCGCAACAGCGTTTACAGCAGTTGAGCTATCAGATGCAGAGTGCAGTGGAACGCCAGTTAAATCAGAACAAGCAGAAGCTCGGTATCGCCTGTTCACGTCTGGAAGGCGTTAGCCCGCTGGCGACGCTGGCGCGCGGCTATAACGTCACCACCGCCCCAGACGGTAAGGTACTGAAAAACGTCACGCAAATTACCCCCGGTGAAACGCTGAAAACTCGCTTGCAGGACGGTTGGGTAGAAAGTCAGGTCACGGCGCTGGTGCCGAACCCAGATTCTGTGAAAAAGCGGCGAAAACCCTCATCTCAGTCATAAAAATCGCGCGATCGGCATAAAACGCACAGGATGGGGATTTATCCTAAAACAACGGCGATCCCCCATTCTTCCCCCTATCATCTGAACTATACTCATTCTTAGCTCACTAAAATTTATGCCCGTCATACTGCAAGCTGCATGTTAGCGGTGAAGCAGATGGGATAAAAATACAGTGAGCTTTATTGATCGTCTGTGTTACCCCTGATGAGCGTTTTCAAGGAGATGAGGTATGAAGTCCAGACCGATTTGTAGCGTGATTCCCCCTTATATTTTGCATCGCATTATTGCAAACGGCACAGACGAGCAGCGCCACTGCGCGCAACAGACGCTGATGCACGTTCAGTCATTAATGGTCAGCCACAACCCACGCCCGGAACCCCATGAGAAATTACCCGCCGGGCAGGCTAATCGCAGCATCCACGATGCCGAACAGCAGCAACAGTTGCCCGGCAAGCAGGTGCGTGCGGAAGGCCAACCCAGCAACGGTGATATCGCCGTCGATGAAGCCTACAACTATCTGGGCGTCACCTATGATTTCTTCTGGAAGATTTTCCAACGTCACTCACTGGACGCCGAGGGGCTGCCGCTGACGGGCACCGTGCATTACGGTCAGGATTACCAGAACGCCTTCTGGAACGGGCAACAGATGGTATTCGGGGATGGCGACGGCAAAATCTTTAATCGCTTCACGATTGCGCTGGATGTAGTCGCGCATGAACTCACTCACGGCATTACCGAACACGAGTCAGGACTGATTTATTTCCGTCAGTCCGGTGCGTTAAATGAATCGCTATCCGATGTCTTTGGCTCCATGGTCAAACAGTACCATTTGGGGCAAACCGCTGAGCAGGCCGATTGGCTTATCGGTGCCGAGCTGCTGGCAGACGGTATTCACGGCATGGGGCTGCGCTCGATGTCCCTGCCGGGCACGGCGTATGATGATGAACTGTTGGGTATCGATCCTCAGCCTTCTCATATGAGCGAATATGTGAATACGCGCGAAGACAACGGCGGCGTACACTTGAATTCAGGCATTCCCAACCGGGCATTCTATCTGACGGCCATCGCGCTGGGCGGGCATTCCTGGGAAAAAGCCGGCCGCATCTGGTACGACACGCTGTGCGATAAGTCACTGCCGCAAAATGCGGATTTCGAAATTTTCGCGCGCCATACGATCCAACATGCCGCTAAGCGTTTTAACAATACCGTTGCAGACATCGTCATGCAGTCGTGGGAAACCGTGGGCGTGGAGGTTCGTCAGGAGTTCTTATGAAGACGCTGCCGGAGCTCAACGAAGACGCCATCATTGAGTTGGCGCGTGAAGGGGGATTCGCCTTTATCCCCAAGCTGGCGGGGTCGCGACGCTTCACGCTCGCCAGCGTGACGCCACCCGAGCGGGAACGCATTTGTAACGCGATCCGTAATGCCTTTCCTCAGGCTCGCGATCCCGGTGAACCAGACGGCCCGGGGCGCGGTGACCAGTTCTATTACCGCATCCACATCAGCTACCGTCACCCGCAGCAGAATCAGTGTGCCGATGTTATCCTGCTGATCCCGGAAGACCGTGCGCCGCCGGAACTGACCGAGCTGTGGCGTAACGGCGCACAGGCGTAGCAATAGGCTTAATCGGCAGGTGTATAGCTGAACACGACCCGCCGTTTGGAAATCATCCCGTGCTGCTGGCAGAAGTAATCCACCGCGCCACAGGCTTTCAGTTCCTGAAGTAAGTGGTTACATTCAGGGCATGACGCCTTACGCAGATAATGCTGTCGGCAGCCCTCACATAAAAATGAACCATCAGGTTGCCACAGCATCACGTGGTGACAATCAGGACAAAACGCATCCATCTTTTTCCTCCATTTTGCTACCAATAACGCGTGATGATCAGAGGTTAAATCACACCGAGAGAACGCAGCACATACAGACCAATAGCAATCATGAAAAACGCGCCAACCGTCGTCAAACCAATAATATTGGCTGCCAGCGTGGCGTTTCCACCCATCGCACGCGTCATTGCATAGCTACCCGCTGCGGTTGGCGTTGAGGAAAACAGAAAAATAATCCCCAGTTCGACACCGCGAAATCCGACAAGCCATCCGCCCAGCGTGAGCAGCCCCGGCACAACGAATATCTTCGCCACAGAAGACAGCACGGCCACATTCGACGAACGGAACATACTACGCCATTCCAGACTGGCTCCGGCACACAACAACGCCAGCGGCAACGCCATTGAGGAAATAAAGCCACCGGTCTGCTTGATGACGCTCGGCATTGGCAGTTGGCTTTGCCCGTAGGCCGCACCAAGAAGCAGACCAATAATCAGCGGATTGGTCACAATACCGCGCAGCAGTTGGCTTACCGGAATCTTCTGTTCAGGTGATTGCCGCTGCAAGCTGCGCGTCAACGTAATGACAGACAGTGCGTTAAACATAATCACCGTCACCATCAGATACAGTGAGCCAACAGCAATGCCTTCATCACCGTAAGCACTCATCGCAAACGCCAGCCCCATTACGCCAGTATTTGAACGGAACCCGCCTTGCACAAAGATGCCACGTTCCTTTGGATCCTTGACGAGCTTCACCGCCGCGATTTCCAGCAGCAGAAATGTCGCCAATGTCCCTATCGTGCCATACACCACCAGCGGCCACTGTTCCGAAAACGACTGGTGATTACCCGCAACACTAAAAAACAGCAGGCAGGGAAGAGAAAGATTGAATACAACCCGCATTGCCGTATCACAAAACGCATCATTCAGCAGATTGAGTTTGCGTAACGCGATACCTATCAACAGCATCAGCACATTGGGCATCGTGACGTTGAATGCAAAACTCCAGGTTTCCCAGGACATGACTCTCCTTGATTATTATTGGTCTTGTTAACGGCGATTCGTTTCGTCTCTGACAAAACGGGGCGAATATCACTATTCGCCCCGTTAATAAATTACTTACCTTTTTTAATGTGTGACATCAAACGCTTACGCTTGCGTAGCTGGTTTGGCGTCAGCGTGTTGCGCTTGTCCGCAAAAGGGTTTTCCCCTTCTTTAAACTGAATACGAATCGGCGTACCCATTACGTCCAGCGAACGACGATAGTAGTTCATCAGATAGCGCTTGTAAGAATCCGGCAGGTCTTTCACCTGATTCCCATGGATCACCACAATCGGCGGGTTATAACCACCGGCGTGCGCATATTTCAGCTTCACGCGACGGCCGCGCACCAGCGGCGGCTGGTGATCGTCTGATGCCATTTGCATGATACGGGTCAACATCGCCGTGCTCACGCGACGAGTGGCGCACGCATAGGCTTCGGTTACGGACTCAAACAGGTTGCCCACGCCACTGCCGTGTAGCGCGGAAATGAAGTGAATACGGGCAAAATCGATAAAGCCGAGGCGCAGATCCAACGTCTCTTTCACCTGCTCACGCACTTCCTGTGACAGGCCATCCCATTTGTTCACCACAATCACCAGTGAGCGCCCACTATTGAGGATAAAGCCCAGCAGCGAGAGATCCTGATCGGAAATACCTTCACGCGCGTCGATAACCAGCAGTACCACGTTGGCATCTTCAATCGCCTGCAACGTTTTGATGACGGAGAATTTTTCTACCGTTTCCGTCACTTTGCCGCGCTTACGCACACCCGCGGTATCAATCAGAACGTATTCGCGTTCGTCGCGCACCATCGGGATATAGATACTGTCACGCGTCGTGCCCGGCATGTCGAACACCACCACGCGCTCTTCGCCCAGAATACGGTTAGTCAGCGTGGACTTACCCACATTCGGACGTCCGACAATCGCCAGTTTGATCGGCAAATCTTCAGGGTTGAAATCGTCTTCAGCTTCTTCTTCGCTAGCCTGCTCGTCCGCTTCTAACGCTGCCCAGTAAGCTGCGTTCTCTTCTTCTTCGCTTAACTCAACAGGCTCTTCTATTTCATCTTGTACAAACGGCAGCAGAACCGTTTCCAGCAATGAAGTCACACCACGACCGTGAGACGCGGCAATCGGGTACACTTCCCCCATTCCGAGCGAGTAGAAATCTGCCGTGACCATATCCGGGTCAAGGCCGTCGGTTTTGTTCGCCACCAGCACCGTCGTTTTTTCACGGCTGCGCAAGTGCTTGGCAATGCCTTCATCCGCAGGCATCAATCCCGCGCGGGCATCCACCATGAACAGCACGATATCCGCTTCTTCAATCGCCACCAGCGATTGACCGGCCATACGCGTTTCCACACCGTCTTCGGTACCGTCGATCCCACCGGTATCGACGATAATAAATTCATGCCCTTCCACTTCTGCACGACCATACTTGCGGTCACGAGTCAGCCCAGGAAAATCCGCCACCAATGCATCACGAGTGCGCGTTAAGCGGTTAAATAGCGTGGATTTCCCCACATTCGGGCGCCCGACCAGCGCGACGACAGGTATCATTGTTACAACCTCATTACTTATATTTCAATACGTTACAGCGAAATACTCGCTGACGATAAAAAGACGAAACGGCCCCTGATAATGTCAGGAGCCGTTATACGAGCACACCCAAAACGCTGTGCTCCAAATTGATACGAGTTACTTAGCGAGTGAACGCGTAGACATCACCGTTTTTCGCCTGAATCAGCAGCTTGTCGCTGGCAACCACAGGCTTGCCGAGGAAGCCAGAGCTATCCACTTTTTGCTGCGCCACGAAACGACCATCCGCCGTATTCAGCCAGTGCAGATACCCTTCAGCATCGCCCACCACCAGATAGCCGTTATACAGCACCGGGGCCGTTAAGTTACGGTGCAGCAGATCGCTTTGACGCCACAGGCTCACGCCACCGTTAGTGTTCAATGCAACAACGCGATCGTCCTGATCGACCAGATAGATGCGGTCGCCGTCGATGATAAAATCATGCACTGAGCCCAGTTCACGCTTCCACAGAATCTGACCGGAACGCAGGTCCAGCGCGGTCATGTTGCCATTGTAACCCAGCGCGTAAACCACTTCGCCCGCGACAACCGGCGTCGTATCGACATCGTTCAGACGATCGATTTCGGTCGCCCCACTCGGCTGTGAAATACGCTGCTGCCAGATAAGCTGACCCTGATTGATCATCACGGCGTTTACACGACCGTTGTCACCACCCACAATCGCCGCACCAAATGCGGTTGTCGGGGCGGATTCACCACGCAGAGACAGCGTTGGCATATCCAGGTTGACGCTCCATTTGATAGCGCCATCCGCTTCATTCAATGCCTGCAACATACCGTTGCCAGTATGAATCAACACCACACCGTCGCTGACGACAGGGCGAGACAGTGCTTCGCCTGCCACTTTCGTCTGCCATACTGGCGTACCATCTTCTGCATTCAGCGCATAGACCTGCGCCTTTTCACTACCAACATAGACGTGGTTGCCTGAAACCGTTACTCCGCCAGACAGCAGCGCCGGATTGTTGCGGGAGAAGAAATTGGTCTTCTCCGACAGATCGGCACGCCAAATCTCTTTGCCGTCATTCAGATCCATCGCTTTCACGGTGCCACGACGATCGGCGGCAAAAACGCGGTTGTCCTGCCATGCGGGATGAAGATTGGAGTAAAACTCGCCAATACCACTCCCAACCGAGCTGTTCCACACCTTGGTTGGCGTGAACTGGTTTTCCACCTGCGGCAGTGGAGACATAGTGACGACATCTTCTTCGCTGTTAAACAGCGAGCATCCGCTCAGCAGGGCAACAGAAACCAGTCCTACCAACAGTGTTTTACGCAATTGCATGGAATTCCTCTTAGCTGGACAGGTTATTCAGTTTCATGCGCAGTAACGCTTGCTGTGCCTGCGATGGATTGGAAGACAACCCTTTGTTGTAGGCATCACGCGCAGCCTGATTATCCCCTTTGCTCGCCAGAATATCGCCACGAACTTCCGCAGCCTGTGACGCCCAGCCTTCCAGCTTGATGGCATCCAGCGTTTTCAGCGCGTCATCCGCTTTGTTTTCTTGTAGCTGAACCCGCGCCAGACGCAGGTTCACCACCGCCAGCAGGTCGGCATCTTTCGTCTGTGACAGCGCCTGTACCAATTGCTGTTCTGCTTTCGCAAAATCTTTCAGATCGACGTAATGACGAGCCAATTCCAGAGAAGCCAGCGCGCCATAGGCGTTTTTATTCTCAGCCGTAAATTTCTCTGTTGCCGCAATCGCGTCGGTTTTGCCTTCGGCCAGCTGCTCCGTCACCTGCTGATAGGATGCGGACGCTGCCATCACGCTATCATTTTGGTGATTTTGCCAGAAACGCCAGCCAACCAGTGCGCCAACCCCCAGCACAACACCGACCACTAACGCCTTCCCGTTCTCCGCGAGGAAACGACGTAGTGCATCAACCTGTTCATTCTCTGTGGTATAGACTTCCACGGTGTCTCTCTCCTCAATCCAGTAACGTTGCCAGCCGCGATGCGACGTCGGCCTGTGCCAATGTATCCTGCTCGCCATTGCTCAGGTTTTTAACCACAACCTGACCGGCCGCCACTTCATTTTCGCCTAATACCAATGCGACGCGGGCGCCCCATTTATCCGCGCGAGCGAACTGTTTCTTAAAGTTGCCACCGCCGTAGTTGGTCATCAGTTTCAACTGCGGCAGCGCGTCACGTAATTTCTCCGCCAGCTGCATTGCGGCAACCTGCGTTCCCGCGCCGGAAGAAATCAGATAAGCATCCACACCTGGCTGAGCTTTGAAATCTGGGTTCACAGATTGCACCAGCAGGACCAGACGCTCCAGACCCATCGCAAAACCGACCGCTGGCGTTGCGTGCCCGCCCAGTTGTTCCACCATACCATCATAACGCCCACCGGCACAGACCGTGCCCTGTGCGCCTAGACTGGTGGTGACCCATTCAAATACCGTGCGGTTATAGTAATCCAAACCACGAACCAGACGCGGATTAACGGTATATGGGATACCAGACTGCGTTAAAAGTTCACCCAACGCTTCAAAGTGCTCACGCGATTCGTCATCCAGATAGTCCGTCAGCACGGGCGCGTCGTTCAGCAGAACCTGAATCTGCGGGTTTTTCGTATCCAGAACGCGCAACGGGTTGGTGTACATCCGGCGCAGGCAGTCTTCATCCAACTGATCTTTATGCTGTTCGAGGAACGCGACCAGCGCTTCACGATAGCGCGCGCGCGCGTCTAATGAACCGATCGAGTTCAGTTCCAGCTTCACGTGATCGGCAATGCCCAGCACCCGCCACCAGCGAGCCGTCATCAGGATCAATTCGGCATCGATATCCGGCCCTTGCAGACCAAACACTTCACAACCCAACTGATGGAACTGGCGATAGCGCCCTTTCTGCGGACGCTCGTAGCGGAACATCGGGCCGACATACCACAGGCGCTGTTCCTGATTATAGAGAATACCGTGCTCAATACCGGCGCGGACGCAGCCTGCCGTCCCTTCCGGACGCAGAGTCAGACTGTCGCCATTGCGATCGTCAAAGGTATACATCTCTTTTTCGACGACATCAGTCACTTCACCGATAGCGCGCTTAAACAGCGGCGTTTGCTCGACAATCGGCAAACGAATTTCATTATAGCCGTAGCCACTGAGCACCTGTTTCAGGCTGTTTTCAATACGCTGCCACAATGCCGTTTCGGCTGGCAGGTAATCGTTCATGCCACGGATGGCTTGAATATTTTTTGCCACGTCAGTTCTCTATGCGTTTTTCAAAAAATAAACCCGATTATAGAAGGATTGCCGTCGCATCTTCAATGCGGGGCATCCCCATCGGGTTCAGGAATCGTGAATTAGGCGGGTGGCGGCATGCCGCCACACCGTCAAGGTTATTTATCCACCAGATTGACGGTAATACGCTGATTTTCGTCCATCATGGAGGCTTTCGCGCGGATCTTGGCTTCTAACTGATCGATCATCTGCTCGTTATCGAAGCGCTCTCTCTGCCGCACGCCGTCTTCATAGAAGCCGCTCTTGTTGTGTCCACCCGTGACCCCAATGGTCGACACCAGCGCTTCACCGGGGCCATTCACCACGCAGCCGATAATCGAGACGTCCATCGGCGTGATGATGTCTTCCAGCCGTTGTTCCAGCGCGTTCACTGTCCCGATCACGTCAAACTCCTGACGGGAACAGGTCGGGCAAGCAATGAAATTGATTCCGCGTGAACGAATGCGCAGTGATTTCAGGATATCGAAGCCGACTTTCACTTCCTCAACCGGATCGGCCGCCAGTGAAATACGCAGTGTGTCGCCAATACCTTCAGACAGCAGTAGACCGAGACCGATAGCCGATTTCACCGCGCCGCTACGTGCGCCACCCGCTTCGGTGATACCAAGGTGCAGCGGCTGATCGATACGTGCAGCCAGCAGGCGATAGGATTGCACTGCAAGGAAAACGTCCGAGGCTTTGACGCTGACTTTAAACTGTTCGAAGTTCAGGCGATCGAGGATATCGACATGGCGCATCGCCGATTCCAACAGCGCTTCCGGCGTTGGTTCGCCGTATTTTTCCTGCAAATCTTTTTCCAGCGAACCGCCGTTCACACCAATACGGATCGGGATATTGTTGTAACGCGCACAATCGACAACCGAGCGAATACGCTCTTCGTTACCAATATTACCGGGGTTGATACGCAGACAGTCGACGCCGTATTCCGCGACTTTCAGCGCGATGCGGTAGTCAAAGTGAATGTCGGCGACGAGCGGGACATTCACCTGCTGTTTGATAAGCTTAAAGGCTTCCGCCGCGTCCATCGTTGGCACGGAGACGCGAACAATATCGACGCCAACACGTTCCAGCGATCTGATTTGATTGACGGTAGCTTCAACGTCGGTGGTTCGGGTGTTGGTCATGGATTGCACCGCAATCGGCGCACCATCACCTACAGGCACCTTGCCGACGTAAATCCGTTTTGATTTTCGACGGGTTATGGGTGCAGCGTTATGCATTACTTCATCTCCAACATTGCAGTCTTACCTGAACAACACGTTATTCTGCAGTCAGCGTCAGGCGCGCAACCTGATTGCTGCGCACAAAGCGGCTTAAATCAACCGGCTTGCCTTGAAATTGAATCTGTACCGCAGCAGGTGCGCCAATTTTAAGTTTATAGGGTGACTGACCATCCAGATTCAGCGTGCCACCATTACGCTGCATGCCGCTGAACAGTTTTTTGCCGCTGGCATCCGTCACTTCCAGCCAGCAATCGGCCGTGAAAGTCATAACCAATGCATGGGAAGCAGAGACCGGATTGCTCTCCGCTACCGTACCCGCAGCGGGGGCAACGGCCCCTGCGCCTAACAGCACATTACCCGCAGCCTGATGCTGTGCAGTATTCGCCTGTGAAGGCGCTTGGCTGGAAGGTGCCGTTGACGGCGTCGTTGAGGAAGCAGAAGAAGAAGGCGTTGAAGGTGTCGCCGTGACAGTCGCAGACAGGTCAACTGGCGTAGAAGCCGGTGCCGCAGCAGAATTCGGTGTCGCCGTTTCCTGCGGGGCGCTGTTGTCCATCAGCGGAACAGGTTGCCCTTCCGTTTGCGCCTGCATCGAACTGGCATGATCGACCATGCTGTTGATTTCCGCCTGCTGAGCCTGATGATTTTGCCACCACCATGCGCCAGTTAGCCCCAGAACAACCAGCACGACCAGCCAGGTGATTGTCATCAACCAGCCATCACGCTTTTTGCGACTTTTTTTCAGCGAAAAACTCTGCATCGGCGAGACAGAGATCGTTTTAGGTATGGCCTGCCTATCCACGGCGGGAAGTAGCTCATCTTCGGGTAAATGAACCAGCTTGGCATAAGAACGGATATAGCCGCGCAGAAAGGTCGGCGCTAAATCGGCAGGCGTCGTACCGTCTTCAATATCACGAACGGTGGAGATTTTAAGGCACAAACGCTCGGCAATAGTTTGCTGGGTAAATCCAAGACGTTCACGCGCCTCACGCAGACGTTCGCCGGGTAGTTTTGCTTCTGTTGTATCTTGGGTGGCTTCAGTATTCATTAGCTAAGAAGTGCTGGTACTGTTTAGATTGTGGAAAACTTCGCGCCAGCACGTTGCCATAACGTTCTTTATCGCCATCATGGCCCGCCAACGCGGCGAAACGAATCTGTAACCATAAGCTTTCGGCACTGGCCGGAAGACTATGCTGATAAACCTCAAGCAGCAGCCGCACTTGCTCATTTTTCCCGGCATCAAACTGTTTGTTTGCTTCCGCCAGCAAGGCACTGCCTTTCGTCGGGTCGTATTTCAGCGCCCGACTTAATAAATTGCGCGCGTTTTCAGTCTGTCCGGCATAGAAAAAGCAGTATCCCGCATTTTCCAACGCATCAGCAACCTGACTGTAATCAGGAAGTTGTGCAGCCGCACTAAACTGTCGCTGTGCCGCTACATACTGCCCTAAACTACACAGAAACGCACCGTAATTATTCATGACGCTGCCATTTTCCGGCGCCATGTTCAACACATGCTGATAACGCTGTTCAGCAAGGCGGTTTTCACCTATCCGCTGCTCGTAAAGCGCCATCCCCAATTGTGTTCGATAATCCTGCGGAGCAATCGCCACCGCCTTTTCAAGATTCTGCCGAGCCGAATCCAAATTATTGTGCGCCAGATACGCCAACCCCAGCTGCAAGCGGGTTTGAGCAATCGCTGGATTTGTCGCTTCCTGAGGCGAATGCATACATCCCGCCAGCAACAGCATCGCGAACAGGCCACTCAGCCAGTGCGCTCCGCGTAATAACGCGATTCTCTGTGATAGAGACAATCCCTGTGACAGAACCTTTGCCATCCCTGTTCCCTCTCGTTGTCCTTGCCAGACATCCTTTTGTCAGAGAGGTTACCTGAATATGAGCAGAGCGGCAGTCAGATCGGGTAACAACGCGGCGCGCCTCGCAATTTGCTCACGTTTGTCCTGCAAATCACCTCAGCGCCAGACAGCGGGGTAGCGCTTCCACGCTAACCCGCGCGCAATTCGATCTTAGACCGCTTTCACCGCGATAGGTTCACCCGCCATTTTCTTCTTCAGCGTACGTTTGGTTCTGTCCACGACTTCGCCAGCCAACTGACCGCAGGCAGCATCAATGTCATCCCCACGGGTTTTACGTACGATCGTCGTGAAGCCATACTCCATCAGTACCTTGGAGAAACGGTCAACGCGGCTGTTTGAGCTGCGGCCATACGGCGCGCCTGGGAACGGGTTCCACGGAATCAGGTTGATCTTGCACGGCGTATCTTTCAGGCATTCAGCCAGTTGATGCGCATGCTCAGTACCGTCATTGATATGATCCAACATCACATACTCAACGGTAACACGTCCCTGATTCGCATTGGATTTTTCCAGATAGCGACGTACCGCACTCAGGAACATCTCGATATTGTACTTTTTGTTGATCGGCATGATTTCGTTGCGGATGTCGTCGGTCGGCGCATGCAAAGAAATCGCCAGCGCGACATCAATCATATCGCCCAGTTTATCCAACGCAGGCACCACGCCAGACGTAGACAGCGTCACACGACGTTTGGACAGACCGAAACCAAAATCATCCAGCATGATTTCCATCGCTGGCACCACGTTAGTCAGGTTCAGCAGCGGTTCGCCCATACCCATCATCACCACGTTGGTGATGGGGCGCTGGCCGGTGACTTTAAAAGCGCCGATGATCTTCGCCGCACGCCACACCTGGCCGATAATTTCCGATACGCGCAGGTTACGGTTAAAGCCCTGCTGCGCCGTTGAGCAGAATTTGCACTCCAGCGCACAGCCTACCTGAGACGATACGCACAGCGTGGCGCGATCTTCTTCGGGAATATAAACGGTTTCTACGCGCTGGCCGCCCACCAGAATCGCCCACTTAATCGTGCCGTCGGAAGAACGCTGTTCATCTACGACTTCAGGCGCGCGAATCTCAGCGACTTCCTGCAATTTGCTGCGGAAGACTTTGTTAATATCCGTCATCTGGTTGAAGTCATCACAGCAGTAGTGATAAATCCATTTCATGACCTGATCGGCGCGGAACGGTTTCTCTCCCATCGACATGAAGAGGTCACGCATTTGCTGGCGGTTAAGATCCAACAGGTTGATTTTTTCCGCACTAGTTTTAACGGATTGAGAGGCATCAGCAGACGCCGGAGAGAATTCGGACACAGTTTGCTCGGATACGGTAGTGTTAGATGCGGTAGTGTTAGATTCCGTCGTTTCAGACACGACGATTTCAGACGCGATTTGCTTAGACATTGTCAATCCTGGCCTCGTTATTACACGTTATGGCGCTAAAAAGAAGGTTGAATTCGATGGTTATGACCAAAGAAACGCCCCGGATGAGTGCAGGCTCATCCGGGGCGCAGCATTGTACAAAGTTTAAAACAGGTAAGCTACCATCACCGCTTTTTTTCTGTGCCATTGCGTCGACACGGCACACTAACACAACGAAAAAGAAGCAACATCACACGCGCTAACCTGTTTATTACACGCACATTACGCGCGCGCGCAGATTTCGTCGTCGCTGAAGAAATAGGCGATTTCACGCTGAGCGGATTCGATAGAGTCAGAGCCGTGTACCGCGTTCGCCGTGAAGCTGTCCGCGTAATCGGCGCGCAGCGTGCCTGCCAATGCATTTGCCGGGTTGGTCGCACCCATGATGTCACGGTTACGTTGAACGGCGTTTTCGCCTTCCAGCACCTGCACCATAATTGGGCCAGACATCATGAATTCGACCAGGCCATCGAAGAACGGCTTGCCTTTATGTTCAGCGTAGAAACCTTCCGCCTGCTCACGGCTCAGACGCAGCATTTTAGCCGCAACGATGGTAAAACCTGCGCTTTCAAAGCGTGAATAAATCGAACCAATCGCATTCTTGGCAACCGCGTTAGGTTTTACGATGGAGAAGGTACGTTCTATCGTCATATTGACCTCATTAACTAAACTGTCAGATTGCAGCCGGATTATAAGAATTGTATACCCAGCCAGTGAAAGTGGCGCAAATTATAGGTGCAGAGACCTTTGTTGCCTACCAAGGAAATAACATTTTATTAAAAAAATATTACCTCTCATTTTCCCTTCATTAACGATCGCGCATCGCGCTTTTTCGTTTCCCACCGCCCCCGTACTGAATGTAACAAATCATCGGCGATCACAGTTCTGAAGGTTACTTGTAACGTTATAGGTTATTTGTTTTTAAAACAATAAGATAACTGGAATTTCTTTATCATTCACTGCTAGCCTTGCTGCTGTACCCACCATAATGGCCAGTAAGAGGGCTGATAATGAAAAGAGCGGTCAATGCATTGCAAAATTTCGGCAAGTCCCTATATGGGCCGGTGCTGATACTTCCGATTGTCGGGCTATTCATCGCATTTGGGAACGTGTTTGGTAACGGCAACTTAGCGGGCTATGTCCCTTTACTTAATCACCCCTTGATTCAGGATTTTGGTCAACTGGTTTCCAAATCCGCCGTGGCGATTCTGGCTAATTTGGCACTGGTGTTCGCCGTTGGGATCCCGATTGGATTGGCGAAACGCGATAAGGGCTATGCTGCTCTGATTGGTCTGGTGATGTTTATCATCTTCATTAATGCCATGAACATCACACTGCAATTACAGGGCAAACTCGTACCAGCAGCAGAGATGCGCGCCGCCGGGCAAGGCATGGTGCTGGGCGTTCAGGTGCTGGAAATGGGCGTTTTCGCCGGTATCCTGATCGGCGGATTCGCAGGCTATCTGTATAACCGCTATTCCAGCAAACAGTTTAACGGCGTCATGGCGATCTATTCCGGCCACTGCTTCGTCGCCATTCTGGTTATTCCGCTGGCGATTGCACTGGGCTTTGCGATGAGCGCGCTGTGGCCGTTTGCTCAACATGGTATTACCTGGCTCGCCTTCGCGATTAAAGATGCAGGCCCTGTTGGCATCGCGATTTATGGCTTTCTGGAACGCGTACTGATCCCCACCGGGCTGCATCATCTGGTCTATACCCCATTCCTGTATACCGAACTGGGCGGAACCGCAGAGGTATGCGGCAAGCTGTATCAGGGCGCACGCAACATCTATTTTGCTGAAATGGCCTGTCAGGACGTTAAACAGCTGAGTTCCACCGTGGTCTGGGACGCGCGCGGTATCAGTAAAATGTTTGGTCTGACGGCCGCCGCACTGGCGATGTATGTCACGGCGAAGCCAGAGAAACGTCTGGCCGCCAAAGCCATCCTGATTCCGGCCGCGTTTACCTCTTTCTTGCTGGGCGTTACCGAGCCGCTGGAGTTCTCCTTCCTGTTCGTCGCGCCCATGCTGTTTGCCGTCCACGCCGTACTGACCGGCATAGGGATGATGCTGTTCTCCATCATGGGCGTGCATGCAATTGGCGCCAACGGCGTCATCGACTTCCTGCTTTATAACCTGCCGCTGGGCATCGAGAAATCCAACTGGCCGATGTACATCGCGGTTGGGCTGACCATGTCGGTGATTTACTTCTTCGTCTTCCGCTTCCTGATTCTGTATTTCGACATGCCAACACCGGGGCGTGAAACCGATGAAGAAGAGACGCGACTGTATTCTAAAACCGAATATCAGGCCAAAACCGAAGGTCAGGTAAAAACATCAGACGCGGTGAAAAGTGATGCTCCACCTATCGGCGCTACCATCATCGCCGGGCTGGGCGGTAAACCGAATATCGAGGTAGTGGATAACTGCTACACCCGCCTGCGGGTCACTCTAATCGACCCGAATCTGGTAGACGAACAACAGCTTAAGAGCACCGGTGCGAAAGCCGTTATCCGGCAGGGTAACAACGTACAGGTGGTTTACGGACTTCACGTCAAAACGATACGCGAAGCAGTTGAAAACGCGCTTTAACAGGAGACTGACCATGACGAAACCCCCATTCATTCTGACCATTGCCGGCGGCGGCAGCACCTATACCCCAGGCATCGTAAAGAGTCTGATGGTACGTCTCGCGAATTTCCCGCTGGCAGAGATTCGTTTATATGACATCGACGGCCCGCGGCAGGACATCATCGCGCCGGTGGTGGAAAAGGTCATTCGCGACCACAGTGACAGCATCATCTTTACCGTCACGACCAACGCGGAAATCGCATTTAGCGGCGCACATTTTGTCTTTGCCCAGATGCGCGTCGGGCAGTACAAGATGCGCGAACAAGACGAGAAAATCCCGCTACGTCACGGCGTCGTCGGGCAAGAAACCTGCGGCCCCGGCGGACTGGCCTACGGCCTGCGTACCATTCTGCCGATGGCTGAGCTGATCGATCTGGTTGAGCGCTATGCGCATCAAGAGGCGTGGATCGTCAATTATTCCAACCCCGCCGCCATTGTTGCCGAAGGCGTTCGCCGCCTGCGTCCTCACGCCCGCGTGCTGAATATCTGCGACATGCCGGTTGCCGCGATGCGTAACATTGCGGCCGTGCTGGGCGTCGATCGTCACGACATCACGGTGGACTATTTCGGGCTGAACCACTTCGGTTGGTTTACCCGCGTGCTGGTCGACGGCGTCGATCGTATGCCGGAACTGCGTGAACACATCGCCCGCTACGGCCTGTTGACCGCCGATGCTGCCGATACCGATCCGCAGCACGCCGATCCATCGTGGGTAAAAACCTGGCGCAACATCAAACCGGTCATGGATCATTTCCCGGAATTCGTACCGAATCCGTATTTGCAGTACTACCTGATGCCGAATCAGATCGTTGAGCATCAGGATCCTGACTACACGCGCGCCAATGAAGTGATGGACGGACGTGAGAAAAAGCTGTTTGCGGCTGCCGCCAGCTACAAGGAAACCGGTATTCTGCCAGATGCGTTCCACGTTGGCGTGCACGGCTCATTCATCGTTGATGTCGCCTGCTCGCTGGCGTTCGATCTGCGTCAGCGTCATCTGGTGATCGTCGAAAATAAAGGTGCCATCGCCAATCTGCCGTATGACGCGATGGTGGAGGTACCCGCTTATATCACCGCACAAGGGCCGGAGCCGGTGCGGATGGGGAATGTCCCACCGTTCCACCGAGCTTTGCTGGAACAGCAGTTGGCGTCCGAACAACTGTTAGTGGAAGCGACGCTAGAAGGCAGCTACGAGAAGGCTTTGCAGGCATTTACCCTAAACCGTACCGTGCCGACGATGCAGCACGCCAAAGCCATTCTGGATGAGATGATTGAGGCCAATCAAGATTACTGGCCGCAATTAAAACAAGCATATAGAGACGGTATCGCCCAATAATCTGCGACTTGTCGGATGGAGGAAAATCGCTGACAATGCATCTATCATTGCACATCAATGGTAGATTCGGGGTCGAATTCGTCGGCCCCAACGTGGAGGATCTATGTCAGCATCGTCTTCTGATTTGCCCGTTTCTCATGAGCGGTTTGTTTCCGCAGACTGGCTTGCCAGCCACTTGAATGACAGCAGTATCACACTCATTGACGCCCGGATGCTGCCGCCGGGCAACAGCACCCGTGATGTTCATGCCGAATACCGTGCCGGTCATCTGCCTGGCGCGGTTTTTTTTGATATTGAAGCCTTATCCGATCACAGCACCGATCTGCCGCATATGATGCCAACTCGCGAAGACTTCGCGCGTGCGATGGGTGAACTGGGGATTGATAATCAGCAGCATCTGGTGATTTACGATGAAGGTAATCTCTTCTCCGCACCGCGCGCGTGGTGGATGTTGCACACCTTCGGCGCGACATCCGTTTCCATTCTGAGCGGTGGCCTGGCGGGCTGGACAGCACAGAACCTGCAATTGGAACAGGGCGATGTGACGCCAAAGCCAGCATCGTTCCACGCCACGCTGGATGAGAGCGCGATTCGCTCACGCGACGACGTGCTCTCCATCAGCCGGGATAAATCAGAACAGATTGTCGATGCCCGCCCCGCTCCACGCTTTCATGCCGAAGTGGACGAACCGCGTCCCGGCCTGCATCGCGGTCATATTCCCGGTAGCCTGAACGTGCCGTGGACCGATTTAGTGCATAACGGAGCGCTGAAATCCAACGCAGAACTGGCCACCATTCTGCATAAGCACGGCGTGGATTTCACCCGCCCCATCGTCGCCAGCTGTGGTTCCGGCGTAACGGCATCTGTCGTGGTGCTGGCGCTGACGCAGTTAAATGTCCCGAATGTGACGCTGTACGACGGTTCGTGGAGTGATTGGGGTAGCCGCGATGATGTTCCGATTGCGCGTGATTAATCCCGTTAGGTATTTTATTGCCGTCAATCAGGGGTAGCGGGTGGATAATCGGCTGGCATCTTTAATGCAGCACGGTCAGGTGCTGACGCGTGCGGAATACCGCGTGCTGGCTTTTATCGCCGAACATTCGTCGCTGATAGGCAAAATCACGGTGCGTGAGCTGGCACAGAAGACCTACGTCTCCACCGCAACCATCATGCGGCTGTGCCAGAAAATCGGCTTTAGCGGCTACAGTGAATTCATTTATCACTGTAAAACGCTGCTCACGGATAATCCGCGGCTTTCCCCCTCGCCCATCGTCACGCCCGATGACGCTTCGCTTCCCGATGCTTTCCAGCATTTTGTCGACAACTACCAGCGCACGTTTGCCTACATTAGCCATCAGGATAGAGCGGCTTTCAGCGCTATCCTGCGACAGGAAAGCCACTTTTTCCTCTACGGTGCGGGGTTTTCTCACCTGTTTGCCGAATATTTGGCGAAGAAGCTACAGGTGCTGGGGAAAGATGCGTTCTCTTCCGGCCTAGGAGATAGCCGGGGCATTTTTCTTAATAACGCGCCAAAATATCAGGTGTTTATCGCCATTTCCCGCAGTGGGGAAACCGAGCAGGTGTTGGATAAGGCGCGTATCGCCAAAAACATTGGCATGAAGGTGATCGCGTTTACCCGAGCGTCATTGAATTCATTAGGCGAGTTGGCAGATTTGCATTTCCGGCTCTACGATGATGCGGTTCACTATGCGGCAGAGGCTGGCGAGATTAGTTCATTTGAATCGAATCTGGTGATGTTGATCGATTTACTGCTGTTGCAGGCAACAGCGGAAAAATCATAATCCGCTGTCGCCTGTATCAAACTTACATACCCGGTATCAGGCGTTGCCGGTGGCCTTAAACTCCCTCAGGAAACTCCCCCACTTGCGTTCGTAGAACGGCGTAGTGTGTTTAATCATGTAGTGGCTGATCCCCGGCTCGCCCTCTTTCACCAGACACAGATCGACAGGTCGCTCGTCCGGTAAGGTATCACTGGCGACGCTGCCCGCTTCACGAATGATGGTTTCCTCATCCTGATCGACATCAATACCGATCAGCAGATGCGGCTGCTCTTCACCCGGTTCCTGAATTTGCGCCAGAAACGCCCGTTTTACATGACGATGCTTGGTAAACAACTGCGTCAGGGAATCGATCATCTGTGCCGGCATCTCGGCTGGCTGGCTCAGCATCACCTGCATATCTTCTTCAACAACGCGCTGCTGAACAAAACCGCTACCTTCGCCAGACAGAATATGCTCAATTTCCTGCGGCAAAAACTCTTTGCCATACGGCAATTTAGGATTGAGGAACAGCGTGACGCCCTGTGTCATTTCAAACAGCGAACGCGTCGGTAGAGCCAGAAAAGACGCTTCTTCCGTAATCACGCTCTGTAATGCTTCCAGAGAAGAGAAGAAAGGAATAGCAGACGAGCCATCGTCTTTTTCCCAGTGTTGGATATTCACATTACTGCCCGCGTGCAACACCACCTCACCGGATTCATCCCCGTCATCAGTCGTGCCCAGCACAAACACCGTGGCTTCCATCAGTTCACTGAAAAATTCAGGACGATGCGCGGGTTCCGTTGCAGCCAGAATCAGCACTTCTTCCAGTTTATTACGTGGCGAAAACTCCATACTTTCCTCAACATGATTACGTTAAAAAACCGACGCTTTAAGGCCTAAACAGACTACTTGGCGTTGCTCAGCAAGAGATTCGCCAGCGTGCGAACACCGAGCCCGGTCGCGCCTGTCGCCCACTGCTCTACCGCACTTTTGCGGTATGTTGCGGAACAGTCGATGTGCAACCAGCCCTGCTGGTAATTTTTCACAAAGTGCGACAGGAAAGCCGCCGCCGTGCTGGCACCGGCGGTATTTGCACCACTGGCAATATTGTTCAGATCCGCAAAGCTGGACGGCAGATGGCTGCGGTGGAATTCTTCCAGCGGCAGACGCCAGAACGGCTCGTTTTCTTCTTTCGCACTTTCCTGCAATGCCGCCACCAGTTCGTCATCAAAGCTGAACAATGCATGATAGTCGTTGCCCAGCGCCGTTTTCGCCGCGCCCGTCAGCGTCGCACAGTCGATAATCCACTGCGGATTCTGCTCGGAGGCATCGATCAGGCCATCCGCCAGCACCAGACGCCCTTCCGCATCCGTGTTCATGACTTCAACCGTCTTGCCGTTGCGGTAACGAATGATATCGCCCAGTCGGAACGCATTGCCGCTCACCATGTTGTCTGCACAGCACAGATACAGCTTCACACGCTGTTGCAAACCGCGTGACGCCGCCAGCGCCAGTGCGCCAGTCAGAGTGGCTGCACCGCCCATATCCGATTTCATGGAGTCCATAGAGCTGCTGGGCTTCAGGCTGTAGCCACCGGTATCAAACGTAATACCTTTACCCACCAGACAGGCGAACACCGGCGCATCCGCGTTACCCGTTGGGTTATAGTCCAGCGCCAGTAGCACCGGCTGACGTTCAGAACCGCGGCCGACCGTGTGCAGACCGGCGTAATTTTGCTCACGCAGATCTTCACCTTTGGTGATACGGTAGCTGATGGCGTCACAGGCAACATCACACAATAAATCGACTGCGCGGGTTGCCAGTTGTTCTGGCCCCAAATCTTCAGCAGGCAGGTTAATGGTGTCACGTACCCAGTCCACAATTTTCAGGCGATCGTTCAGCTCTTTCTTATCGGCGTCGTTCAGCTCCGCCCACTCAACCGTTCTTTGCCCTTTCGGCCCGCGATACCCTTGCCAGAATGCCCAGCTGTTTGCCAGATCCCAGCCTTCACCGGCTAATTTAACGTGTTTAATCCCCTGCCCGTCGATTTTACGGGCGGCACGCTGGATCGTTGCCAGCGCGGCTTTGCCATTCAGCGACGTCGTTCCAACATGAATGGTAAAACCCTGCTCATTCACACTCAGCGTCGCTTTTTCTCCCCAGCGCGCATCAGCAGGTTGCGTGGAGAGTGAAATCAGCATGGTATTGTTCGTCATAGTGCTTCTCCGATAATGGATATTCCTGCCACTTTTCATGTTTGCAGGTGCTTTTCATCGTTGCAGATACATAAACCGTGCATCATGACATGAAAATGTTACGAATTTTGGCACGAAATAAAATGGGCCACCAAAGGCAGCCCCGTCATGTTTCTATTCTGCTTCATCTAACCAGACCAGCAGGATCGCTTCCAGAATTTTTTCATTGGAAGCGTCTGGTCGATCGTCAAATTCATCCAGTTCGCAGATCCACTGGTGCATATCCGTGAAACGCACCGTTTTCGGATCGAGATCGGGAAACTGGTCGTAAAGCGCTTCACCGATAGCCCGGCTGTCTGTCCATTTTAACCCCATAACGGTTTCTCCCTATTCGAATCAATGTTCGCGCGCGTGGTTGATCGTATAACGCGGGATCTCGACGACCAGATCGTCCCCGGCGATACGTGCTTGACAGCCCAGACGACTCTCCGGCTCCAGTCCCCAGGCCTTATCCAGCATATCGTCTTCTTCTTCCGTGCTTTCCGCCAGCGAGTCAAACCCTTCACGCACGATACAGTGGCAGGTGGTGCAAGCGCAGGATTTCTCACAGGCGTGCTCAACGTCAATACCGTTACGCAGGGCGACGTCCAGAATGCTTTCACCGCGTTCCGCTTCCAAAACCGCCCCTTCAGGACACAGATCCTGATGCGGTAAAAAAACTATCTTAGGCATGTTACACCTCATCCACAGAATGGCCTGCCAGCGCGCGACGGATAGAAGCATCCATACGGCGAGCGGCGAATTCCTGGGTCTGTTGATCGACTGTTTTAATCGCGGCTTCAATCGCCACGGGATCGCTGCCCTGCATCATCGTATGCAGGTGTTCGGATGCCGCGACAATGACGCCTTTTTCGTCATTGCTCAATAACTCGGCGTCAGCCACCAACGCGCTTTGCAAACTTTCCAGCACGCGTGCCGCCTCCACTTTTTGCTCTGCCAGACGACGCGCGCCGACATCTTCCTTCGCATTCAGCATCGAGTCGGTGATCATGGTGGCAATTTCCGTATCGCTCAAGCCGTATGACGGCTTCACCTGGATGGATGCCTCAACGCCCGTCGATTTCTCCATCGCCGTCACGCTCAGCAGGCCATCCGCGTCAACCTGAAAGGTCACACGAATGTGGGCTCCACCGGCAGGCAACGACGGTAAGCCACGCAGCGAGAAGCGAGCCAGCGAACGGCAATCCACCACCATTTCGCGCTCACCCTGCAAGACGTGGATCATCATGCCGCTCTGGCCGTCTTTGAAGGTGGTGAATTCCTGTGCGCGGGCAACCGGGATCGTGGTATTGCGCGGAATGATTTTTTCCACCAGTCCGCCCATCGTCTCCAGCCCCAGCGACAGAGGAATCACGTCCAGCAGCAGCATGTCACTATCTGGCTTGTTACCCACTAGAATATCCGCCTGGATCGCCGCGCCGATAGCCACGACTTTGTCTGGATCGATCGACGTCAGCGGTGTACGGCCAAAAAACGTTCCCACCTGCTCACGCACCAGCGGAACGCGTGTCGATCCGCCCACCATCACGACTTCCAGCACCTCTTCTGGCGTCAGCCCTGCGTCCTTCAGCGTGCGGCGACAGGACAACAGCGTACGTTTCACCAGTTGAGCAATCAGCGAATCAAACTGCTCGCGGGCGATCTCACCCTGCCAGCCTGCCACATCCACACGCGCTGATTCGGCGCTGCTGAGCGCAATTTTGGCTTTCACCGCCGCATCGCGAAAGGCATGATCCAACTGGCGATCGTCACGATCGTGAATGCCTGCCTGCTCACGCAACCACTCCGCCAGCAGATGATCGAAATCATCACCGCCCAGCGCAGAATCACCGCCTGTCGCCAGCACTTCAAAGACGCCGCGGCTCAGACGCAGAATGGAAATATCAAAGGTGCCGCCGCCCAGATCGTAAATAGCGATCACGCCCTCTTTACCGGAATCCAGCCCATAGGCAATCGCGGCGGCGGTCGGTTCATTGAGCAGACGCAAGACGTGCAGCCCGGCAAGACGCGCTGCGTCTTTGGTGCCCTGACGCTGTGCATCATCGAAGTACGCAGGAACGGTAATCACCACGCCATCCGGCACGCCACCTAACGCCGCTTCCGCGCGCGCGGCCAGCGCGGACAGAATGTCCGCCGACACCTGTACGGGATTGAGGTTGCCAGCCGAGGTCTGAATCAGCGGCAGGCCGTTCTCGCTGGCATGAAAGTGATACGGTAAATGCGGGTAGCGTTGCTGAATGTCGTCCAGAGATCGCCCCATCAGGCGTTTGACTGAGCTGACGGTATTTTCCGGATCGTGGGCAGCATTGTCGCGCGCATCCCAGCCAACGCTGTGGCCATCGTGACGATAGTGGACAACCGATGGCAGCAGGTCGCGCCCGTCACTATCTGCTAGTGTCTGAGCTTCACCGCTGCGTACGGTGGCAACAAGAGAATGGGTGGTGCCTAAATCAATACCGACAGCCAGACGACGCTGGTGCGGTGCGGCGCTAAGGCCAGGCTCACTAATTTGTAATAAGGCCATATTGAGCTTCCATCAATTGGCTGGCGAAAAAATCCGATCTGGCAATGACCATCGGGTTTCCCGCCGAATTAACCAGTTATCTGTCCAGCAGTTGTTCTTCGAGTTCTTCAACCTGTTGCTGGAGCTTGTCTAAAAAGCGTAGCTTGCGCACGGTATCTGCGGCGTCTGTCCACGTCTCATTATCGAGTTCATCACGCATGTGCGAACGACGCTTAACGATCGTTTCCTGCAATCGCTCGGCGAAGGCCGTCAGTGCCTCATCCGCATCCGATCGCTGCGAGATCGCATCCAATTCTTCGCGCAGTTCCAGCTGTTCCATCAGGAACGCCGTGTCCTTCATCGTATGCTGTTCGTTGTTCACATCAAACCCGTGCAGCGACAACATATACTCCGCGCGTTTCAGCGGATGCTTGAGCGCCTGATAGGCGTTATTGATCGTCGCCGCCTGCTGCACCGCCAGCATGCGCTCGCGCTCCGGGCTGGCAGCATAGCGATCGGGATGGAACTGCCGTTGCAACTCCTGAAAACGGGATGCAAGCAGGCCGCCATCCACATCATAGCGAATCGGCAGCCCGAATAACGTAAAGTAATCCATAGTGGTACTCTGGGAGTTCTGGGTAGTAGCGCCGATCATTCACTGACAGCACGCGACTACCCGAGAGGGGTCAGACGTTGAAACTTTCGCCGCAACCACATTCGCCGGAAATGTTCGGATTATTGAACTTAAAGCCTTCGTTCAGCCCTTCTTTGACGAAATCCAACTCGGTTCCGTCAAGATAAACCAGGCTTTTGCCGTCCACGATGACTTTGACGCCTTTGTCTTCAAAGACTGTATCGCCGTCGTTCAAATCATCAACAAATTCCAGCACATACGCCATACCGGAACAGCCGGATGTCCGTACGCCAAGACGCAGCCCAAGGCCTTTGCCTCGGTTTGCGATGAAAGCGCTCACGCGTTGTGCCGCACTTTCGCTCAGAGAAATCGACATACTGTTACCTCGATCGTTCGCCACCTCGACGGGAACAGGCACCGAGAGACACGGTGCCCCGCCGAGTTCAGCCGCAGAGATTACTGCGCGTCGCGTTTACTTTTGTAATCCGCAATCGCTGCCTTGATAGCGTCTTCCGCCAGAATGGAGCAGTGAATCTTCACCGGCGGTAGCTCAAGTTCTTCGGCAATCTGCGTGTTCTTAATCGCTTCAGCTTCATTCAGCGATTTGCCTTTTACCCACTCTGTGACCAGCGAGCTGGAGGCAATGGCAGAACCACAACCGTACGTCTTGAAGCGGGCATCTTCGATGATACCCTCATTGTTGACTTTTATCTGCAACTTCATCACATCGCCGCACGCTGGCGCGCCGACCATGCCGCTGCCGATAGAAGGATCGGCGTTGTCAAATGAACCCACGTTGCGTGGATTTTCATAATGATCAATTACTTTTTCGCTGTAAGCCATGATAGTCGTCCCCGATCTGGTGAATTAATGATGCGCCCACTCGATGCTGCTGATATCCACGCCCTGCTTGAACATTTCCCACAGCGGAGAAAGATCGCGCAGACGACCGATGGATTTACGCACCAGCTCGATGGTGTAGTCGATCTCTTCTTCGGTGGTAAAACGCCCCAGCGAGAAACGGATCGAGCTATGCGCCAGCTCATCATTCATGCCCAGCGCACGTAGCACGTAGGAGGGCTCCAGACTGGCCGACGTACAGGCAGAACCGGACGATACCGCCAGATCCTTGAGTGCCATAATCAGTGATTCACCTTCAACATAGTTGAAGCTGACGTTCAGGATGTTAGGCGCACCCTGCTCAATGTCACCATTCAGGTAGACTTCTTCAATATCATTAATACCGTTCCACAGACGATCGCGCAGCGTGCGCAAGCGCTCCATTTCTGCGCTCATCTCTTCTTTCGCGATGCGGTAGGCTTCGCCCATACCGACAATCTGGTGCACAGGCAAGGTGCCAGAACGCATACCACGTTCATGGCCGCCGCCGTGCATCTGCGCTTCAAGACGAATACGGGGTTTACGACGAACATACAGTGCTCCGATCCCTTTCGGCCCATAGATTTTATGGCCGGAGAAAGACATCAGATCCACTTTTAACTGGTTGAGATCGATAGGCAGTTTGCCTACGCTCTGCGTGGCATCGACGTGGAACACAATACCGCGACTGCGGCACATGTCGCCGATCGTTGCGATATCCTGCACAACACCGATTTCATTATTGACGTGCATGATGGAAACCAGAATGGTGTCCTCACGCATTGCGGCTTCGAGTTCAGCCAGATCGATAATGCCGTTACGCTGCGGGGCCAGGTAGGTGACCTCGAAGCCTTCGCGTTCAAGCTGACGACAGGTATCCAGCACGGCTTTGTGCTCGGTCTTGCTGGTGATGATGTGCTTGCCCTTCTTCTGGTAGAAGTTGGCAACACCTTTAATCGCGAGGTTATCGGCTTCGGTCGCGCCTGATGTGAAGACGATCTCACGTGGGTCGGCACCGACCAGCTCAGCAATTTGGTTACGGGCGATATCTACCGCCTCTTCCGCCTGCCAGCCAAAACGGTGGGAACGGGAAGCCGGGTTACCGAACGTACCGTCCAAAGTCAAAAACTGCATCATTTTCTCAGCGACGCGCGGGTCAACCGGCGTGGTGGCTGAGTAGTCAAGATAGATAGGTAACTTCATTGCTCATAAACTCCGTACATCACTTCAAAACGTACAATGCGTTTTGTTTTATTGACAGGCTGTTTATACCCGCAACCTCTCGGGCCAATGCAAAAAATCTGACGATGTTATCGTTGGCACAACATCGTGATAGTCGGACTAACACCAACACCACATTGGGCAATGTGGTCAGGATTATACGGCTATCAGAAAGGCAAAACGTGACGAGTAAAGGTGCTCGTCACGTTGAAGGTGGATCAGGCGCGCAGGTTAACGTTGATCGTTTCCTGAATACGTCCATTGGCGGTGCGGCGAATGTCCGCATCCTGACGATCCGCGACATCCAGCACTTCCTTGTTGTTCACCAGCTCATCCAGCGTGATGTTATTCAGGAAGTCGGTGATACGGTCGCTCAGATCGCGCCACAGCGTGTGCGTCAGGCAGCGGTCGCCACCCTGACAGCCTTCACGACCCTGACAACGCGTTGCGTCAACGGACTCATCGACGGCAGAAATAACCATGCCGACAGCGATTTCATTCGCGCTTTTACCCAGCAGGTAACCGCCGCCCGGGCCACGAACGCTGGCAACCAGTCCATTCTTACGCAGGCGTGAAAACAGCTGCTCCAGATAAGACAGTGAAATACCTTGGCGTTCAGAAATATCCGCCAATGGAACTGGCCCTTCCTGGGAATGCAGAGCCACATCGAGCATGGCGGTAACGGCGTAACGGCCTTTGGATGTCAGTCTCATGATAGTGGTACCTGTAGGTAAAACATGTATTATGGAAACATGTATTGGCAGAACATACCGCGAGTCTGACATTCCCGAGTGTTTTAGTCAACTATTTAACCAAGCAAAATACTCAAGTATTATTCGTCGTGTGTTTTCTGAACCGAACTCAGTATTCCGCGCAGGATGTTAAGTTCCTGAGCTTCAGGCCTGGCGCGGGTAAACAAGCGGCGCAGCTTGTTCATGACCTGCCCCTGATGCGCTGGTCGGATAAACCCGGTTTGCAGTAATGTCTGTTCAAGATGCTGATAAAACCGCTCCAGATCGTCGACCAGCGGGTACGGTGATGCTTCATGTTGCGGCAGTCCGGCCTGTAATCGATCCAAATGTGCGATACGCACTTCATAAGCGATGATCTGTACTGCCATCGCCAGATTGAGCGAACTGTATTCCGGGTTTGCAGGAATCGCCACGTGGTAATGGCATTTTTGAAGTTCATCATTCGTCAACCCCACGCGTTCACGCCCGAACACCAGCGCCACCGGTGCGTGCTCCGCTTCCTGCGCGCTGCGAACGCCGCACTCACGCGGTTCCAACATCGGCCAGGGTAAGGTTCGGGAACGTGCGCTGGTGCCAACGACCAGACCACATCCTTCGAGCGCCTGATCGAACGAATCAACAATGGTGGCATTGCCGATAACATCGCTGGCGCCTGCCGCCAACGCAATGGCCTGTGAATCAGGCTTAACCAACGGGTTGACCAGATAAAGTTTGCTTAACCCCATGGTTTTCATCGCTCTGGCCACTGACCCCATATTGCCAGTGTGCGACGTTTCAACCAGAACAATGCGAATATTGTCTAACATATGAACTCTGTTGTGCGATAGATAGAAGGAAATGGTGCGAAAAGGAAATCGCCATACCTTAACACAAACTTAGCTGTTTTACTTTTCTGCTGCTCTGCTGCTATACTTTGCGCCGCTTTCCGTTCTTTAACATTCCAGTGGACCGATACCATGCATCCGATGCTCAACATCGCTATACGCGCTGCGCGTAAAGCCGGTAATTTAATTGCCAAGAACTATGAAACGCCAGACGCCGTCGAAGCCAGCCAGAAAGGCAGCAACGATTTTGTGACCAACGTCGATCGGGATGCAGAACGTCTGATCATTGAAGTCATCCGCAAATCTTACCCACAGCACACCATCATTGGTGAAGAGTGTGGCGAGTTGGCAGGTGAAGATCCGGCAGTACAATGGGTTATCGATCCTCTGGATGGCACCACCAACTTCATCAAACGTTTACCTCACTTCGCTGTTTCTATTGCGGTCCGCATTAAAGGCCGTACTGAAGTTGCCGTCGTTTACGATCCTATGCGTAATGAACTGTTTACCGCGACCCGTGGTCAAGGCGCGCAGTTGAACGGCTATCGTCTGCGCAGCAGCACTGCTCGCGATCTGGAAGGCACCGTACTGGCAACAGGTTTCCCCTTCAAATTAAAGCAGCACAGCAAAAGCTATATCAATGCCATCGGCGCACTGTTCACCCACTGTGCGGATTTCCGCCGTACGGGCTCTGCCGCACTGGATCTGGCGTATGTTGCCGCGGGTCGCGTTGACGGCTTCTTTGAAATTGGCCTGAAGCCGTGGGATTTCGCTGGCGGCGAGCTGCTGGTTCGTGAAGCAGGCGGGATCGTAACAGACTTCGTTGGCGGCCATAACTACATGGCGTCCGGCAACCTGGTTGCAGGCAACCCGCGTGTAGTGAAAGCCATGCTGAGCACTATCCGTGAAGAACTGAGCGACGCGCTGAAACGCTAATCTCGATCGACTCCAGCCCCTACATAAAAATGCAAGGGGCTGGAGTTGTTATTTTTCTTTACATATGAATCCTGTATACGCATTGTTTATCCTTATACGATAATAATTATCAAACTCATTACACTGATAACTTGTGAATTAGGATCGCCACCATGTTAAGAAAATCAGTCAGATCGCTCTTTCTGACCGCACTCTGCACCACTCCGTTTTTCAGCTACGCCACCCAATATCCTCTTACCGTCACCGATCTCGACGGAAAAAGTGTCACGATTAAACAAGAGCCACAGCGCATCATTCTGCAAGATGGCCGCGATATTATGGCGATGGCATTGCTCGACCGTGATAATCCTTTCCAGCGTCTGGTTGCCTGGAACAATCTGGCGAAAAAGCAGGACACCGCAACCTGGGACATGCTGAAAGGAAAATGGCCTCAGTCCGTCGGCATTTTGGATATGGGGTTCAGTGACAAAGGCAACGTCGATCTGGAAAGCGTGCTGTCAAAACAGCCTGACCTGATGATTGCCCAACTGCGCGCCAAGGCTGCGTTGAAAGAAAGCGGTGTGATCGACAAGCTCAGCGCGCTGAATATTCCCGTCCTGTTTGTCGACTACGAAGTGAATCCGGCGCAAGATACCGCCCCCAGTATCGATCTATTGGGGAAAGTGCTGAATCGCGAAGCGAATGCCAAGGCGTATACCGATTTCTATCGCCAACACTTTGATGCCATTCAGCAGAAAACCGCCGCGATCTCCCCGAAACCGAGCGTCTTTGTTGAACCCATTGCCGGAAACTCGGATTCCTGCTGCTTCACACACAGTAAAAGCGGCTGGGGCGGATTAGTTGAAGCAGTCGGCGCGAAAAATATTGGTTCAGATTTACTGCCAGGCGCAACGGGTTTTGTCTCGCTGGAAAAAATCATCAGCATGAAACCTGATGCCTACATCATGACAGGCTCTAAGCGTGGTAACAGTCAGGTACTGCCGTTAGGCTATGGCGCCAGCGTAGAAGACGTTCGCAATCAGGCTAATGTGCTACTAAGCCGCACCGGTATTAGCCAGATTCCGGCAGTTCAGGCGAAACACGTCTATGGCGTTTACCACCATTTCTACAACCATCCCTACAACATTGTCGGTATGGAATATCTGGCAAAAGATATTTATCCTCAGGCGTTTACCAGCCTGAATCCTGATGACACGTATCACCATATCATTCAAAATTTTACCTCGCTGCCTGACAGTGACTTTATCTTTGCCTGGAAACAAGGTGAGTAATTTTTCATGAGTACGACCACTGAACCGGGTATCCGCAATACTACCGCGGATGCCAACACCGTTATGGACAACTATCGCGGCATCATTCGACGCCGCGTGGGTGTGATGGCGATACTGATGTTGATCATCATCGGCTCGTTGTTGCTGGATTTCACGATGGGACCTTCAGGCCTGACGCTTGATGTGCTGTGGCAAACGCTGACCGATCCGGCCAGCGCCGATGCCGGTACACGCGTGATCGTTTGGGACATTCGTCTGCCTTACGCGCTAATGGCGATTATTGTCGGGCTGGCGCTCGGCCTGGCTGGCGCAGAAATGCAAACCATCCTGAATAACCCGTTGGCCAGTCCGTTTACGCTCGGCGTTTCTTCCGCCGCCGCATTCGGCGCCGCGCTGGCTATCGTCCTCGGCATCGGTATCCCCGGCATTC
Source organism: Pectobacterium sp. 1950-15 (assembly GCF_037136835.1). Lineage (NCBI taxonomy): Bacteria > Pseudomonadati > Pseudomonadota > Gammaproteobacteria > Enterobacterales > Pectobacteriaceae > Pectobacterium > Pectobacterium sp. 1950-15. The sequence goes on along the minus strand of NZ_JBBBQR010000022.1, from coordinate 34,687 downwards.
CGGCTCAGTGGTTTATCTCTGCAAACGCTTTTATCTTTGCCCTGCTGGCAGCCTTGCTGCTTGATGGGATTACGCGCTGGACGCAGGTTGCCACCTCCGGCGTCGTGCTATTCGGTATCGCGCTGGTGTTCACCTTCAACGCGCTGGTTTCCATGCTCCAGTTCATCGCCAACGAAGACACGCTGCAAGGTCTGGTGTTCTGGACAATGGGTAGCCTGGCGCGCGCGTCGTGGGAAAAACTGGGCATCCTGCTGCTGGTTCTGGCCATCATTATGCCCATTTCGCTGATGAGCTCATGGAAACTGACCGCGCTGCGGTTGGGTGAAGATCGCGCCGTGAGTTTTGGCATTAACGTTCGACGTCTGCGTCTGGCGACGCTGCTGCGCATCAGTATTTTGTCCGCCATTTCAGTCGCGTTTGTCGGCCCCATCGGCTTTATCGGTCTGGTTGCTCCGCATATCGCACGTATGATTTTCGGTGAAGATCACCGCTTCTATCTGCCTGCCAGCGCGTTAACTGGCGCGCTGGTGCTGTCGATGGCGTCCGTTGCCTCGAAAAACCTCATCCCCGGCGTCATTATCCCGGTCGGTATCGTCACGTCACTGGTTGGCGTGCCCTTCTTCCTGAGTATTATCCTGCGCCACAGAGGAAACGTATGAACCAGCAAACCGCTTCTGGATTACGCCTTTCCCACTTTCGCGCCGGTTACCCCAAGCGTCAGGTGATTCGCGATCTGTCCGTCCCAGAACTGCCGCGCGGGAAAATTACCGTGCTGCTCGGCCCCAACGGCAGCGGTAAATCCACGCTGCTGCGAGCCATGGCAGGTCTGAATACATCCGAGGGCGAACTGTGGTTGGATGATACCAATCTGATGACGTTGCCATTCGCTCAGCGGGCGGAAAAAGTCGTTTATTTGCCGCAATCCCTGCCCGCAGGCGTTCACCTGCACGTGCTGGAATCGATCATCGTCGCACAGCGCGCGTCCGGCGGCATGCACAGTGCTGAAAAGCAGGATGAAGTCATGAATCTGCTGCGTCAGTTGGGCATTGAACATCTGGCGTTGAGCTATCTCGATCAGCTCTCAGGCGGGCAGAAACAGCTGGTCGGATTAGCGCAATCGCTGATCCGCCAACCTTCGCTGCTCCTGCTGGACGAACCGCTTAGCGCGCTGGATCTGAACTATCAATTCCACGTCATGGATTTAGTGCGCAAGGAAACGCGCAAACGCAATATCATCACCGTCGTGGTGGTGCATGACATCAATATCGCGCTACGTCACGGCGATCACGTACTGATGCTGCAAAACGGTAATTTGATTGCTGATGGCGCACCAGCCGAGGTGATTAGCCCGGAAAGTTTGTCAGCGGTCTATGGCGTACGCGGCCGTATCGAGCGCTGTTCACAGGGCGTTCCGCAGGTGATTATCGACGGGTTGGTCAGCGAACCGACCATCTAAGTCCGTCGTTGAATGAACAGACGGTGAGTTCCCTCACCGTCTTCCTTTCTTAGCTTATCTGGAACTACAACGCTTGATTTACAGCGTCAAAGCGATCTCGCAGCGCTTACTCTGACAGAGCCGTTATTCAACACAGGACAGGCGTTCAGAACCAAGCATATCGCGCATGTTCGTCAGCATGTTTTCAAACAAACGCAGTGCCAAACCAATGCTGTTTACGTTGTAGTATAACGGCGCGTCATAATGCTTCAGATAATGTTCGAACTCTGGTTTGTCGAGCAGCTTATAAATTGCCATAAATCGCAAAATAAGGTGACGGCAATTATTGAGGTAGAGATCGAGCGTGCGGTAATCACTTTTCATTAGCTGAGTAAGCAACGCGGTCATATGTTCGAATTCCGTCAATAACGACGCATAATCCCCCAAATTTTCCGCACTGTGCTCAGTCGATTCCATATCGTCATCTCCCCGGGTGTTTCACCACTGGCCAATTGAGCTTCTAGCCGCGTGCCACCTCACTGCACAGCACGCGGCTTGAGGGATCAGAAACGCTGCCAGTCCGCTTCATCCTGAGCAACAGTACTTTTTTTCCTCACAGGCGAAAGGCGCGGCGCGGATATTCCCGGTAGCACCGATGCAGAAGCGGAAGCCAGCGCCATAGGAGCCATCTGTCCCACAATAAACTGCCCCACCAGCTGACTCAGCGTACTTGCCTGCTCTTGTAGCGACTGCGATGCCGCAGAAGCCTCCTCCACCAATGAGGCGTTTTGTTGAGTCACATCATCCATTTGGTTGACTGCCTGATGCACCTGGCTGATACCCCGGCTTTGTTCCTCGGTTGCCGCCGCGATTTCATTCACCAAATCCGTCACCTGCTGGATCGCGTCTTTCATCGCCGACATGTTTTTCCCTACATCGCTGGCTTGTTCAACGCCTGCCGATACCAGCGAGTTTGAAGCATCAATCAAATCCTTGATTTCACGCGCCGCCGTGGACGATCGCTGTGCCAGCGTGCGGACTTCACCCGCAACCACCGCAAAACCGCGCCCCTGCTCACCGGCGCGCGCCGCTTCTACCGCCGCATTCAGAGCAAGAATATTGGTCTGAAACGCAATACCTTCGATAAGCGCAATAATGTCGGTGATCTTGCCTGAGCTGGTGCGAATATGTTCCATCGTATTCAGCATCGTGCTAACGGAATCCGCGCTATTGATGGAAATCCGGCTAGCGTTCCCCGCCAGCAGGCTCGCCTGTTGCGTGTTCTCCGCGTTCTGGCGCACCGTCTCACTGATTTCCGTCATACTGGCGGCGGTTTGTTCCAGCGAAGCGGCCTGTTCCTCGGTGCGGGATGACAAATCTTCATTACCCGCAGCAATCTGCGTCGCCGCGCTGCTCACTGACTGTGATGACGCACTCACCGAAGCCATCGCCGAAGAGACCCGATGCATCAGGCTATTAAAGGCGCGGGCGGTATTTCCCACTTCATCCTTACGCCGATCGTCAGCTTGAATCGTCAGGTCGAGATGGGTGCTAACGCTTTCCATCGTTTGACTCATATTGTTCAAGCTCTTTCTAATGCCCAGAATGGTTCTCACCGCAAAAAAGCCGATCAGCAACACAATCAGTAACGTACCGGACAACAGACCAAACCACGTTTGTTCGTAGATCCGTTTGTTCACCACACGTAAGTCATCACCCAATTTGACATTCAGATCAAACTGTTTGCGGTAATTGGCGAGTAGCTCACGTACCACTTCTCCAGGTCCACCCGTTCCCTGCAGCAGGCCAAGCGCGATCTCGTTTTGATTTGCCTTTGACGCGTTAAGAAAAACAGGTAGCGACGCCTGTAATTTTTTGGTCAGGTCAATCGCCGTGTTGGTCAGTTGTCGATCTTCCTCACTGGAGACATCATTTATCAGGTAGTACTCATTGAGGTTTTTTATTTCCTCGATAGTTCTATTGATGTCCTGTTCGATCGCGGGCAGCTTACGATCGTCATCCGTGGTCTGATGACGATACAAAAAAAGCACCAGCGAATTACTTTTATCCACCAGACTATTTAAATCTTTGATGCTCGGAATCGCATTATCCTGAACATATTCAAAACGAGACTGGAACCCTGATAACAATGATAAAGTGACTATAACTAATGAGATAAGTGCTAGCGACATTAGCGAAAACGTCAGCAGCAAGCGTTGCGTGATATTCATAACCGCTCCATTTTTGAATTTTTATACCGCACTTTTTTCCTGATTCAGGTATGTCGAATGAACAACGTCGTCCTGCCTACATGACGTGTTGAACAAAAATCAGACATTCCTTTACCACGCTCAATTATCGTCACAGAAGTGAACAGCTTGATAGAACTGATCGACAAAACCATTTAATAATCTCAAACCAATAATTAACAACTATCAAAACAAGATAATCGATCGTCAAAAACATCTGACGATCCTGTAATCAGGTAAATGAGAAGGGAAACGTTTGCTTTGCTCTCTCGCAGAACAAAGAATACGGTGAAATAACCACCTTTAGCGTTGCTGTCGATAGATGGCTGAACCAGAGAGAAAGGCATAAAAAAAGCACTGAACGATGAAGTTCAGTGCTTTTTTATTATCGGGATTACGGCCTGACGGTGTTATTTCTTCGCTGGCAGCGTGACCCAGTAGCCAGGTTGATACGGCAGCGGCAGGAACTTCTCATGGAAGGTACGGAACGTCGCGTCAGGATCGATATCCTTAAACAGCTCCGGGTGCATCCATTTTGCCAATACCTGAATCGCTACAAACTGATATGGGCTGTCATAGAACTGATGCCAGATTGCATGGGCATTACCATTGGTCGCAACGGGCAGCGTTTTAAATGCTGAACGCTCCATCAGTTTTTGCAGACGTTGCAGCGCTTCTTTCTGATCCGCTCCTGGTCCAACGCCAACCCAGCCATTCGCCGTGTTATAGTTTTTCCAGTTCGCCCCTGTCACCACCACCACATCCGGACGGGAACTGATAATCTGCTCTGGGTTCAACGAACCAAACGTGCCGGGGATGATGTTCTTGGCAATGTTGTCACCGCCAGCGGCTTCAACCATACGGCCAAAGTTCTCATCACCGAATGACATGCAGCACTCTTCATCATAGCCGCCCGCACGGTCGATCATCACTTTCGGACGTGGGCCCTGATAGTTTTTCAACCGATCGGTAACCAGCTCAATCTGCTCACGGCGGAATTTAATAATCTCTTCCGCACGCTGTGGTTTACCAACCAATTGGCCCATGATGTGAATGCTTTTCTCAGCGTTCTCAAACGGCTTCTCACGGAAATCGATAAACACGACCGGAATACCCAGCGAATTGAGTTTCTCAATTAATTTGCCTTCATCCGTCGCCGCTTTTGACTCCAGATTCATCAACACCAAATCCGGTTTCAGCGTCAGCGCCTGCTCAACGTTGAAGGTGCCGTCTTTCGCTCCGCCGAAGGTCGGCAGCTTTTTAATTTCCGGGTATTTCTTTTCATAAGCCATATAGCCGTCGTAATCGGCTTTTGGCAGATCGTCACGCCAGCCAACCACGCGCTGGAACGGAGCCTCAGTATCAAAGGCAGCCAGCAGATAAATCTGTCGACCTTCCCCCAGGATAATCCGTTTCACTTCGGATTTAATTTCTACCTTCCTGCCACTAACGTCTTCAATAACAATCGGGTTAGCGCTAGCGACGGCGCTCGCACTCAGCCCCAACAGAACAACGACTGAGAACAGCCATTTCTTCATTATTATTCCCTTCTGCGATTATGGTCATGAATGATAATAGTTATCATTATTGAAATGATATCCTGCCGTGATTATCGGAAGCAATGGGTTTTTAGCGCGACGTTAATAAAAGGTAAAATTAGCCGGAGAATGGCCGAATACCGCCCATCATTGCGGGCTGTGCACTGAGGTAAAGCAGGACGCCGGAGCCAACCAAAATCAGCCCGCCAGCAAAAGCCAGAAGAGAAAACGTCGCACGCTGCCATACGGGCGATGCTCGATTTGCCCCTAAACGCTCAACGATGCGACGGCAGTAAAAAACCAACACGGCCAGCGCCGAGATCGTAATCGCCGTTCCGGCCGCCATCACCAGCGCAGAGGCGACGCCCCACAGATAGACGCCGATCACTTTAGAGAAAAGCAGCACCAGAATAGCGCCTGAACAGGGGCGCATTCCCATCGCCAGCACAATCATCAAGCGCGTACGCCAGCTGCTATCACGCTCAAGCTCCTCATTGCTGGGAAGGTGGCGGTGCCCGCAGCCGCAGTTGGCATCGTGCTGATGCAGAGAATGGGAAAGCACAGGCGTCGGGCGCAGCGTCATACGTCTATCCGTTGGTACGTGAAGCTGGGTGACACGCAAAATAGTCGCAGGTTTAGGCTGCTGTACGAGGACGGTGTACAGCTGTTTCAACGCGCGGAAACAGAGCAAGAGCCCCAACCCCGCGACCAGCACGAAGCTTCCTTTTTCCATCCAGAAACTGCTGTTGTGCAACGTTCGGCTGGATAGCTGCAAGATCCCTAATACCACCGTCACCAGCGCTACCGCCATCAGCCCCTGAACCAGCGACGCCACAAGCGTCAACTTCAGGCTGCTTTTCAGCTTCGACGGGTGTGTCGCCAGATAGGTCATGATGACCACTTTACCGTGCCCTGGCCCGACGGCATGGAGCACACCATAGACCAGGCTGAACATCATCAGACTCAGCCCCGCCTGATGCGGCTGCTGTTCCACCATTTGCAACAGGTGCGACATTTGCTGGTGCAGCGATTTCTGCCAGATTGCGCTTTGCAGCACGATTTGCGGCCAGTATCCCACGATGTAATGCAGCGCCGAGGCCAGCAGCGCCAAAAAGAGCCACAGGGGCCACAGATCGCGCAGCCGACTCAACAGCGGACGCCGGCGCGGCAGCGAACCGAGGTTCACTGACATTGCAACGTCACCCGCTGTGCAAACTGTTTACCCAGCTCCATGTCTTCATCCGGCGTATCATTCTTATCCAGCGACAGCGCATAGGATTGCAGTTCAGCGTTAGGTTCCGGCGTGACGAGCGTGGTTTTACAGCGCGAGGCTAGTTCGGGTGCAAGTTTCACAGCCTTATCATTTTGATAGGACATATCAACAAAATAGGTAGGATCGTAAGTCGAAATCAGTAAAGGCTTTCCAGCCAGCGGCTGTGGATGCGCCAGCGGCAATACAAATTCCAGTACCGCCTGATTGCCTTTGCGGGAAAGGTGATACTCGGTTGGCAGCAGCGTATATTTCACGGGCTGACCATCACGATAGATATCGGTGAAATAGTGCTGCCCCCAGACATTAGCCATGACCTCCGCTGCCAGTTTTTTCCAGATTTCAGAATCCGTTTTCGCCTTTCCTGCGTCATACAGCAAATCGGCTGACGTGATGGGATCCATCGTCCATTGCATACGTAAACCGGTGATGCTGTCTTTCTGGCTCTCAACTGTCGTCTGCATATCAATAAAACTGTGTGGGTGAGCGAAAACGGGTTGGCCGAATGCCAAGCCTGCCACCAGCAACGTTATCTGTCCGCACCCGCGTTTCAAAGCGTTATAATGTAACATTATTTTTACCACACTACGTTATCTTGACAGTAGATACCACTTTTTAGACCTTTTCGACCGCCGCACGGTAGCTGACGGAAGGCCGGATAAACAGTGCCGGCACCGCCAGCAGCGCCATCACCCAGAACGTACCGCCCTGTAAATGTTCAAACAGGAAACCGGATACCATCGTCATTACCGCGATGCTGCCCCCCATTGCCAACGCGGAATACACCGCCTGTAGCCGTAGGATGTCACCACCAGAACGTGCTGCGATAAAACGCATCGCGGCCAGATGGCACACGGTGAACGTGCCACAGTGCAATATCTGTATCACAATCAGCCACGGCAGAGCCACCGTCGAGCCCATTAGCCCCCAGCGCACCACGCCACACACGGCTGAAAGCAGCAGAAGCTGTCTGGCGCTCCAGCGCCGAAACAGGCGTTGGCTGAAGGTAAAGATGACAATTTCCGCGACCACGCCTAATGACCAGAGATAACCGATAATGGAGGCGGAATAGCCCGAATCTTGCCAATAAATAACGCTGAAACCATAGTAAGCCGCGTGCGCACCCTGTAGCAGGGATACGCAAAGCAGGAAACGCCATACCGCAGGCTCAGTCAGCAAGGTTTTCCACGGCGTCACGCTAACCGACTGTGCTGTCGACGCTGCGGCTTGCGGCATCACGCTGGGGCGAAGCAACATGCCTAACAGCATGGCAGCCAATCCCGCGCTGAGGATTGCCAAAATCGCAGGGTGTCCCCAGATAGCGACCAGTTCCCCCGTCGCCGCAGAAGCAATGACAAACGCGATCGAGCCCCAAACCCGCACCTTGCCATAATCCATCACGACCTGCCGCTGCCAGGTTGCCGCTAATGCATCGGTCAGCGGCACCAGCGGCGCGAAAAACAGGTTAAACCCAATCATCACTATCATCAGCCACAGCCAGGCATTACCCAGCCAAAAACCAACGACCAGCGCCAGTGACAGCAACGCCAGCCCGCGTAATACCGTAATCAGTTTGGACGGATCTTTCACACTGGGCGTGATGACCAAACTACCGACGAAGCGCGCCACCAGCCCCGCCCCCAACAGCATCCCGATCGACTCGGCGGACAGCCCCTCGCCTTTCAGCCAACCGCCCCAAAACGGCAGGAAAACGCCATAACAAAAAAAGTAGGTGAAATAGCTCAGCGCCAGCCAGCGCGTCGATTGCAAAACCATGATGTCTCCCTTTCGATGACGAACACGCCTGTTCACCATCCGACGAATCGTCGCAAACGCGATGTTTAGCATTTTCCACTGAAAATGCACCCACACGTTTCGCTGGCGATTCTTTTTTGCTGGTTACTCTTTTTTGCCGGTTACTGTGTCAGAGAGCATGCGGCGGCGCAACGCGTTATTCGCGATGAAACGTGAACAACGGTATCAACCCGAACGGGCAGCATAAAAAATTTCCAGAAGAAATGTTTAACGTTGCGTCATCAACGGCCCGCAGGGTGGCGGCCAAGGATGGCACGCCATAAAAAAACGTAGGGAACGTTTTTCAACGTCGCTTGCGACGGCCCGTAGGGTGGCGGCCAAGGATGGCCGCCATAAAAAACGCCAGCACACAGGCTGGCGTTTAGGAAGTGCTCCGACAGTGATGTCAGAGAAATTGCCGAATTATGCGTAAACCGGGAAGCGGGCGCAGATATCCAGAACTTTCTGTTTCACGCGTTCAATGGTCGCTTCGTCGTTGATGTTATCCAACACATCACAGATCCAGCCAGCCAGTTCACGCACTTCCGCTTCTTTAAAGCCGCGACGCGTTGCCGCTGGCGTACCGATACGGATACCAGAAGTCACGAACGGGCTCTTCGGATCGTTAGGCACGCTGTTTTTGTTCACGGTGATGTTCGCACGACCCAGTGCAGCATCAGCGTCCTTACCGGTCAGGTTTTTGCTCACCAGGTCCAGCAGGAACAGGTGGTTGCTGGTTCCACCAGAAACGACGTTGAAACCACGTGACAGGAAGACTTCAACCATTGCTTTAGCGTTTGTCGCGACCTGCTGCTGATAAACCTTAAATTCAGGCTCCATCGCTTCTTTCAGCGCAACGGCTTTACCCGCGATAACGTGCATCAGCGGGCCACCCTGACCACCAGGGAAAACAGCTGAGTTCAGTTTCTTGTACAGCTCTTCGTCGCCGCCTTTCGCCAGAATCAGGCCACCGCGTGGGCCAGCCAGCGTTTTGTGCGTCGTCGTGGTTACGATGTGAGCATGAGGAACCGGGTTAGGGTAAACATCGGCGGCAATCAGACCGGCAACGTGCGCCATATCGACAAACAGGTAAGCGCCGATGCTGTCAGCGATTTCACGCATCTTGGCCCAGTCAACCACGCCAGAGTAGGCAGAGAAACCACCGACGATCATTTTTGGCTTGTGCGTACGCGCCAGTTCCGCCATTTCGTCGTAGTCGATTTTGCCGCTTTCATCGATACCGTAAGGAATGACTTTATACAGCTTGCCCGACAGGTTAACCGGAGAACCGTGCGTCAGGTGACCACCGTGCGCCAGGTTCATACCCAGAATGGTGTCGCCCGGCTGCAGCAGCGCGGTGTAAACGGCAAAGTTAGCCTGAGAACCGGAGTGAGGCTGCACGTTGGCATAATCGGCACCGAACAGCGCTTTCGCACGATCGATAGCCAGTTGCTCAACCACGTCAACATACTCACAGCCGCCGTAGTAACGTTTGCCCGGATAACCTTCAGCATACTTGTTCGTCAGCTGAGACCCTTGAGCCTGCATAACGCGTGGGCTGGTGTAGTTTTCTGACGCAATCAGTTCAATGTGCTCTTCCTGACGCACCACTTCTTGCTCCATTGCTTGCCACAGGTCGGCATCATAATCGGCAATGTTCATTTCACGCTTTAACATCCGGATCTCCTGACTCAGCTAACATAAATATACTGGGAATTAATGACCCATTTGGGAATTGGGCTACCCTTTTGGGGAATGACGTATAGTGTAAACCGTTTTTCCCTAATGAAGATAGGTCTTGACAGAGGTTTTTACGCAAACGATTAGCTACAGGCAGCACAAGGCTTCAGCAAATATGAGCCGCACGGTGGTCAACGGATTTTTCTTCATTCTCAACCTGCTATTTCTTCATGTTATTCCCTTTGGTTCGCCCTAAGAACCCCTACCACCAAAAAGGTAATTTACAGCAACGGTCAAACCCAATAAGATGCATATAAAATACAACTTATAAGTCATGCCAATAAATAAGGAGTCACCATGCTGGATAACCAAACTATCGCCATTGTTAAATCAACCATTCCTCTGCTGGCGGAAACCGGCCCGAAACTGACCGCGCATTTTTACGATCGCATGTTTACGCATAACCCTGAGCTCAAAGATATTTTTAATATGAGCAACCAGCGCAATGGCGATCAGCGAGAAGCGTTGTTCAATGCCATTTGTGCTTATGCGACGAATATCGAAAACCTGGCCGCGCTGCTGCCTGCAGTTGAGCGTATCGCCCAGAAGCACGCCAGCTTTAACATTCAGGCCGATCAGTATCAGATCGTGGGTAATCACTTATTAGCAACGCTGGATGAAATGTTTAGCCCAGGACAGGACGTGCTGGACGCCTGGGGTAAAGCCTATGGCGTGCTGGCGAATGTCTTCATCCAGCGCGAAGGCGATATCTACCGCAGTACCGAAGCGAAAAACGGCGGCTGGAGCGGCGTGCGACCTTTCCGCATTGTGAACAAGCAGCCGCAAAGCGCCGTGATTACCAGCTTCACGCTGGAACCTACCGATGGCCAACCTATTGCTGATTTTCAAGCAGGTCAATATCTGGCGGTTTACGTCAAACATGACAGTTTTGCCAATCAGGAGATTCGCCAATACTCTCTGACCCACGCACCAAATGGAAAATCCTACCGGATTGCGGTGAAACGTGAAGCACAGGGCACCGTTTCCGGCTATCTGCATGATACCGCGCGCGAAGGCGACATCATTCATCTGGCGGCTCCGCACGGCGATTTCTTCCTTGATATCCCCGCCTCTACACCCGTAGCCCTGATTTCCGGCGGCGTAGGGCAAACCCCTATGCTGGGTATGCTGCATACGCTAAAACAACAGAATCATCAGGCGAAGGTGTTATGGCTGCACGCAGCAGAAAACGGCACGGCACATGCGTTTGCGGATGAAATCAAACAAACGGGAGAATCGTTGCCGCAGTTCCAGCATCACATCTGGTATCGCGAACCGCAGCAGGCCGATCGCCCTGGCGAAGATTATCACCACAGCGGATTGATGCAGTTGGCTTCGCTAAAAGAGGAGTTAACCACGCCAGATATCCACTACTACCTGTGTGGCCCTGTGGTGTTCATGCAGTTTATCGCACAGCAACTGCTGGCAATGGGTATCCCAGCTGAGCAGCTACATTACGAATGTTTTGGTCCGCATAAAGTTGTCTAACCCTCATTGATAACGGATCAAACCCAAAGGTCGCTTTTGCGGCCTTTTTTCATTTTTCAGACCGCTCCCCTTCCCAAAATACTTTATCGATCACACTTTTATGCGCTGATACACGAGCGCTCCGCTAAAAAAGAGGTGGGTCACAAAAAAACACGGCTTATTAAAATAACATTTCATTTTTAATGAATAGTTATTTCACCAAAAGGACCTACGTTTAGGCATCGCCCTTGAATCGGCTTGGGTGCACAATAAAGCCCCGACGTTTTCTCTAAAGGCCGTGACAAGAACGATAAAAAACAGCGACCTTCCTTTGACAACGCTTGGGTTCATTAACTGTTTTCGATTAATCAACAAGGGATATGTCTGACCATGGCAAAACGTTTTTCAGAAAGTGTGGCTTTAGCTCTGATACTTTCCGCCCCTTTCACACTGGTACACGCTAAAACCCCCGCAGCTGCACACCAGACCGCCGCGCCAGAGAGCGCGAAATGGCTATCGGGTTCAACGCTGGGTGAAAAAACCGGTTTATCGGGTAATGTGACCGCACGGGATATCCACCTGCCTGCCACCATCATTATCAGAGACCAGCAGGGCCAGAAGCGGCAGACACAGACTGATGATCAAGGAAAATACCACCTTGATATCTCGGGTCTGACACCGCCGTTACGTCTTTTGGCCATCGAGTCCGGCGGCAATAATTGCCTGCTGAATAATATTTCTCGTGCCATTTGCCTGTCCGCCGTCGCCCCTTCATTGCATGACGGTAAAGAAAATATCGCCAATATCAACCCGCTGACTGACCGCATCACCTCCGATATCGCGGTAGCCGCTGGCTACATTGGTCCACAGCAGCTCACGGACGACGCCGCCTCACCAAAACTGGACGCCGCAGAATGGAAAAAAGCCTACGCCGATTTTCATGCCGGTTTTAATGACGCGCTAAAACAGGTTGGCATCAGTGCCCCCGCACGTTTCGATCCCCTGACCTACTCTGCCGCTCAGCAGGAAGCCGTGACCAAAATCGTCAGCGTCATTAACCATAACCGCAATTATCACAACGACACGGGCTACTCCGGCCATACCGTTTTGACTGATAGCGCATTCCATCCGATTGTCGGCCTGAATAACAAAGGCGATTATGAACCGTTAGATTATCGTTCTGCTCGCCAGAGTCTGGACGCAATCCAGAAAGCACAAACCCGCATTTTCATCGTCGGCGACTCAACCGCGGCAACCTATGAAAAAATGCGCTTCCCACGTATGGGATGGGGGCAGGTTTTTGAACAGCAGTTCAGTAAAAACAGCGGCGTCAAAGTGGTGAATGGCACACGTGCAGGACGTAGTTCACGCGACTATTTTTACGAAGGCTGGTTCCGCCAGATGCAACCACTGATGAAGGAAGGTGATTTCCTGTTTATCCAGATGGGACATAACGATCAAAACTGCAACAGTGCAAAAGCGGTACGTGGCCCTGCTGACGTCGCTAATCTCTGTACTTACCCGAACGATGCGGCAGGGAAAAAACAGGCGCCACAGGGAAAAGCCGATATGTCATTCCAGACATCATTGGAGCGTTACATCACCTTTGCCCGTCAGCATAAACTTACACCGGTTCTGCTTACCCCAACCACCCGAGTAAAAACGGCTGAAGGCAAAAACGGCACGCCAGCGGTACACAGCCACTTCACCAAACAAAACGCGGAAAACGGTTATGCCTTTGTCGGTGATTATAGCCAGACCATCAAAGATACGGCAGCAGATAACAAGGTCGTGTTGCTGGACATTGAACCAGCCACTATCGCTTTAGCGAACCAGGGTAACAGCGATCATTGGAAACAGTATTGGCTGGTGATCGATCCCAAACAATATCCTTACTATCGCGATCAGGCGGGTAGCCTGAGCAAACCGGATACCACACATTTTCAGAAAAAAGGCGCTATCGCCGTAGCAGGGATTGTCGCTGACGCCATCCGACAAGAACCTGCATTAGCGTCGCTGGCAGAAAAAACGGTCGGCAAACACAAGTAGTTATCAGTCAGGCAAAACGATAAGACAGAACCGCGCGGTGCTACATTGCCGCGCGTTACAAACCTTTCCCTTACCGATTAAAGGACTCTGGACATGATAAAAACCTCAAACCTCTGCAAAACGCTGACCTTAACCATGTTAATTTCCTCCCCCTGGGCGCTAGCACAGGCAGCTGACTATAATGCGCAGGTTTCTGCCAATGCAACGGGTGCCAACGCCTACAAAACCATCGCTGAAGCCATCGCCAGCGCACCAGCAGACAGCTCGCCATTTGTTATCTATGTGAAAAATGGCGTGTATCACGAACGCTTGGTAATTACGCGCCCTAACATTCACCTACAGGGCGAAAGCCGTGACGGCACCGTGATCACCGCAACCACCGCCGCCGGAATGCTCAAACCCGATGGCAGCAAATGGGGAACCTCCGGCAGTTATACCGTGAGAATCAATGCGCCGGATTTCAGCGCCCGCTCGCTGACCATCGGCAATGGTTTCGATTTTCCTGCCAATCAGGCCAAAGCCAATGACGATCCGACCAAAATAAAAGATACGCAGGCCGTTGCGTTACTGGTTGATGACAAAGGCGATCGTGTCTGGTTCCACGACGTTAGCCTGACGGGCTATCAGGACACGCTCTATGTGAAAGGGGGGCGCAGTTTCTTCTCCAAATGCCGAATCAGCGGCACCGTTGATTTCATCTTTGGTAATGGTACCGCGCTGTTTGACAATTGCGACATTGTCGCGCGTAACCGAACCGACGTGAAAAATCAGCCGATTGGCTACCTCACCGCCCCCAGCACCAATATTAAACAAAAATATGGTTTGGTCATTATCAATAGCCGTGTGATTAAAGAGAAAGGCGTTCCCGCGAAAAGCTATGGTCTGGGCCGCCCCTGGCATCCAACGACCACTTTTGACGATGGTCGCTATGCCGATCCTAATGCCATCGGTCAGACTGTCTTCCTGAACACCAGTATGGACGACCACATCTATGGCTGGGACAAAATGTCCGGTAAAGATAAACAAGGTAATACAATCTGGTTCCATCCGCAGGACTCACGCTTTTTCGAGTATAAATCCAGCGGTAAAGGCGCAGAGAAAAACGATCAACGCCGTCAGTTAAGCGACGCGGAAGCGGCAGAATACACCGCAGACAAGGTGTTGGCTGGCTGGGTTCCTACCGCACCTAAAGCGAAGTAGAAGTAGAAGTAGAAGTAGAAGTAGAAGTAGAAGTAGAGTAGAAATAAATGTGACGAAGCCAGCCCTCATCAGGCTGGCTTCTAAAACGGAACAACGCGAGGCGAGACGATTAAATCGCTTCCTCGTCCTCTTCGCCGGTACGAATACGGACAACGCGCGCCACATCAAAGACAAAGATTTTACCGTCGCCGATTTTACCCGTCTGCGCGGTCTGCGTGATGGTTTCTACACAGGTATCGACGATATCATCGGACACGACAATTTCGATTTTTACTTTTGGCAGAAAATCGACCATGTATTCTGCGCCGCGATACAGCTCGGTGTGGCCTTTCTGACGACCAAAGCCTTTAACTTCCGTTACCGTCATCCCTGTGATGCCCACTTCAGCTAACGCTTCACGCACATCGTCCAGTTTGAACGGCTTAATAATCGCATCAATTTTCTTCATGGAGGAACCTTTGTGTTATCTATGTTGCGGCCAAAGCCGAGCATCAGCAAATAAGCAGCATGTCAGAACTCAGGCAGACAATCCATACCCACCCCGCATCACGCTGCAGGCGTGCTGCCAGTTCTCTCAGCGCTAGTCTTTAAAATCGTTGGCATCCAGCTCATGGCGGCCCAACAGTTTATAAAATTCCGTTCGGTTACGCCCGGCCATTCGCGCAGCCTGCGTCACGTTACCTTTTGCGATCTGTAATAACTTCCGCAGATAGTTAAGTTCAAACTGGTGGCGCGCTTCAACAAAGGTTGGCAGCGCCGTGTTTTCACCTTCCAGCGCCTGTTCAACCAGCGCGTCACTGATAACTGGTGCGCTGGTCAGCGCCACACACTGTTCAATGACATTCACCAGTTGACGCACGTTACCCGGCCAGCTTGCCGTCATCAAGCGCTTCATCGCATCGGTTGAAAAGGTGCGCACAAAAGGCTTGTGCCGATTGGCGGATTCACGCAGCAGGTGATTTGCCAGCAGCGGGATATCTTCGGCACGTTCATGCAGCGCGGGCAGCTTCATATTCACCACGTTGAGCCGATAATACAGATCTTCGCGGAATTCATTTTTCGCCATCGCTTTCGGCAAGTCACGGTGCGTGGCGGAAATAATCCGCACGTCGATGTCCAGATCGCGGTTGCTCCCCAGCGGGCGGACTTTTCGCTCCTGCAGCACGCGTAGCAGTTTAACTTGTAGAGACAGCGGCATATCGCCGATTTCATCTAAAAACAGCGTACCGCCTTCCGCCGCCTGAAAAAGCCCCTCACGGCTGCTCACCGCACCGGTAAAAGCACCTTTGGCATGACCGAATAACTCAGATTCCAGCAGCGGTTCCGGCAGCGCGCCGCAGTTAATAGCAATAAACGCTTTCTTCGCACGCGGGCTGGCCGCATGAATGGCCTGAGCCAACACCTCTTTCCCGGTTCCGCTCTGCCCATTAATCAACACGCTAACATCCGACTGTGCAACCATTCTGGCCTGTTCCAGCAGGCGTAACATAATCGGGCTGCGCGTCACAATGGTTTCACGCCAGCTTTCATCACCCGCCGGCGCGGACAGCGCCAGTGCTTCATCTATCGCTTTGTAGAGCGCATCACGGTCAACAGGCTTCGTCAGAAAACTAAATACTCCCTGCTGCGTGGCGGCAACGGCATCGGGAATCGAACCATGAGCGGTTAAAATGATTACCGGCATCCCCGGTTGATAGCGCTGAATTTCGGAAAACAACGCCATGCCATCCATCTCGTCCATACGAAGATCGCTGATCACCAAATCGAACGTCTCACGCGTTAACAACCGCAGCGCCTCCTGGCCGCTCTCCGCCGTCATCACGCTAAATCCTTCGCTGGTCAGGCGCATGCCCAATAGCTTCAGCAGACTGGGGTCATCATCCACGAGCAATAAATTCGCCGTTTTTCGGGCTGTCATTGTCTTGTTGACTCCTTCTTCGTCGTCGGTTTGTCCGTATGCGATTCCATCGGCGGCGTATAGGTGTCATCCGCATCCACTGGCTCACTTCTGGATTTCGTTGCCGAATTACGTGAACCGTCTCTATTCACCCCCGCACCGCCACGGCGCTCGGTATCGTTATCCGGCATTTCTCCCGACAGTTGCTTACGCGACGACAGCTGACGTTCAATATCCGTCAGGTTTTCCAGTTTCTGCGTGGTCGTTTCTAACTGGTATTGCAGGTGATTTTGCTGAACACGCAGGGCATCTAACTGTTTATCGCTGGATTCCTGTAAACGCTTATAGCGCAGACGTTCATCCGATAGCGCCAGAAACAGCGTTTGCCTGTCACGCCAGGTTTGCATCAGCGGACGCAGCGCCGCAGGGAAAGCCAGACGGTATAAATTGATTTGTTCCAGCACCTGACGCCGCTCGACCTGAGTAATGCCGGCATTATCCAGCAGAATGCCCTGCTTAAAGGCGCTATCCCAACTATCCCCCGCAACCAGCCCAGCTTCCTCACGGGCCTGAAATTGCGTCAAACGCCCGGCACAGTCCATCGCCCGCAGCCAGTAAAGGGCGTTATTCATGGATTCACGATCGTCTATCTGCCACAGGTGCTCACATTGCGCGATACGGAAATCCGCAACCTGTTCTTTCGGTGGGGCCGCTTCTGTTTCCAACAGCGTAATGCCATTGTTCACATGGCTATTACACGCCGCTAAAACGAGTGGCGACGACATGAGCGTCGCCTTCAAAAGACGGGAAAATACACTATTCGTAAGCCATCCCTTCATAAACCATGCACTCATTATCTATTCATTCTCGGGCTTTATTCATTATCGGACTATTCGTTATCGGGCAATAAGGGCAGCTCAATGCGGAAACACACATCAGCATAGTCCACGGTAATCAGGCTAAGCTCACCACGCATACGGCGAATGCAATCACGCGCAATGCTCAACCCCAACCCGCTTCCTTTAACCGCACCGCGGCGCTGGTGGCTTCCCTGATAAAAAGGCTCAAAAATCATGCTCCGTTCTGCATCGGGAATGGGCGTACCATTGTTGGCGACATCAATCTGAACGCGATTGCCAATCTGACGGCTATAAATCCAAATGTTACCGGATTCCTTACCGTAGTGCACCGCATTGGAATAGAGATTATCAATCACTCGCATCAACAGCGTCGTCTCCGCCCAGCAGTGCCCAACGGCCAGCGCTACATCGGTATGAATCATTTTGGCGCGGGCGGGTAGACTGTGAGACGACACGACAATATCGACGATCTCTTCGATTTCAACGCGCTCCAACTCGGTCGGCGTATCCGCCAGTTTGCGATTGTAGTCCAGCAATTGATCGATCAGCTGTAGCAGGTGGCGACTGCTGCTATCGAGGATAGCGACGACCTCTTTCTGATCGGCAGTCAGTGGGCCAACCACCTCATCGGCCAGCAGTTCAGTACCTTCCCGCAGGCTCGCCAGCGGCGTCTTGAGTTCATGGGAAATATGGCGTAAGAATTCATGTCGCTGCGACTCCAGCCACGACAGACGCTCGCTTAGCCAGATAATACGCTGCGCCAGCGTCCGGATCTCACGTGGGCCTTTGAAGGTGCTGGTGTTCCCCAGCGATCGACCTTCACCAAGGCGGTTGATCATCCGCTCTACGCCATTAACCGGACCAATAATCATCCGTGTAAAGAGCACCACCAGCAGCACGCTGACCAGAAACAAGAGCAGCGCCTGCCAGCCAAAGAACTGGCCGCGTTCGGAAATAGCCTGCTGGAGCTGTTGCCCACGAGAGAAAACAACGTCACGCGTCACCTGCACCATCTGTCCGTTGGCACGAGAGAACCCTTCCAACAGACTCGATGCGGTTTGTTCCGGGCCGCTGTTATGGCAGCGAATTTCACTGAGTTGAGTAAGAAGCTGACGCAGCGTCTGGTAATAGCGGGGATCGGGCAGCACCTGCGCGTGGGAGTCCAGCATTTGCGAATACTGTTTACGCTGGTTCTGGTAGAGCGTTGCCAGCGTCTGATCGTCCAATACGCAGTACTGTCGGTAGCTACGCTCCATTGCCAGCGCCACGCTGGTCATCGATTCACTACGGCGGGCATCCGCCAGCGTTGTTCGGTTGATATCAGCAGCCTGTTCGCTCAGCATGTTCAGGCTTTGATAAGCCTGATAGGCCAGCACCAGCAGCGGCAGCAGCACCAACAAGAACGCCATAATTACTAATTGCCGCAGGGAACGCGGGAATAAACGCCATCGTTTCAAAGAAATCATCTCGTTACCTATCGAATCCGCATTGATGCTAACCGAGTCTTATAAAAGTTCAACGTTTTCCCTTGTGACATGCGCAACGCTTCGCAATACGGCATGAATGCCAATGTAACGTCGTAGCCACTTTCACGACGTAGAAAGTCACGCCGTAAAAAGCAATCAAGGAGGATTGGATTCTCTGGAGGAGAGGTGACGGAGAGCAAAACGTCACGCGGCCAGAAGAATCGCTCCCTCTGGCCGCGTAACTGAATAGGCGGTGCCTCACTCAACGTGTCGCCCGATGCTTGATAACGTTCGTTTTCACGCCCTGTTATCGGTCTGGTGGACGATAGGCACCCTTTCTTTTGGCATCATTCCAGATGTTATGAGCGAAAATATTTGCCAGTCAGCAACGCAATCATAACCAGTTGAATGAGCAACACGATTTATGATGCACCTATCATGCCAACTATCAAAAAATAAAAATAAGACACTGATTATAAATAATTTTTATTTTACGCTTCACCAATAGATTCATTACCCGGAATGCCAATAACGAAAATATGCGCGAAAGAAGCGGTTTATGTCGCTAAAAACAGACAGCTTTATAACAACGCCATGTCATTCATATAAATCAATCAGTTAAATGTCACCAATTAGAGACAATAAAAAACCAGTTCGTCGCAAAAAAACGACAAACGGAGAAAACGGACGTAAAAAAGGGGCCGAAGCCCCTTTCTCTGACAGATATTAACTTAGCCCAGCTGTCTGCGTGCATTGCGGAACATACGCATCCACGGACCATCCTCGCCCCACTCTTCCGGATGCCAGGAGTTACTGACGGTACGGAACACACGCTCAGGGTGCGGCATCATGACGGTTGCCCGACCGCTGGTGCTGGTGACCGCCGTAATACCGTTCGGCGAACCATTCGGGTTAGCCGGATAGTTCTCGGTTACCTGACCGTAGTGGTTGATATAACGCAGCGCTACCAGACCGTGTTCTTCAATCGCCGCCAGATGGGCATCGTCGCGGACTTCAACCTGACCTTCTCCGTGTGAAACGGCAATTGGCATGCGCGAACCAGCCATATCATTCATGAACAGCGACGGGCTCTTCTCCACTTCGACCAGGCTGAAGCGTGCTTCAAAGCGATCGGATTTATTACGGACAAAACGCGGCCAGAGGTCGGCACCTGGAATCAGTTCACGCAGGTTAGACATCATTTGGCACCCGTTACATACGCCTAGTGCCAGCGTATGCGGACGCAGGAAGAATTCCGCGAATTCATCACGCACGCGAGAGTTGAACAGAATGGATTTAGCCCAGCCTTCTCCCGCCCCCAGCACGTCACCGTAAGAGAAGCCACCGCAGGCAACCAGCGCCTGGAAATCCTGCAAGTTACGGCGATTCGCCAGCAGGTCACTCATGTGGATGTCAATGGCATCAAAGCCAGCACGGTGGAATGCCGCCGCCATTTCTACATGAGAGTTCACACCCTGCTCACGCAGGACAGCCACTTTAGGGCGGACATTCTTAGCGATATAAGGTGCAGCAATATCTTCCTGCGGATTGAAGGTCAGCGACACGTTCAAACCGGGATCGTTATCATCCTGTCTGGCGATATGCTCCTGATCGGCACACTGCGGGTTATCACGCAGGCGCTGCATCTGCCAGCTGGTTTCTGCCCACCAGCGACGCAGCGTTGAACGGCTTTCCTGATAAACCGCTTCTGCACCCTTATTAATGGTGAAACGCGTTCCTTCTTCAGCATGACCGAGGTAATGCACGCAGTCCGCCAAACCATGCAGCGCCAGAACGGCTTCCACTTCGGCACGGCGTGCAGCAGGGATCTGAATGACAGCGCCAAGTTCTTCGTTAAACAGCGTCGCCAACGTGTCTTCGCCCTGAGAGGCGATATCGACAGTCACGCCGCAGTGACCAGCAAACGCCATCTCTGCCAGCGTAACCAGCAAGCCGCCGTCTGAACGATCGTGGTAAGCCAGAAGCGCTTTATCCGCAACCAGCTGCTGCATAGCATTAAAGAAGCCAGCCAGTTGTTCTGGGCTATGCACATCTGCCGTCTTACGGCCCAGTTGACGATAAACCTGCGCCAACGCCGTGGCGCCCAGCGCTTTATTGCCTGCACCCAGATCGATCAACAACAGGGCATTATCTTGTCCAGTACGCAGCTGTGGCGTGACTGTGTTACGCACGTCTTCCACACGTGCAAACGCAGAGATCACCAGCGACATCGGCGAGGTGACCGCACGATCTTCACCCTCTTCCTGCCAGCGGGTTTTCATCGACATGGAATCTTTACCCACCGGGATCGTCAGACCCAGCGCTGGGCACAGCTCTTCGCCCACGGCTTTCACCGCCTCATACAGCCCGGCATCTTCACCTGGGTGCCCCGCTGCCGCCATCCAGTTCGCAGACAGCTTCACACGAGTAAGCGGACCAATGTGCGTAGCCGCAATGTTCGTCAACGCTTCACCGACGGCCAAACGCGCGGAGGCCGCGAAGTTACGCAGCGCCACTGGGGCACGTTCGCCGATAGACATTGCCTCGCCGTAATAGCTGTCGAGGCTGGCGGTGGTCACCGCACAGTCAGCAACCGGCACCTGCCACGGGCCAACCATCTGATCGCGCGCGACCATGCCGGTAACAGAGCGGTCGCCAATGGTGATCAGGAAGGTTTTTTCTGCCACCACAGGCAAGTGCAGCACGCGCTCAACCGCTTCGGCCAGATAGATTTCATCACGCTGTAGCGGTGTGCCTTCAACCTGCTTGCGCTCGACATCACGCAGCATTTTCGGCGTTTTACCCAGCAGCACATCCAGCGGCAAATCGATAGGTTTGTTATTAAAGTGACGATCGTTCATCGTCAGATGCAGTTCTTCCGTCGCCTCACCGATCACCGCATAAGGTGCGCGTTCACGGCGGCAAATTTCATCAAACTGTGCCAGCTGTTCTGGCGCAACGGCCAGAACATAGCGCTCCTGCGATTCATTACACCAGACTTCCAGCGGGCTCATGCCCGGCTCGTCGTTCAGAATATCGCGCAGTTCAAAGCGACCACCGCGGCCACCGTCGCTCACCAGCTCCGGCATCGCGTTGGACAAGCCACCTGCACCAACATCGTGAATGAACAGGATCGGGTTGGCTTCACCCAATTGCCAGCAGCGATCGATCACTTCCTGACAGCGGCGCTCCATTTCCGGGTTATCACGCTGTACAGAAGCAAAATCCAGATCCGCATCAGACTGACCCGATGCCATAGAAGAAGCTGCACCACCGCCCAGACCGATATTCATGGACGGCCCGCCCAGCACAATCAGCTTGGCACCCACGCTAATCTCACCTTTCTTGACGTGATCGGCGCGGATGTTGCCAATACCGCCCGCCAGCATGATCGGTTTGTGGTAGCCGCGCAGCTCTGTGCCATTGTGGCTGTCGACGCGTTCTTCATAAGTACGGAAATACCCCGTCAGTGCAGGACGGCCAAATTCGTTGTTGAATGCCGCGCCGCCCAGTGGGCCTTCGGTCATGATATCCAGCGCGCTGACAATACGCTCTGGCTTGCCAAACTCTTCTTCTTCCCACGGCTGAACAAAGCCAGGAATGCGCAGGTTCGATACAGAGAAGCCCACCAGGCCCGCTTTCGGCTTGGAGCCACGGCCTGTTGCGCCTTCATCACGAATTTCACCACCGGATCCTGTTGCTGCGCCCGGCCACGGAGAAATCGCAGTTGGGTGGTTATGCGTTTCAACCTTCATCAGGATATGTGCATCTTCCTGATGGTAAGCATATTGCCCGTTGGTATCCGTGTAGAAACGGCCGACGGCAGAGCCTTCCATGACAGCGGCGTTAT
The DNA here is from genome assembly GCF_037136835.1 of Pectobacterium sp. 1950-15. Classification (NCBI taxonomy): domain Bacteria; kingdom Pseudomonadati; phylum Pseudomonadota; class Gammaproteobacteria; order Enterobacterales; family Pectobacteriaceae; genus Pectobacterium; species Pectobacterium sp. 1950-15. The sequence goes on along the minus strand of NZ_JBBBQR010000022.1, from coordinate 11,872 downwards.
CTTTATAGGCCGAGAGAACGTGATCGGGCGTGTGTTCAAAGGTGTTTTTGATCATTTTGAACAGTGACTTCGGCTGAGCGACGCCGTCGATCACCCAATCAGCGTTAAAAATCTTGTGGCGACAGTGTTCAGAGTTCGCCTGTGCGAACATATACAATTCGATATCGTTAGGATTGCGGCCCAGTTTGGTGAAGGCTTCCAGCAGATAATCAATTTCATCTTCCGCCAATGCCAATCCAAGACGGACGTTCGCTTCTTCCAACGCCTGACGCCCTTGCAGCAGAATTTCGACGCGTTTGAAAGGTGCAGGCTGATGATGGGAGAACAGCGCTTCGGCCTGTTTCAGGTCGCTAAATACGCTTTCCATCATCCGGTCATGCAGCAATGCCCCCAGTTGCTGCCACTGTTCATCACTCAGCGTAGGCGCATGAATATAGAAAGCCAGACCGCGTTCCAGACGCAGTACCTTGCTTAATCCACAGTTATGAGCGATATCCGTTGCTTTGGAAGACCACGGTGAAATCGTGCCGGGACGCGGCGTGACCAGTAACAGATGGCCTTGCGGCTCGTGCTCCGCGAGAGAAGGACCATACTTCAGCAAACGTGTCAGTTTGGCCTGTTCATCGGTGTTCAGCGGGGCGCTGACATCGGCGAAATGTACGTATTCAGCATAGATATCGCTAACCGGCAAAACGTGCTCTTTGCAGCGGACCAGCAATTTATTAATACGAAAAGCCGATAAAGCAGGTGAACCACGCAGTATTTCCATAATCTAAAGTTCTCTCGTCTTCGATGCACTGGCTGCGATACAGCCATTGGGCACAACAGGGGGGAAACGCGCACATTATAGAGAATCCTTCCCCCGGACGAAACCGTTTGCGTGGCGATAATTTCATATCGCATCGGGAGAATGATTAATCGGTGACCAAATCAATAAAAGTTGCACACTGGCGGTTTGTTAAGCAAAATGCCCCCACTCTGGGAAATGACGTATAAAAAAACTGCCGTTACAGACAGACAGGCCACACGGCCGCCGAGAGATAACTATTTGAAGCCTTTAAAATTAAATTATTTTTTCATCGGGATTATCACGTTACTGCTGGCATTAGCGCTATGGCCTAGCATTCCCTGGCGCAGCAGCCAGGATGTTCAGCTCAGACAGATCCTCTCACGCGGTGAGTTGCGTATTAGCACTGTCAATTCACCGCTGACTTATGCAATGAGCAACGGATCCCCGACAGGTCTGGATTATGAACTGGCAAAACGTTTCGCCGATTACCTCGGCGTCAAGCTGGTGGTCTCGTCACGTAAGAACCTTGACGAACTGTTTGACGATCTGGACGGTGACGATGCCGATCTGCTGGCCGCCGGACTGATTTACAATCATGAACGTCTGGAACGCTTCCGCGCCGGCCCAACCTACTATTCCATTTCACAACAGATGGTCTACCGTCTTGGCTCGCCTCGTCCTAAAACGCTGGACAAGCTGCAAGGCCGGCTCGTCGTTACATCCGGTTCCGCGCACGCGGCGACTCTGCGCGATCTAAAAGCAGAGAAATACCCGCAGCTCAGTTGGGAATCCGCCTCTGACCAGAGCACGCAGGAGTTACTGAAGCAGGTTGCCGACGGCAAGCTGGACTACACGCTGGGGGATTCGGTTACCATTGGCTTGATGCAGCGAATTCATCCGCAGCTCGCCGTCGCCTTCGATCTGAGCGACGAAGAGCCCGTCACCTGGTATATGCGCCGTTCGCACGATGACAGCCTATCAGCCGCACTGCTGGACTTCTTCAGCCAAATTGTCGAAGACGGCACGCTTGCACGTCTGGAAGAGAAATATCTCGGTCACGTTGGCGAGTTTGACTATGTCGATACCACCACGTTCCTGAGTGCAATTGATGACACGCTGCCCGACCTGCGCCCGCTGTTTGAAAAATACGCCACTGATATCGACTGGAAGCTGCTGGCCGCCATCTCCTATCAGGAATCACACTGGAACCCGCTGGCGACGTCACCGACCGGCGTTCGCGGGCTGATGATGCTCACGCGCAACACCGCAGAAAGCCTGAACGTCACCGATCGGGTCGACCCCGAGCAAAGTATTCGCGGCGGCGCGCAGTATATGTCGCATATGATGCAGAAAATGCCGGATACCATCCCGGAAGATGAAAAAATATGGTTTGCGCTGGCGTCCTACAACATGGGGTACGCCCATCTGCTTGACGCGCGTAAATTGACTGAAAAACAGAAAGGTAACCCCGACAGTTGGGTTGATGTGAAAATGCGCCTGCCGATGCTGAGCCAAAAGCGCTATTACACGCAAACCACCTACGGCTACGCGCGCGGACATGAAGCCTATAACTACGTGGAAAACATTCGGCGTTATATGGTGAGTCTGGAAGGTTACCTGATAGAAAAAGAAGCTAAAGTGCAGCAGCAAACCCAAATCGCACAAGGCTATCCGGCCGTGCCACTCAGCAAGGTACCGGAATAAAAAGCACCGGAATAAATCCGTATGGAAGGGAAAACGCCCCGCTATTCTTGCGCGGCGTTTTTCTCTGCCGCCCGACGGGCTTTATGCTGCTCACGGCGCAGACGAAAGAAGGCGCTGAGCGTGGCAGAACATTCCTCAGCCAGAATGCCAGATTCAATCACGATCTGATGGTTCATGCCAGGGTGGCGCAGAATATCCACCAGCGACCCCGCCGCCCCGGTTTTCTCATCTGACGCACCGTAAACCAAACGCCCAATCCGACTGTGTATCATCGCACCTGCGCACATGATGCAGGGTTCCAGCGTGACATACAGCGTCGTATCCAGCAGGCGATAGTTCTGCAACACTTTCCCCCCTTGCCGCAGCGCCATAATCTCAGCGTGCGCGGTAGGATCGTGATGCCCTATCGGCCGATTCCACCCTTCACCGATCGCTTCGTTATCCAGCACCAACACCGCGCCAACCGGCACTTCGCCTTCATCCTGAGCGCGCTGAGCCAGCGTTAATGCATGGCGCATCCAGTATTCATCGTTACTCACGCTACTCACACTTCCTCATTCAACAGTTCACATTTTGGCGGCGCATTATACCTATATGAAGAGATGAAAAATCAGATGAAAGGATGAAAAAATCACTCCAGCTGTTGCAGGCTCCCTTCGGGGGTGACGCGCCAGCGGTGTTCGCAGAAATAGAGCAGCGGGTTATCTTGTTTACTGTCGCTGTAGCCGCTGTAGAGTTTGAGCGGCGCACCCAGTCGCTGTTCCATCTGAATGACTTTTTCATGCCCCAGACAGCGCAACGTTAATACCCAGCCGCCGTAGCGACGCGTAATCTGGCTGCCCATCAGGCGAACGCCGGGGAGAAAAGACGAATCATGATAGACCTGTTCCACCAGCCGCTGCGGCGATCCGGTCACTAGCCAGACCTGCGCATCGCTGTCTTCAAGATAGGTTTTCAGCCGCTGCTGAACCTGCGGAAACGGGATGACATCATGGCGAAACGCGCCGACAAACTGCTTTTCCAACTGAATTAGCTCATCTTCATCACGCCCAAACGTAATCGCCCACAGCAGCCAGCTCATCGGCCACCGCGCGGCACGGCCGCGAATCAATAAACCCAGTCCGATAACGGGCAATAGCGGGATAACCAGAACCAGATTTAGCGGCAGCCGACGAAGTAAAAAACGCAAAAAGCTGCCAAACATGTCCTGCTGATGCAACGTGCCATCCAGATCAAAAAAAACAATGCGCTGCTCTCGCTTATCACTCAAAACGTTTCTCCCGATTTACCTCAAGATAGAACCGACACCAAAATAATCTTATCCGCCAATCAGCGCCTCACGCAGATAACCGTTGTGCTGTTTCAGGCGCTCACGCGCCGCTGCCACATCAATATTCGCCAGAAGCATCAGAATCGCAGGCTTCACTTCATTATCCGCCTGTACCAGCGCCTGCCGCGCCCTTTCCCGCTCTGCACCCGTCGCCTCAACGACGATGCGGCAAGCCCTGTCCAACAGTTTCACGTTGGTTGCCTTCACATCCACCATCAAATTCTGGTACACCTTCCCCAGCTTAACCATTACGCCAGTAGAAATCATATTCAGGACGAGTTTTTGTGCCGTTCCAGACTTCAGCCGCGTCGAGCCCGTTAACGCTTCCGGGCCAACGACGGGAGAAATCGCCACCTGTGCCTCCTGTGCGATAGGCGAATGTGGATTGCAGGAAATCGCCGCCGTCCGGCAGCCTACATCACGCGCATAGCGCAGCGCGCCAATCACATACGGCGTCCGGCCTGATGCCGCAAGACCAATCACCATATCCGCAGCGGTTAAATCCAGCGCTTTCAAATCCGCTTCACCGAGTGCGGGATCGTCTTCCGCACCTTCAACCGCTTTCAGCAGCGCGCCCGGCCCACCCGCGATCAGGCCGATAACCAGCCCGTGCGGTACGCCAAACGTCGGCGGACACTCGGAGGCATCCAGTACGCCTAAACGACCGCTAGTCCCCGCGCCCAGATAAATCAGCCGCCCACCCACCTGTAGCGACGCCGTCGCCAGATCGACCGCGTCGGCAATCGCAGGTAAAACCTGCGCAATGGCTTCAGGCACTTTCCGATCTTCCTGATTAAACGCGAGCATCATCTCCAGTGTAGAGAGCTGATCCAGCGCCATCGTCGCCGGATTCCGAGTTTCGGAAACCAGCGTCCCTAAATTAAGATTCTCTCCATCCATCACATCTGAACGCATTCTGCTACCTCATGCTTTATGCCAGCGTTTTACACGCCTATGACAAACAACCATTTTCACCACTATACTGCTTTTGAGAGCTGTGAAAGTACGCTATTCTGCACCGAATTCACTCTCCATATTGATCTCGCAAGGTAAACAGAGAAACCTCAGTGCGACTCCCCAGCTTCAGACTCTCCAGTTACAAGCTCTTCTTTATTAGCTGTCTGCTGTTTCTGCTGGCGGGTTCCCTACGTGCGGACTGGGATTTTATTACCATTAATCAGCGAACCGAGCAGCTTTATGGCCCGGCAACGCCCGATGCTCGCCGCCGAATAGACGAGTGGCAGACGCTGCTGGTCAATTCCCGCAATAAAGAGGAAAAGGCTCTGCTGAGCAGCGTGAACCAATTTTTCAATGACCGTATGCTGTTTCGCGATGATATCGTCGTCTGGAATCAGGAAGATTATTGGGCAACCCCGATTGAGGCACTGCGTAAAGGTGCTGGGGACTGTGAAGATTATGCGCTCGCCAAGTATTTTACGCTGCGCCATTTAGGCGTCCCGGCGGATAAATTGCGTATTACCTATGTTAAAGCCCTGCGTCTGAATAAGGCGCATATGGTGGTCACCTATTATCCCACGCCCACCTCGATTCCGCTGGTGCTGGATAATCTGACCGACAAGATCCAACCCGCGACAGAGCGCACTGATTTAGTTCCGGTGTACGCCTTTAATGGCGGTGGGCTCTGGCTGCCCGGCGCCAGCGGCAGCAACAAACGCGTCGGTGACAGTAAACGACTTTCACGCTGGCAGGATGTATTAACCAAAATGCGTGCCGAAGGGTTTTCAATTGAGGAGTAAAGGTAGGCTATGTCTCTATACAAACAATTACTGATAGCCATCTGCCTGTTTGTGCTAATTATTTTCAGCGGGAGTTTTTTCGTCAGCCTGGAAAATTCGCGTGAACAGTACAATAACCAGCTTCACTCTCACGCGCAGGATGCCGCCACCGCGCTTGGGCTTTCCCTGACGCCGAATATCGATGACCCGGCCATGGTGGAACTGATGGTCAGCTCGATTTTCGACAGCGGCTATTTTTCCAGTATTCGCGTGCGAGATCTAAAAACCGGCAACGTCACGCTGGAGCGTACCGCCTCGCCGGATATCCCTGACGTACCGGCCTGGTTTGTCCGGTTAGTGAACCTGCAACCCGGTGCAGGCGAAGCCATCGTGATGCGCGGCTGGGAACAGGCTGCAAAAGTTGAAGTCATCAGCCACCCGATGTTCGCGGTGACCCGCCTGTGGCGCAGTAGTACAGCGTCTTTCCTGTGGCTGCTCGGCTGTGGCACGCTGGGCGTGTTCATCGGTGCGCTGTTCCTGCGCCGACAGCTACGTCCGCTCGATTATATCGTCGATCAGTCGCTGGCGATTACCCGCCGTGAATTCCTTAGCCAGCCGGATTTACCCAATACGCCGGAATTTCGTCGCGTCGCACAGGCGATGAATCTGATGGTCAGCAAGCTCAAAACGCTGTTTGAAGAAGAAGCCGAGCGGAGCGAGCGCTTACGTCAGGATGCCTATCAGGACCCACAAACCGGATTAAATAATCGGCGCGCGTTTGACATGCAGTTCAACGATAAACTGGCTGATGAGGAAACGGCACCCGGCTTCCTTATTATGATTCGCGTTCAGGATCTGGCGGGGATGAACCAGCGACTGGGCGGCCAGCGTACCGATGCGCTGCTAGCCTCTGTCGGGCATATTCTACGTAACACGCAAAAGCAGCATACCCATGCGGAAAGCCTTCTGGCACGTATCCGTGGGGGGGAATTTGCGCTGTTCTGCCCGGGGCTGGTCGATAAAGAAGCCTATGCGCTGATTGGCGAACTCACGCGCAATATCGAAACGTTGCATTTGACAGGCGAAACCGACATCTCTCCTGTCGCCCAATTCGGCATGGTACCTTTCCGTCCCGGCGACACCGCACAATCGCTGTTTATCCAAGGCGATCAGGCGCTCACGCGAGCCGAAAGCAATACTGATACCAGCGCCCCTCACGAGATTCCGTCCGTCAGTGCCGAACAGGTCGAAACCGATCGCCATAGATGGTTTAACCTGCTCGACCCTATCCTTGAACAGGAGCGTTTGCAGCTTTTCCTGCAACCCGTCGTCGCATGTGACGACCCCAGTCAGGTGCTGCATCACAAGGTACTAGCTCGTATTCAGGATGAGCAAGGAAACAGTATCGCCGCGGGCCGTTTCCTGCCGTGGATCCAGCGTTTCGGCTGGGATACGCGTCTGGACCAGACGATGCTGCGCGAAGTGCTGGACTACCTGCGCCAGCACGACGGCAACCTCGCACTGAGCCTGTCCGGCGCCACCGTCCTGAATCTTCACCTGCTCGTCGATCTGCTTGCTCCGCTCAAACACCAGCCGGATGTCGCCAGCCGACTGATTCTGGAATTGGATGAGAATCAATTGCCAGACAGCGCCAAGCTGGAAGCCTTAATCAAGCTATTGAATGAACATGGCTGTGCGCTGGGGCTACAGCATTTTGGTGGACGCTTTAATATGATCGGCAACCTGTCCCAGTGGGGGCTGGCTTATCTGAAAGTCGATGGCAGCTATATCCGTAATATCGATCAGGAAGACGATAAACAAATGTTTATCGAAGCGCTGTACCGCGCCACCAACAGTATTGCCCTACCGCTCATCGCCGAACGCGTTGAAACCGCAGGTGAACTGAAGGTACTTCAGGAGATGGGATTACAGGGAGCAATGGGTCGGCTGCTGGGTGAACCGGTGCCCGCGGTAAGAGTTTGATGCCACATCGTTTGGGGTAACCGTGCATTAACGACCCCGGCTTCTCGCTACGATATGGAGAAGCCGGAAATGGCTGAACAGAACGCTAATACATTATTTCTTAAAACATTATTTCTTCAAAACATCCATCCCTTAAAACATGGTCTCTTCGTCGTCACCAATCAGCTTGTTCAATCCGCCATTCAGCGCTTCACGCGCCTGCGCACGGTTGATTAACTTCAGCTGTGCCGCCTGAGGGAAATCAGTAATGCTCACCACGCCTTTCTGAATCAACACCTGAATTAAATCCTCCAGCACGCGCACCATTTCCAGATCGCTTTGCCGTAGCTGCTCCAAACTGGACATCGCCACCTGATGGCTGCGGAACCAGGCCTGCGCCTCGCGTGAATCATCCGGCAACTCGCCATTCATTTCAGGAAAAGGACGCTTTTCTACCTTCATCAGGTGGCCATCACTGTCGCGCTGGATATAAAACATTCTCGGAGACCTTTTAAGTTTTTGATAAAGAAAGGAGCCGGGCAGGCTCCCCCTTTTCGTCAGCTAGACTGTTCTGGCTTGCTGACCAGACTTTCAAGCGACGGCAATGCACCGTTATAGTGTTCCAACGTAATCGACACTGCAACCGTTCCGCCTTTATCCGCCGTAAAGTTCCCCGCCGTGCTAACCTCAATCGTCGGTGAACCATGATTATCGGTGATACGAATATAGCGACTAATATCGGTTCCTTCCTCCAGCTCGCCCACCAGATCGCTTAGATCAATCCGGTCGCCCTCTTTGGCGTTAAAGTCTTTGATCACATCGTTACCGATATCACCAGCCTGCCACTTAAAGATATCCGCACCCGCGCCGCCGATAAGCGTATCGCCCCCAGGCCCACCGATCAGAATGTCATCTCCCGCACCGCCGTAGAGCAGGTCATTACCTTCTCCGCCGATCAGCGTGTCATTTCCCCCCTGACCGAAAAGAATGTCATTCCCCGCGCCACCGTTGAGTGTGTCGTTGCCATCTTTCGCCGACGACAGATCAAACTCCGCGCTGTGCGTGGCAATATAGCCATGCATCTCTTTCGCCGTCGGGACGCCGGTTTGCATACCTAACTGCTTGCCGATGTAGTTCTGCAAGGCGGTAATACCGTTGCCGTCGATATTAGGAAACGACACCACATCGCCGAACAGAATGTCATTCCCCAACCCGCCATTCAGTTGATCATTACCTGCATGTATTGACTCACTGCTGCCCAGAATCGCTTTATTAAGGTTAGCAGGGTCAATATGATCCTGAACCACGCCGTCGGTGTCATAGCGCTTCAGCGTATCGCCATTTAAATCAGCACCAATACCGATCGCTTCAATCGCTGACTGCTTCTTCAGCAAACTGAAAGCCTGAGTCGCGTTTGTGTTGCTGACATCGCGGTTACCTGAATTATCAACCCAGTACCAGTTGCCGCGGTAGTCCTGCGCCCAGTAGCTGCTGTTATTGCCCACGCCGCCCAAAGAGGAAATCTCATACGTTCCGTCCCCCTGCGCGTGTACTTGCCCAATGACCGTCCCGACAACTTTATTACTGTTATCGCTCCAGGCATATTGATAGACGTTCCCTTTACTATCAATCACTTCACGCACGGCACCGCGGACATCCATAGAGTAGGACTGCCCTGGCTTGTAGGCGAAGCTATCGATATTCAGCGTTTGGTTCCAGTCACTCACTTTCACGACATCGGCTTCATTCTTCTGATAGAACGTTGGCTCACCGTCAGTAATGAAATACGTCAGGTTATTACCCACATTCTTTTTCACCACATCGCTTTGGAACCAGTTAGCCGTCGTCTTGAACACGTCTTCATAGTTGGTTCCACCGCCTTTCTCCGATCCGCCAACCATTGAATTCAATACAGCGGTCAGCTTATTCAGGGCGCTGGCGTCGCTCAGATTCACAGAAATGGTTTTACCCACCTGCGTATCAAAGTCAGCCAGAAAAACGTTTACCGTACCGGAGTTCACGCCGCTAGCACTATTAACAAGGCTTTTGAACACGTTGCTCAACGATGTACGCGTATTCTCGATATCCGTTGACGACATACTGCCGGATGAATCGACCATAAAGGCAATGTTGTAATTCTTGCCTTCAATGATCTGCAAGCCGGAGACATCCGCGACCATCACATCGTGGCTATGCGTGCCGGACATGTTGTCATCACCGATCGTACCGACGCTCATCCCATACTGCTCAACGCCTCCGGCAGAGTAGCCGGTCGCCGTGTCGTGGTTGGCAATTTCTGTCGATGTTGCCTGTGCAACCACGTTGAACTTACCAGCATCAACAGGTACTTCGAGCGTAATCTTTCCAGCCAGCGTCTGAGCATTATTGGCGTTCTTGATGAGGTACGATCCATCGTCGCCAACGGTGTATTTCACATTGTTAATGTGATCAGTCAGCACCGTCCCTTTCGGGATCCCCGTGAGCGTAATCCCTGACAGGGTTTCACTGCCGTCGCGATCGGTCAGGGCTGCCGAGACATCAAGCGTATGTGTCTGGGTGCCTGCCTGGCCGGGCACTTTTTCCACCGTCGCACTATTGGTGCCCGGTGTGTAGGTCGTGCCATCGCTATAGATCACGCCTTCAATATTGTTGCTAACCTGCGAGGTAAACGAGCCAGACTTGCCGCTGCCATCCGTATAGTTAACTTTCAGTCCGTCCAGCGTGTTAACCGACGTATCCTGATTATTATTCGTACTATAGGTTGCGTTATAGGTGTAACCCGTCTCTTTCATAACGAACACGTAGTCAGAATGCGCGCTACTGCCGTTATTCGTCCGGTTACCGTTAAACGAATCCAGATCGCGATGATCCTTACGATCGGCTGGCCAGTCACTCTGTCGATAGAAATACCCGCTATTGGAATGCACAACGAAAATATCGCTGTAGCTGCCGTCTCCGCTGGTATTGCCCTGACTGTAGTACGCGACCTTGCCATTGCCGACTACCGTGGGTACCGGATCCCCTTCAGTCAGCCAAACGCGGACACCGTTGCCCACGGCGACAATTTTCCCATTTTGTACGTCGAAGCCACCGTTGGCGCTACCGCCATTGACCTTAATAATTTCCGAAGAGGTCGGCGTTGTCGCGCCACTGGTGATGCTCAGGCTCACTACCGGCGCATCGGCTACCGGTGTTATGCCAATATGTAGCGCAGCTTTATCGCCGGTGTTACCCGCAACATCAACGGGACGATAACCCATATCACCCAGCGACGCGCCAGAGAGATTGCCCACAGGCGTAAAGCGTAGATCGGTGTTGCCAGCGGTAAAGGTTTGCCCAACCGTGACCGCTTTCCAACTCCCGCTATCGTTAAAATAAAGCGTACCCGCGCTGGCTGGCGGTAAAGACGAAATCACGATGCTTGTGGTATCGCTCGATACGCCCAGATCGCTCCAGCCAATATGGAGCGGCGTGTCTTCCGTGCCAGACACCGTATTGTCGTGCGCCGCTGGCGGCGTAATATCCATGATCGCCTGACTGCTATCATGCGCCTGATTACCTGCCGCATCGGTCGCCGTCGCTCCAGCGGTAATCTTGCCTTCTGCTAGCGTGCTCAGATCGACATTTGTCTGCCATTTACCATTCGTCACAGGCACGTCATGCAGCGTAACCGACTTACCATTCACATCGGTAAAGACCAGATCGACTTTCTTCTCGTTACTGGTGCCGCTGACTAGCGTGTTTTTCGACTCGCTCTGGCTGACATATCCATCGTTGCCAGCAAAATTTGTAATATCAATTTCTGGCGCAGTCGTATCCACACCGTATGCATGATGGGTATTCGCGGTGGTGACGTTACCCGCGGCATCACGCGTGGTCACACTGGCGCTAACATCACCGTTGGCGGCTAACACCGAACCGGGAACGTTCACGCTCCAGGTTTTGCCATCGGCATTCACGGTGGTCTGGTAGGTTTCGGTACCGACTTTAACGGTAACCGCATCACCCGCTTTGACTTCATTATCCACTTTACCGGTGACCGCAATGGTCTGGCCGGATTCGGCCGCATTGATGACGTTATCGCTGGTGACGTTATCGATAGATATCGATGCCGTTGGTGCAACCGTATCGACACCGTAAGCATGATTCGTGTTGGCAGTAGTGACATTGCCTGCGGTATCACGCGTGGTGACCGTCGCGCTCACATCACCGTTGGCGGCCAGCACGGAGCCCGGCACATTCACGCTCCAGGTTTTGCCATCCGCATTCACCGTCGTCTGGTAGGTCTCGGTACCGACCTTAACCGTAACCGCATCACCCGCTTTGACGTCGTTATCGACTTTACCGGTC
>NZ_JBBBQR010000021.1:0-69620 GCF_037136835.1 Pectobacterium sp. 1950-15 | reverse complement strand
CTGACTGGCTTTTTTTATGTTGATAGGTATTAAACGCTCTGTTTTTATCTTTACCCTCTAATTAATTCAGCAACGTTACGCTATACCGTTCGCCTTACCGCGTCATGATCTGGACGCTATCGTAGTTTATCTAAACTATTAGTCTTCTAATTTATAAATTCAATTTAATGAATAAAGATCAGGGCTTTTTTTCTGATAGAAAAAAACGATCGAATACAAAGAATTGAACGGTCTAATGATCGTTATTTCCGATCGATATTGCATTTATGATAGTGTAAGCTTATAGACCATAGCGAGAGTTTATCTCGAGGCTGTGTTTATGAATGTGTTTGCCTCCATTGAGGCATGACACCGACTAAAACAGAGGGCGTGAGGGTAAAAATTTAGCGTTCTTAATCATGATTCGATTTTAGTTATACGCACAAATAATGTGAAGTGCGAAATGATGTAAGATTTTTTCGAGTTAATTTATCAAGTAAACAATTTCTATAAGTAATTATCTTTACATATATGAGAAATATTATGGCTAAATGAATTTCTTATGCCAGTATTCTGCTACATGCATCACAAAATAAGAAGTTTATAGAAGCCAGGGAGCCGGTTGCAATAGCGGTTTGCTTTACCGTTTGTCGTGTTTTTTCAAATAATCGGTAGCTAATGTGTCTATTAATCGCAATTGGGTAAACATGGTAAGAATGTAACATTCTGGTGCTAATATGGATTTTTTTAAAAATATAAAAATTGGAAATAGACTTTCTCTTGGCTTTGGTTTGTTAATCATACTGACGTTGGTTTTGTCATCGGTAGGCTATTATTTTATGAAAAATATTGGTGCCGAAGTTGATGAGATCACTGAAGATAGAATGATGAAAGTCGATATGTTGCGTGACATTCAAGATATCCTGAATACCAATGTTCGTACTTTACGCGATATTATCCTCCTTCCTGCCGATAAAAATCAGGAAAAACAGGCGCTGAGGGCGGTCATCGTAAAGACGACCAACTCGGCAAGTGAAATATATAAAAGCCTCGATGCTAGCATTACTTCGCAAAAGGCGCGGGAGTTGTTTAACCAACTTATTGATATCAGAAAACAGTATAGTGTGAGCATTAACAAAGCTATTGACTATGCGATGGAAGAACAGGATGCACTGGCTACCGAATTGGTGTTTGGCGATATAGCCAATATCCAGTCGCTTTATTTTACCAAGCTCAATGAGTTGACTGCATTACAGGTCTCATTCGTTGATCATGCGAAGCTGTTGACCAAAGAGTATATCCACAATGCGCTGTTGTGGATGTTAGTGCTATCCGTTTTCTCTACGGTTTTAGGCTGCTTTACGGCTTGGCTATTAACCCGCAGTGTCACGGCGCCGTTATCTATTGCACTTTCTTCTGCGAAACGCATCAGCGAAGGCGATCTGAGCGGTTCGATTGTCGTCAATAACCGTGATGAAACGGGGCTGCTATTGGAGGCCATGCAGGAAATGCAAACGGCGCTAACACGGATGGTAGTGGGCGTCAGAAGCAATGCCGAGAGTGTCGCGACGGCCAGCATGCAGATTGCTCAGGGTAATGCTGATTTATCATCACGAACTGAAGAGCAGGCGAGTGCGCTGGAAGAAACCTCTTCGACCATGACGCAATTAGGGATGACGGTAAAAAATAATGCTGATAACGCGCTTCAGGCGAACGTGTTGGCGAAAAACGCAAGCACCGTGGCGCAGCAGGGAGGCGATGTTGTCAATGAGGTGGTGGACACGATGAGAACGATCAATGAAAGCTCGCGTAGCATTGCGGATATCATCAATGTCATCGACAGTATTGCCTTTCAGACGAATATTCTGGCGCTCAACGCCGCTGTTGAGGCCGCACGTGCTGGTGAACAAGGTCGTGGTTTTGCTGTTGTGGCGGGAGAAGTGCGTAACTTGGCACAGCGCAGTGCCGAAGCGGCTAAAGAAATTAAGAATCTGATTACGGCCAGCGTTGAACGCGTTGAGCTTGGCTCTGTGTTGGTTAACAAAGCGGGAGACACGATGCAGCAGGTCGTGATGTCTATTCGTCAGTTGAGCGATACGGTATCCGAGATCAGCGCGGCAAGCGCTGAACAGTCGACGGGGGTTGAACAGGTTGGGATTGCTGTCAGCCAAATGGATCAGACCACGCAGCAGAATGCTGCTTTGGTAGAAGAATCCGCTGCTGCCGCACAAAGCCTCAAAGATCAAGCCGATCAGCTCGTTAGAGAAGTTTCCGTGTTTAGAATTGCGGGCCATAAACCCTCAATGTTGCAACCTGCCACTCAGGCTCTCTCGCTTGTGGCGATGCTCCCTGTCTCTACTCGTGCAGCCGCTCAGCGTCCGTCAGATTGGACGAATTTTTAAAATATTATGGTAGCCAACATCTCAGGGATGTATTGAAAGTCAGCATAACAACAAGACGTTGCCTCAATAGGATTGTATAAGCATTTTTTGCCAGTCAGCGCGTGCTGACTGGCTTTTTGCTTTTCTATCACGGTATTGCTTTGCATACGCTATGGCGTACCGCTCTCCGCCAGTTTCTCGACCAGATCAAGACGCGCTTTCCACGGATCGGCGATATCACGAGTCTGCTCTGCACCTGTCGCAGGGATAAACAGAATGTTGTCTTTCTGGCTGCTATAGGTGTGCCATGTCGGCAAACCGCTGGCGTTAGGGTTACCAGTGCGGGCAAAGTTCACCCAGTACTGATTCATCTGCTGGGCAACGGCACGGTCTTGCGGCGTGGTTTTTTCGCCATAGCGTGCCGTTACCGTGTTAAAGACATACGGAATTTCGCTGGCGTGTACGGCAGCGGGCCACTGCTTGCGCATGCTATCGGCAACGTAGCCAAAGCGAAATTGCCAGACGGGTAGCGCGGCTTTTTCCCAAATTCGTGCGACAAAACGCGCTGGTTCCACCATAAAACGATCGCTCGACACGGCCTTGGCTATCTCCTGCGGCGACATGCCGTGGTAAGCCTGAAGGGCGTGCTGCCTATCGCTGGCAGGGAAAACGGCAACCGCGTCGTCTGACGTCGCGACCTTCGGCGGGAAACTGATATCGGCATCCGTGGCGCCAATCATCAGCGGCACACGCTGGAAGTTACCCTGACGGTAGCTATCCTGCGGCTCTGCGGCGATCGCTTTGCCATCGAGCATCGGGCCGGAATAATCCGGTGCATTCATGGAGGCCATATTCAGGCCGTTCACCACTTTTTCCGCTGGAATCTGCCGCAGCGACGCCAGTGCTTTCGTATCGTGACCGTGGATGCCATTGGCACCGGCGAAGGTGAGACCGGCCTGTTCTGCTTTTTGCCAGCTTTGGTTAGGCACGATATTTTGTCTGCCTGAGCCGGATTGAATAATCGCTTTCTGGAATAATCCCTGCGAGAGTTCGCTGGTCAGCAGAGAACCGACGGCAAAGCCGCCTGCGGATTCACCAAACAGGGTGACGTTTTGCGGATCGCCATGGAAAGCGGCGATGTTTTTCTGCACCCACTTCAGCGCCGCAATTTGATCCATCAGGCCGTAGTTGCCGCGCAGCGGCTGGTCGGCCAGCGCCGGATGAGCAAAAAAGCCAAAGCGGCCGACGCGATAGTTGAAACTGACGAAGATGACACCCTGACGGCCAAATTCCTGCCCGGAGTAAATCTCGGGCGAGGCGCCGCCGTTGACAAAGCCACCACCATAGACCCATACCATCACAGGCAGTGGGCCTGTGGCGTTGGCTGGGCGCCACACGTTGATGGTCAGGCAATCCTCACTAAACCCCACGCCGAGCGGCGCGGCATCGCCGGGAAAAGGATTCTGCATACAATCCTTGCCGTATGCCGTTGCTGAGCGAATATCGTTCCAGCTTTGTACCGGCTGCGGCGGTTGCCAGCGCAGTTCACCGATGGGAGGTGCGGCAAAGGGAATGCCTTTAAAAGCATCAACGCCTTGCGTCTCGGTCCCGCTGATGCGACCGCTGTCTAACGTCACCAGCGGATCGTTTGCCAGCGCTGGCTGGCTGACGGCAGCTATCAGTAATATCAGGCTGGCAGTGATTTTTTTATCCATGCGTTTTTCCTTAGGGATGAAAACAAAAAAACCTGCCAGACGTGATATGTCTATCACGTCTGGCAGGTTCGCCTTTTAACTCGTTATACTTCACGTTGCATGTACGTTAGCAGCGTTCAGTCACCCGAATCACTTACTTGAGTAAGCTCATCGGGATGCCTTCTCTTGCCGCCTGCCTGAAACTTGAATTATTTAGAGTTTCTCAATCAGTCACGCCCTGTAATGCCATTTATAGGCGCTTTGCACTGGGCTGACAACCTTAGGTGCGCAGAAATATGATAATCATCAACATGATGCAGCAGCAGCGTTGTCAGTCTTGCCTATGTCAGCGGGTAGGAATCATGTGCGGTTACCCGTGTTTGCGGGCGATCAGTACATTCAGCGGCGCCATAGGAAATGCCTGATGACGACGAGTTTCGACGGAGGTAAAGCCCGTTTCTAACAGCCACTGCGTCAGTTGACCTTCCCGCGTGACGTGGCGTCCACTCATTTGCATCGGCAGGTAGAACGGCAGAACCGGTGCGGCATCATCGGCCTCTTCGGCAATTTCCGCCTGTGCCAGAACCAGCGTGCCCTCCGATGCCAACGTATCGTGGAGCTCTGCCAGCATGGCGGGGATATCTTCGACAAAATGCAGGAAGGAAGAACTCCAAATCAGATCGTATTTTTCGTGAGGCAATGCGCCGCTTTGCGCCGACAGCCGTGCAGACAATCCGGCAGCGTCAATATTGCGCTGTGCCACGGCGGCGGTCTGCGGCAGGTCATACACCGTGCCGGAGATCTGAGCGTGACGTAGCGCCAGCGTAATCGCCACCCAGCCAGGGCCGCCACCCAGATCGAGAACGTGTCTGATTTGCGGGAAATCCGGCAGGCTGGAGAGAAGCTGCTCGGCACGGTCGGCCGTGATTGCCCGTTGTTCCTGAGCGATCTGCTGTTCCGCGGCGTTGGCCCACGCCGCATCGCGCGGTAATTCGCTCAACTGCGTCGGTAGAGGCTGAGGCATGCCGTCACCAAGCCCCTGACCAAACTGGCGCAGGCTGGTGAGGCGAAAACGCCAGGCGTCGCCCAGAAAACGCGAACTGCTGCGACAGAGTACGGCGGCGCAGGCCGGGGCGGTGCGATAGCCGTCGTGATGACGTGTCAGTAGTTGCATGCTCCACAGCAGTTCAAGCAGAAATCTGGTTTTTTCAGGCTGCCAGCCCAGCGTTGCCGCCAGCTGTTCCGACGTGGCGGCATCCTCCAATCGGTCGAAAATCTGCTGTTCCAGCGCCAAATGCAAGGCATCCGCCTTCACGCTGCTGGCGGCAAGCTGCCATAACGTCTCTAATGGATTCATAAGTGGCCTTTCTCATTGATGGTCAGTCGATAGGGAATATGCTATCTATAAATGAGAATCGTTATTATGTTCATTGTTATGCGAGACGGCGTTTTTCATATGCGAAACGGCGGGGGAAGAATGGCACAAAGACAGCAACGGGTGCGAGAGGAGCTATCGTCCGGCGATCGGTGTCGGATGAGTGAAGTGCATCGCGCTGATTCACGTCGCATCCTGCCGGGCGATATCGGTGAATGTTGGTCGAATTTCAGTCGTATTGATGCAGACCTGTCATTGGCACATTCGCAATACCGCCCGCGCCGCGCCTTAGTGGAAGAAACGCAGAACCCACATTCGCAACCCATGTTGGTCATGACGTTTGCGCTGGCAGGGGAGTCAGCATATTACGATCGCAGCGGTTCACAGATCTGGTTTCGCCAACAGCATGTCACGATTACGACGTTTGGCGCCAGCGTAGGTGAACGCCATTATCAGGCGCAGCAGCAGGTCGATCAGCTACGGCTGCTGGTGGGGAAAACGGCGGCGGCTCGTTATTTTGGCACGGACTGTGCGGAACAGCTGTTCAGTGGCGACGGGGTACAGCAGCGTGCGTTTGCGCCCGTCTCTGCGGCCAGCCAGGTTCATGTTAACGCACTGTGCGCTGACGCCGATCCGCTAAATCGCCATATCCATGCCTTAAGCCTGCTGGCGCAGCACCGCCACTTCCTACAGCCGGAAGAGAGGCGTGGTGCTATTCATCTACAGGAACGGCAGCAATTGGAGCAGGTATCGCGCTGGATGCGTGAACATCTGGCAGAACCGCTGACGCTGGCCTGCATTGCGACTCAGGCGGGGATGAGTGAATCCAGACTCAAACTTGGGTTTCATCGCTGCTTTGCGACCACGCCGGGTCAGATGCTATTGCGGATGCGCATGGAGCGGGCGCATCAGTTGCTGGAGCAGGGATTTCAGGTGGCGCAGACGGCCTGGCAAGTTGGCTATCGGTATCCCGCTAATTTCAGTCTGGCATTTACGCGCTATTTTAACCGTAACCCGAAAATGATTACTCCGCGTAAGTAATAATATCTGCTGACGTTAATGTGATGACTTTGTCATAATTATTTACCGTTATTTTCCCTTTGCTTTATTTCCATGCGTTATTTAGGCAGGCGGTGCCTGAATCCGAGCTTTTGTCCAAATTCTTCTATACTTCATCCAGCAGCATCAACGTGTAATGAATATTGCGACCAATAAGCAGTTTATTTTTCAGCGCGTAGTCGGGTGGTTCCCTGTGCATGAAAAGAGTGTTGTATTTTTAATAAAGGGTCGCTTTTTAAGCAAAGGAAAAAAAGGATGAGATTAAAAAAGAAAAAAATCGAACCGATGAAAATTCAGGACATTACCATTATTGATAATGCCAGACTTAAAAAATCCATTACCGCCGCCGCATTGGGCAATGCGATGGAATGGTTTGATTTTGGCGTATATGGTTTTGTGGCGTATGCGCTCGGACAGGTCTTTTTCCCCGGTGCTGACCCCGGCGTACAAATGATTGCCGCGCTGGCAACGTTCTCGGTTCCTTTTTTGGTTCGGCCGCTCGGCGGGATATTCTTTGGCGCGATGGGCGATAAATTTGGTCGCCAGAAAGTCTTGTCGATCACCATTATTATCATGTCGGTGAGCACATTCTGTATCGGCTTGATTCCGTCTTATGAATCGATCGGTATTTGGGCGCCGATACTGCTGTTGTTGGCAAAACTGGCGCAGGGATTCTCCGTTGGGGGTGAATATACCGGCGTGGCTGGTGGAATCAACCAGTAACTTATATATGCCGGCGTATTACCTGATGGTGATTGGGCTGATCGGTTTGATTACCGGGATGTCGATGCGTGAAACGGCAAACCAGCCGCTGAAAGGCGCAACGCCTGCGGCGTCGGATCGGACGGAAGCCAAAGAGCTATTGCAGGAATAGTACGACAATATTGAGCTGAAAATAGAAGAGATTGATGAGCAAATTGCGGAGCTGGAGAAGAAAAGGAAACGGCTGACGAACAGCATCCTGAGATGAATTGACGCCATTTACCGATAGTAAACAAACGCCACGAATGTGGCGCTTTTGCTATGTCGCGTACAACGACTCTGTCACGTAGGGCTAGCGACCAATGAGCCGCAGCTGGGTACAAAATGGGCAACCACAGCCGTTAACGGAGGTGGCATCGCACTGGCCGGGGTGAATGGTTTCCAGCCCCATTGGCGTAAAGCCAGAAAAGGTGCGCTTAGCCTCATCGATATTGCGTAATCCAGTCTCCGTAGACTGAGCTATTTTGGCCTGAAACGCCGAGGCTTGTGTCGCGACGAGGGAAAGAAACAGAAATGACAGACCTTTTTTCATCGGGCTTATCCGCTATGGAGTTTGGTTTGTTATAACATAACGTATTTCGCCGCGCCAGAGCAGCCGACCACCCGAATAGCGTCGGCTGTCTGAACAACGTCATGCGATTAACGGAACGGCGGTTCGTTAAAGGTGCGCAGTTTGCGCGAGTGCAGTTTGTCACTTTCCGCCCGCAGCAGATCGATAGTGCAAATGCCAATTTGCAAATGCTCCGAAATCGCCCCTTCATAGAAACGGTTCGCCTGTCCCGGCAGCTTGATTTCACCGTGTAACGGCTTATCCGAGACGCACAGCAGCGTGCCGTAAGGCACGCGGAAACGATACCCCTGCGCGGCAATCGTCGCACTTTCCATATCTACAGCGACGGCACGACTGAGGTTAAAGCGCAGGGCGGAGGCCGCGTAGCGGAGTTCCCAGTTGCGATCGTCGGTGGTAACCACCGTGCCGGTACGCAGGCGCTGCTTAACTTCTTCTCCCGGCATGCCGCTGACCATTTTGGTGGCGTCGTACAGCGCGCGCTGCACTTCGGCGATACTGGGAATCGGGATGTCAGGCGGCAATACGGCGTCCAGTACGTGATCGTCACGTAGGTAAGCGTGCGCCAGCACATAATCACCGATGGACTGACTCTCGCGCAGGCCGCCGCAGTGGCCGATCATCAGCCAGGCATGCGGACGCATCACCGCAAGGTGATCGCAGATGGTTTTCGCATTGGATGGCCCGACGCCAATGTTGACCATCGTAATCCCTTTACCCTGACGGGGGATAAGGTGATAGGCAGGCATCTGATGGTTCTTCCAGGCCAGATCGGACACCGTCTGCTCTGGGTTCGGTGTTTCGGCGGTGATGTAGATACCGCCCGCGCAGGATAGCGCCTCATAGGGACTATCGGGATCGGCAATCTGCGCACACGCCCAGCGTACAAACTCATCGACATAACGGGTGTAGTTGGTGAAGAGGATGAACGGCTGAATATGTTCCACCGGCGTGCCGGTGTAGTGTCGAAGCCGCGCCAGCGAGAAATCAGTGCGCAGGGCGTCGAAGTGCGACAGCGGCGATGTGGTGGTGGCATGAAACAGCCCGTCGGCCGTCTCGTCTCCAATCTGTGACAGTTCAGTGGTGGGGAAATGTTTGGCGATGCCCGCGCTCATGGAGCGGTCAAGAATCAGATCGGAACCGTCGAGCACGTAGGGGAACGGAATTTCCTGCTGTGACGGGCTGACGTCAATGGTGACATCATAATCCCCCTCCAGCAGCGCCAGCTGTTCCGCCAGATAAGCGCGCAGGAATGCCGGGCGGGTCACGGTGGTAGAGTAGCTGCCGGGATGGGTGAAACGTCCATAGGCGCGATGGCGGGGATGGCCGGTCGAATTGCCGCTCCAACTGACGCGCAGAGCCGGGTAGGAAAATAATCCCGCCGCGCGCGCGTTGGCATCGGGCAGGGTGCCATCATTGATGAAGTCCCCGATGGCGTCGCGCAGCGCTGAGACGGCGTCATCATACAGCGCTTCCAGTTTATCCAGAGTCTGAGTGACGGTAAGACTGACGTGGGCTCCGCTGTTATGCATATTCTCTCCTTTAAATTCTGTACTTCGGCAGAGGTTAGCTCACAGCGTAACTGAAGATGCCCAGCCCCGCCATCGTGAAATCTGGCGGGGCTGTGAGCGTGAAGATAAGCCAGCGCTTAGGCGGCGTCCCTCGATAGATTAGTGCTTGTGGCGACCGGAAAGATTCGCCGCGCTCACGGCCAGTATCGACAACACGCCGAGTGCGGCCGCCGGTGACAGCACGCCCCAGAAGGCACGTTCGATATACGGCATTCCTTCTGCCAGCACGCGTCCCCATTCTGGTGTCGGCGGTGAGGCACCCAGACCTAAGAAGCCGAGCGATGCCAGCGCCAGCGCGATGCCGGGCAATCGCAGCATGGCGTGACGAAAGAGTGGCCCAATCAGCGCAGGCAGAACATAGAGCAGACTGCGCCGTATCGGGCCCACGCCGAGAATCGGCAGCATGCGAATATAAGGGCGCGCATTAATTTCGGCGACCAGCGCCGCCGTGTGGGCAGCCAGCGGTGCCCAACTGACAGCAATCACGGCAATCGCCGCGCCCGTTGCCGTCGGGCCATTGACGGCGGCAACCAGCAACCCGGCAATCACCGGCGGCAGGGCGTTGGTCACTTCAATCGGGCCGGTGAGTAGGCGTGGGAACAGCCCAACCAGCAGGCCTATTGCCAGACAGGCCAGCGAGACTACCAGTGCCAGTAGACAGGTATTTAGCGTGCCGTGTGCGACGCGCGCCAGCAAGTCACGCCCCATCGCGTCTGCGCCAAAAGGCAGCAGCAACGACGGCGGTTGCAGGCGCAGAAAAGCGGACGTATAGGGATCGCGCGGCAAGCCAGCCAGCAACAGCAGCGCCAGCAGTAGCACGCAGATAACCGGTAGCCAGATGGCATGGCGAGACACGGGGCTACCACGTTCTTCCGGCACGGGCATCGCGCCGCTCCGCAGCGCGCGTCCGAGAATCAGCAGCCGTACGCCGCTGGCGGCGATACCCGCCAGTGACGCGATGAGTAAAAGAATCAACACGCCGACCTGCAAAGCGGGCAGATCCTGTGCGGCTGCGGCACCCAGCGTCGCACGTCCCAGACCGGGAATCGCGAATACTTTTTCGACGGCGATGGCTCCGCCGGTTAACGAAACCAGCACCAGCCCGACCAGCGGCATCACGCTGGGCAATGTGCGCTTCAGCACCGCCAGTGCGACATGACGACGGCTCACGCCCGCCACGCTCCAGGTGGTGAGCCAGTTTTCGCTGAACGTGGCGGAGAGTGCGTCGGCAATAATTCGGCCAAGGTAGCCACCTGCCGGAATACCGAGTGCCAGCGACGGCAGCACCGCGTAGTGTAAGCCCAGCCAGCCATAGGGCGGAAACCACTGTAGCCAGACGGCGCCGACGATCAGCAGAAACGACGCCAGCAGAAATTCAGGCAGTGCGGTAAATAAGGCGGCAAACAGACCGCCTGAACGATGAACCTGACCACGTAATCCCTGCCGAAAGGTTGGGGCGCACAACACGGCAGCCAGTGTGAAGGCCACCAGCGCTGAAGAGGCCATCAGCGTGAGCGATACGCCTGCCGCCTGCAACATCCCCGGAAGGACAGGTCGGCCAGACACCCAGGAATTGCCTGCATCGCCGTGTAACAGACCCGCCAGCCAGTTCAACAGCAATTGCAGCGGGCCCTGATCCAGCCCGAGAGAGTGACGAATGGCATTTAGCGTTTCCGCCGTCGCTTCCTGCTCGCCGGAACGAGCACGTAGCAGCGCCAGCGCCGGATCTTGACCGGACAACCACGGCAACATACCAATCAGCACCACGATCCCCGCCAGCGTCAGCAGCCGTGACAACAGCGGAATCAGCATGCCGTATCGCGGGCGTTGCGTCTGGTTGATGGTTGCACAGGTGCGGCAATACAGCGGTTCGCTCATAAACTCGTCATCTTTCTGGTTGCTGGGCGTGTTACCCGTTATTTCGCGTCGGTAGCAATATGCGTGGCGGCGTTAATCAGCGTGCGTTCACGCGGGTCGCGCAGGGCGTCTTTTACCTGCGCACTTTCACCCTGAATGACGCGCTCATGCAGCATCGGGATCGCAGCATCGCTGGCAAGGATCAGATTTTCAGCCTGCATGATGGCCTGACGGCGTGCAACGCCCGCAGGAATCGCAGCCGCTTTTTGTAACGCCTGATCGATTTCCGGGCGGCACAGCTGAGCGATGTTGAATGACCCTTCGCAGGCAAAATCGCTATACAGATAAGCCACCGGATCGCCGGAATCCAGCACCGTCGCGCGGGATAAAATAAAGGCGTCAAACTTGCCAGCCAGCGCGTCGGACTCAATCTGCGCATACTCACGTACCACCTGTTTCACCGTAAATCCGGCGGCGGTAAGCTGCTGTGCCAGATAGACTGCCACCTCAGGCAGCTCGGCGCGATCGCTGAAGGTTGCCAGCGTGATAGTCGCCCCCGCAGGCGTACCGGCTTTGACCGGATTCGCTACTGGCTGGCGCAGTTCTGCCGCCCACGGCAACGCAGGGCCTAGCAGACCCTGCGCGATGTCGGCGCGTTTCTCATAGACGTTATCCACCAGCTGTTGGCGATTGATGGCATCACGCACGGCGGCACGCATCGCGGGATCTTGCATCACGCCGTGGCGCGTATTCAGATACAGTGTGTTGGTACGCGGCATCGGGACTTCATGCACCAGCGATTGATCCAACAGCGGTGCCTGAGAAACCGGAATGGCTTCGACAATGTCTGCCGTGCCGGTACGTAATGCGGCCGCACGCGCCGCACCGTCAGAGACAAAGCTGACGTCGATTCCGCTGGCCTGCGCTTTTTCACCCCAGTAACCGTCGAATCTATCTAACACCGCGCTGCTGGTGCCAGTAACGCTACGCAGAACAAACGGGCCGCTTCCGGTATTGACCGGGTTAACGACGCCATTCTGGCCGTAGGCATGAGTAGACATAATCGCTAGCTGTGGGCTGGATAAACGTTGAGGCAGCAGCGGGTCCGCTTTAGCGGTGGAGACAATCACGGCATTATCGCCATCGGCTTTTACCGTTAGCTGCACGCCGTCCAGAATGCGTGGCTTGGGAGCCGCGGTGGATGCGACGGTGAGCGAGTTGACCACCGTCGCGGCGTTTAACGTGGTGTTATCATGAAAATGGACGTTGGGACGCAGCTCAAAACGCCAGGATTTATCATCGATCTGCTTCCATGTTGTCGCCAGCGCGGGCTGGGCTTCGCCGAGCTTGTCGAGCACCACTAGCGTTTCTGCCGTGCTCCAGCGCGACAGCTTAAAGGCATCATCGCTCAGCGGCGTCAGGCCGGAGCGCGGTGGTTGAAGCATCGCCAGTTTGATTCGACCGTCATGATGCGAGGTGTGATTTTCCTCCGGCTCGTTGAAGCAACCTGACAGCAGCAGCGTGGCTGATAGCAAGCCAGAAACGGGCCACAGGCGATTACGCATATTCATCAATCTGTCCTTATTCATTCACGGTTGAAGCGGATTTAAACGGGCGGCAGATGACCATCATCGCCAGCGAACTGCACAGTGGCACCGCGGCGAGCAGTACCCATGGAATGGCAGCCTGTGGCGATGGCGTCAGCGCACGGTCGAGCTGGCTACCGAGTACAAAGTTGCCGACCAGAACAGCAATGCCGCCCATCGATGCCAGCGCGCCATAGTGCGCCCCCAGATTCTGGTTGTTGGCAAAACGCGGGATGAGATCCATGCCAACGGGGACGATTAACATCTGTCCCAGCGTTAACAGGGTAATCAAGGAGATAGCCGGAAGCAGGCGCTGCCACCCTTCTGGCGGCGTGCTGGAAGCAAACAGGGCGACACTAAGGAACGAGGCAGATAGCAGTGCGAAGCCCAATGGCAGCATGCGTGCTGCACCAACCCGGCGGGCAAAACGCGCCAGCGGAAGCTGTAATCCGATCACCAGCAGGGAAGCCAGAACAAACAAAGGGCCGAGGTCTTTCTCACTGCTGCCGGAGCGGTGCAGTTCAACCGGCAGCGCCAGATAAAGCTGGTTGTAGCTGAACAGGTAAGCGCTGTAGGCAATGATGAACGCCACAAAGCGCCGCTGGCGGAAAGTCTCCCACCATGGGGCGATATGTAGTTCACCCTGATTGCGCTGCGTCGGCGGCAGGCTGAAAAACAGGACGATGAGCGCGATGACAAAGACGCCCGCGCCAGCGAGCGCCACGCGCTGGAATCCGTATCCAGCCAGTACCGAGCCCAGCAGGGGACCCAACACCGCGCCTAGCTCGCCGCAAATCGCAAACAGGGCGAACCACTCGGAGCGGCTGCGTTTTCCCTCTTTTTCACTTTGCGTACCGGCTTGCGCCATTAATGCTTCAATCGCGGGAGAGAACAGGGCTCCGCCGACGCCGGTCAGGCAGGCACCGAGAATAATCGGCCACAGCGAATCGCCCAGCGCCAGCAGGAGATAACCGCTGATGCGCACGACACAGCCGCACAGGATAATTACGCGTGCGCCAAAGCGGTCAGCCAGCGCGCCGCCGACTAAAAACATGCCCTGTTGAGAAAAGGTGCGTAAGCCAATCACCAGCCCGATAGCCCAGCCGGAAAGCAGCATGTCGTCACGCAGGAAAATCGCCAGAAACGGCACGACGGCATAAAAGCCAATGTTGAAAACAAGCTGGCTGCCCAGAAGCAACGGAGGGTAAGGTCGCGGCGTGCGGCTGGCGGTTAGGTCTGACATGTCATGGTCCGTTATAAGAAAAGTCGTTATAAAAAAGCCCGTTATGGGAAAATGTGTTATTGACGCGGTATTTTATTGTAAAAAGAATGTTTTCGGCGAGCTAATAGCCAGACGTCGACAGCGCGGGCACGGCCTGCAACAGACGGGCCGTGTGCGCCTGTTGCGGTGACGCCAGCACCTCGGCGGTGGGGCGATCTTCAATGATGCATCCGCTGTCCATGACCAGCATTCTGTCGCATAGGCCAGCGAGCATGGAAATGTCGTGCGACACCATCAGTAAGCCCATCTTGTTTTGTTCTGTGACCTGTTGAAGCAGGGCTTTAATCTGTTCACGTAGCGGCAAATCCAGGCCGCTGACGGGTTCATCCGCCAGTAAAAATTCGGGTTGAATCATCAGCGCTCGTGCCAGCGCGACGCGCTGTGCCTGCCCACCGGAAAGCTGTCCGGCGACCTTGTCCAGAAGCGTGGCGCTTAGCCCGACCTGATCCATGACTTCACGCAGGCGGGTCGAATTCTTCCCATTAACATGTCGGTTTTCATCAGGACGGAGCCGTTTCAGCGGCTCGATGAGGAGATCGGCAACGCGCTGATGCGGTGCAAGCGAGCCCGCCGGATCCTGCGGAATATACTGAACGCGGCGGCGATACCAGAGCAGCGAACGTACCGATCCCGGTTTAATCAGGTTGCCGTCGCAGTACACGGCGCCACGCTCCGGCGCTTCAAGCGCGAGCAGCGTTTTTAGCAGCGTGGATTTACCGCAGCCGGACGCACCAACCAGCCCGACGCGTTCATGCTGTTGCATCGCCAGCGACAGGTCATGAAAAATCGCACTGGCAGGATTGGCCTTTTGCCACGGTAAACGTGACGTCTGACGATAGCGGCTGACATGTTCGAGGCTTAAAAACGGTGTGGGAACCGCATGCAGGTGGTGGTTCATCCAGCGAGCGCTCCGACAGTGGCTGAAGGTCGTACATTTGCCAGTAACACATTGTCGGATAAAAGCGTGTCAGCGCGACGTGCGGCAGCGACCAGACTGCGGGTATACGGTTGCTGTGGTGCATTCAGCAGTTGCAGCATACTGCCGGATTCCACGATCTGCCCGTTCTCCATCACCAGTCCGCGTTGGCAGAGCTGGGCGGCGACAGCGATATCATGTGTAATAAACAACAGGGCGGGGGCATCTGGCTGCGCGCTACGTTCCTGTAAGACTTGCAATACCTGCTGCTGGGTAATGACATCAAGCGCGGTGGTGGGTTCGTCCGCCACCAGCAGACGCGTCTTGCCGAGCAGCGCAAGGGTAATACAAATGCGCTGACGCTGTCCGCCGGACAATTCGGCGGGATAGCGTTGCAGCAGGTTGGGGATATCATCCAACTGCATGGCGCTAAGGAGCGCTGAAAGCTCTGCGGAAGAGGTGGTTTTCAACGCCAGTGACAGCTGCTTTCCTAACGGCATAAGGGGATTCAGCGCCGTTGCCGAATCCTGGAACACGGCAGAGACGCGGCCAGTCTGCGGGCGGGCCAGCGCTTTCAACTGACCCACCTCTTCGCCATTGACCCGAATGCTACCACTAACCTGACAACCCGCTGGCGGCGTGCCGATGACTGCTTTGGCGGTGAGGGATTTACCGGAACCGGATGCGCCGAGTAAACAGACACGTTCACCCGCGAACAGCGTAAAACTGATATCGCTGACTTTGGTTTCGCCACCCATAGACAGGCTAAGGTCCTCCACCTGAAGAATGGCGTCTGTGTGTCTGTTCCAGTTAATCATGGCTAACGTATACGGTTGATGTAAATCGATATGTAATAACATAACAAATTACAACGAAGTGATGCAAAGGAAATGTGATCCAGCGCGTATAAATTGGCGCATCGATGCCGCTCACTCGGCGGCCACGTTCACCGCTGAATAATTTTTTAAGCCGGATGATGAAGAAACCATCATAAGATGTGCTCGTGCGTAGAAATCAATGTGGATAGAGCGATCTCACTGGAAGCGAGATCGCATTCAGCGGGGGGTTAGCGTTGCTGTGCGGCCAGCCACTGGCGTAGGCGTTCGGGTTGCTGTGCGCCGCTCAAGCGAGCAAGCTCTTCACCGTTTTCGAACCATAGCAGGGTCGGTAACGTTCTGACCGCCAGTTTCTCCGCCAGGGTAATGTGATGATCGGCGTCCAGATAATGGCTCGGTAAGTGGCGATATTCCTCGTTATCCAGAATCGTTTCCAACTGGCGGTAGAGGCTTTTGCAGTGGACGCAGCGCTCCGCGCCGACCAGCAGCAACTGTGGATCTTGTTGGGCTGCCAGTTCAGGCCAGTCGTCAGCGGTCACTGAAGCAAAGCGCTCGCGGTTGACGACAAAGAGCTTCGGGCTGCGCTTGAGGTCTTCGCTGTCGGTTGCGACGCACAGGGCATCGCCGCTCTTTTTGTAGGGGCGCGTGCCCTCAATACGAATGACGCTGGCGAAGCCGGGGGCGGCGGCTCCCGGTTGACGTAGCTGAGTGTTATCGGGGGCGATCACTGGCGTTTCCTGTGGACGCGGCAACTGTGGCACCCACTCGTAGGGCACGCGGTAAGCGCGATACAGCATGTTGGTATTCACCGTCTTGCCCCAATACGGGGAAATAAACTCCCAGACAATCTCATGATCGACGGTGACTTCAAAGAGTCGACCATTGGCACCTTCGTTAATCAGTGTATTGCCGTTCGGCAGGCGCTGGATATTACTGATGTACGGGCTGTAAAAACGAAAAGCGTCGGTCGGGTGTGGAATGCCTGCTTCGTAGGGCGAATAGCGCCAGACAATATCCAGCGTCACCGGGTTGATTTCTAGCACGCGCGAATAGTCACGCCAGGCGTTTTTCACGCCGTCGGCCGAGGCCGGATTGGGGGCGCCGTAGCCTGCCCAGCCGCCGTTATCAAACACCAGAATATTGCCCGCGCCCGGCAAGCCTGCGGGGATCATATGCGCGTGATGCTGGCCGATAATCCAGCCAATGTGTTTGAGTTCCGGCGTGTTGTAATTCGGGCCAAGCTGCCAGACGATATTGCCGCTTTGCTTGTCGATGATGGCGATGATGTTGGACTCACGGGCGTCCCAGATAATGTTATCCGGATGGAAACGAGTATCGCCCTGATCGAACCACGGATTGGAGCCGAGTGCCGACATGGAGTTGATGTGCATCCAGTCGCCCATCCCGCCGCCGCTTTTACGCAGGTTAGGATTGTTGTACAGCGCGGTTTTCGCATCGTCGTCAAAGCCCAACTCGTCAAAATGATCGCTGCAACGCCATTCCCATAAGATGTTACCTTCCCAGTCCACCTCGATAATGGTGTCGTCGAGCAGCAGTTTGTCGCTGATCCTTTCGTTATGTAGATTGGTATGCGCCAGCAGTAGCGTGTTGCCGCCAATCGACTGCGGCTCTTGTCCCGGTGCGTAATAGCCGACCGGATTGCCGCTGCGCTGGTAGTCATGATGGACGCGCGCCATCCATTCTGGTGGGAGATCGGGATCGGTAATGTGTTCATAGCCGTTGAATTTCCAGACGACGTTGCCGTCCCAGTCCACCTGAATCAGATCGACCATGTCCTGCATGCCGTAGCGTGAATCGCGTTCACCGCTGTGCCCGAGGATGTAACCGCCGGGCAGGATCTTGTTGGGAAAACCGTGCAAGCCTTCCCACAGGCGTAATTCGGTGCCGTTCATATCTACCAGCACCGCGCCGCGCTCCAGCGCCTGAAAGACGGTGTAGCCGCCCCAGGCTTTTTCCGGGTTGTAAATCGTCGTGCCGGTCGGGTAGACGGAAGGGTGTCCCATAATGGTGCTCCAGTATTTATGAGTTCAGTGAAGAGAAAGCGGCCGCGGTATCGGCGGGCTGCGTCAGCAGTGCGAGCAACTGGCTGCACTGCTGGTGAAAATCTTGGCTATCACGCTGGCGCGGATGCGGCAGCGAAATTGTCGCAATCTGGCGGATACGACCCGGTCGCGGTGCCAGTACGACGACGCGATCGGCGAGATAGACGGCTTCTTCGACGTCGTGGGTGACCAGCAGCGTGGTGGTGCCCTCCGCCTGATGAATACGGCGCAGCTCCTGCTGCATCTGCTGACGCGTTAGCGCATCCAGCGCACCAAAAGGCTCATCCAGCATCAGGATGCGTGGGTTGGCGACCAGACCTCGCGCGATCGCGACACGCTGCGCCATGCCGCCGGAGAGCTGGGCGGGTAGGGCGTCGGCAAAATCCTGCAAGTGCACAAGCTGAATAAAGTGGTCGATCAGGCGTTTCCGCTCTTTGCTATCGATCGCCTCATTCGCCAGCCCAAGCGCGATATTTTGCCGTACCGTCAGCCACGGAAACAGACGCGGTTCCTGAAACACCATGCCGCGCTCGCGCCCGATACCGCGCACGGTTTGCCCTTCAACCAGTACGCGTCCCTGATAGTCGTTGTCCAGACCGACCAACATACGTAACAGTGTAGATTTGCCGCAGCCGCTGCTGCCGACAATGGCGACCAGTTCACCGCTGTGAATCGATAGGGAAAAATCATCAATCACCGTCAGCGCTTCGCCCTGCACGCGAAACTGTTTACGCAGGCGATCGAACTGCACCACCGGTGGTGGCACATTAAGGGGAGTGGACGTCATGCGATTTCTCCTGCGGAACGCCAGCGCGTCATCCGCTGTTCCAGACCTAATCCAACGCGGTCGAGCACCGCGCCCGTTAATCCAATCAACAGCATGCCGCTGATAATCAGGGGCATATCCAGTAACTGTTGGGCGTTGATCATCAGGCTGCCGATTCCCGTGCCGGATGACATGAAATATTCCGCGCCGATGGTGCCAAGCCAGGCGTAAATCAGCGACAGACGTAAACCCGCAAAGATGGCGGGGGCAGCACCCGGCAGAATCAGCACCCTCAGACGAGTTGAGAGACGGAGCTGTAACACCTGTGCGACTTCCTGTAAGGCCTGCGAACGCTGGCGGATACCGCGATGGCTGGCTACCAGCATGGGGAAGAAGGAGGCCAGAGCGACAAAGGTGATTTTCCCGGCTTCATCGTTGCCAACCCAGGCGGTCAGCAGCGGTAGCCAGGCAAACAGTGCGATCTGACGCAGCGTCGCGACCGTGGGCGTAAAAAGGGCGTCGCTGGTGGCGTTTAGCCCCAGTAGTACGCCACCTATGAGGCCAGCAACAATGCCGCATACCGCACCGGCGAGCGCGCGAGTCAGGCTGGCCTGCATCGCCTCGGTGAGTGAACCGTCACGCATGCCTTGCAGCAACATGTGCCACACGTCTGCGGGTGGTGGTAGGAGTAACGGATCGATCCAGCCAAAACGGCTGGACTGTTGCCAGAACAGCAGAAGCAGGAACGGTAAAACCAGTGCGGATAAGCGGCGAGACGGTGCAACGGTTAAGCGACTGAGCGGCGGGTGTGGCCAGAAGACCAGACGACGTTCCAACTGATTGATTGTCCACTCCATCGTCAGCCCTGCCAGCCCTATCACGGCGATGCAGACAAACACGATATCCAGTTGAAACAGCTGGCGTCCCCATACCAGCAGGTAGCCAATGCCCTGAGACGACGCCAGCAGTTCGACCACAATCAGCGATACCCATGCCTGCGAAAGCGCCAGTCGTAAGCCGGTTAGCCAGGTGGGGAGCGTGGCAGGCAACGTTAATTTGATGAGGCGCTGATGCCACGGCAGGCGCAGAGTGCGGGCGACTTCCTGTAGTGCATACGGCACGTTGCGCACGCCCGTTTGCGTATGCAGCGTCACCGGGATAATTACCGCCTTAATGATGACAGCAAGTTTTAAGCCGTCATCAATGCCAAACAGCACCATAAATAGCGGGATCCAGCCCAGCGTCGGGATCTGTGCCAGCGCGTATACCGTCGGATGCAGCAAATGTTCGGCGCGGCGCGAAGCCCCCATGAGCGCACCGAGCAGCGTTCCCGCCAGTACGCCAGCCAGCAGACCGCTGGCCAACCGTTGCAGGCTGATAAAGAGCTGTGGCAGGAGATCGTGGTGCCAGAGTTCGACGGCGGTGTTAGCGACGACGTTGGGGGCAGGGAGAATCTGGGCGGGCATCCAGCCGTAGTGGGTGCTGATATACCACAGCGCCAGCAGTGCCAGCGGCACGATGAGTGGTACTACAAGCGACACGACTATTGACATGACAAGAGAATAGACCCGCGCAATTGGCAGAGCAGGCCAGACGTTCGCGTTTTTTTTCAGCAGTATCGACTTATTCATTTTATTCCACGAAAGCATCACGGCTGGATGAATAGGGAATAAAAAACAGGTTTCAGCCTTGAACGCCAATGCAATAAAACGATGGCCGCCGTGCAAGAAATGCATATGCGCAGCCCACGCCCGCCAGCGCTGATTTATGCTTTTTTCCGCTGAACAAACCTGTAAATGTTATTTAAGCCTGATGCAGACGGTTCGTTAGTTTTCATGGCAGATGAAACAAATTATTGAGGAAAACCGTATGCACCAACCATCAATCCCATCGATAACTCTTTTATCGGTAACTCTCCATCCTCGCTGGCGACAGGGGCTGCATAAGCTCATGGGCATTGCTCTGCTGATGAGCACGGCGCTAATGGCATCGACCGTTCAGGCGAACGACACTGCTCCGCAGGATGCACAGAAGCCGACGGAGATTCGCATTGGTTTGCCGGACCAAAGCGCGGGCAGCAAACCCTTTATCCGCGGGCCGTTGGGGTTGGCGCATATTCAAAAGCAACTGGAGAAAGAATTTGAACCGCAGGGTATCAAAATTCAGTGGTCGTTCTTTAAAGGCGCGGGCCCGGCGGTCAATGAGGCGCTGGCGAATAAGCAGTTGGATGTGGTGTATTTGGGCGATCTGGCGGCCATTATTGGTCGGGCGGGGGGATTGCCGACGCGGGTGCTGGTGGGATCGCGCGGCGCTAATTCTTATCTGGCGGCGACGCCGGAATCGGGTATTCAACGCATTGAAGATTTACGCGGTAAGCGGATTGCAGTCTACAAGGGAACGGCCGATCAGCTGTCGTTTGAGCGCGCGATTAAAAGCGTTGGACTCAATGAGCGCGACGTGCGGGTCATCAATCTGGACTGGACGGCGGGCAAAGCGGCGCTCGCAGCCAGACGCGTGGATGCAGTATGGGGCGGCGTCTCCCTGCTGGCGTTGCGTAAGCAGGGCATCAATATTGTGACCACCAGCCGGGCACTGGGCTGGGCGAATACCACGCAGGCTGCGGTGCTGGCGACGCAGGATTTTATCGACCGCTACCCAGGCACGACGCAGCAACTGGTGAATGTGCTGGTGGACAATGCGCAGTGGATCGGCGAGGCGCAGCACCTGCCGGACTATACCGCGCTAATGGCAGAGCAGAGCCAGATTCCGCAGGCGATCTTTCAGGAAGAGCTGAAAGCGGAAGATCTCCCGTTTCAAAGCTCGCCACGCCTCGATCCGTTCCTGCTGAGCAGTTTACAGGACAGCATCGAGCGGGCGAAAGCCGCCGGACTTATTCGCAACTCGTTTTCAGCCAGCGACTGGTTTGCTGGCGAGTTTGCCGATCGGGCATTGAAGGCCAAAGGACTGGAGTCAAATTGGCCGGTGTATGACGCCAGCGGCAATCCTGCGAAATAACCACGTAGGCGCTCACAGGGTCGGCAGTGGCGGAGCGGGTGAGCGCAGTTTGTCCTGCGCCAGTATGGTTTCAATCATCAGTTCAGCCAGCGGCGGTAGCGCTCTCTGCAAACAGGTGACAATGCCGAAACGGGTTTGCATGTTTCCCCACTCCGGCGGTGTTCCCGTCAGCGGAATTTCTACCAACTGGTGGCTTAATCGTCCCAGTGCGAAGCCATCCTCACTGGCGAAGCTGATGGCCTGCGTATGTCGCAGGATACTGAACACGGAATAGATATGGTCACACTGAATTTGCGGTCGATAATCGGGCTGGCGAGTTAAGGCGGCCAGCACCTTGCGCATACCGACGGGCATAAAAGGGGAGGCGAGAGGAAAGCGCAGCAAATCGTCCGGCGTCACGGTTGCCTGCTGTGCCAGCGGGTGTGAAGAGTGGCAGATAAAGAAGCAGCGCTGCCGGCTTAATGGCTGCACGTGGAGATGGGTTTCCATTTCGGCCTGCCAGGTATCGGCAACGATAAAAGGCCATTCGTCGGCCAGCAGTCGCTCACGCAGAGACTGCCAGTTATCCACGCTGTAGGTAACTCTGGCGCGTGGGCGAAGGGCATGGAAATGTGCGACCGCCTTGGGGATCAGCGTGGTCGAGGGGGCGGGGCCACAACCAAACGTCAGTTCACCTTCCTGCGCCTCGCTGATCTGCCGCATGTCGGTCATCAGCTCCCAGGACAACTCCTGCATGCGTCGGGCAAACGGCAGCAGCGTATTACCTTGCCACGTCAGCGCAAAGCGACGGCTCTGACGATCGATAAGCGGATGTCCCATCGTTTGTTCCAGCGCCTGAATGCTGCGGCTGAATGCCGACTGTGACAAACAGACGGCTTCTGCGGCCTGTACAAAACTCCCATGTTCGGCCAGCGCAAGAAAATTGCGTAATTGCCGTAAATCCAGATGCATGTTGCAGCTACCTAACCTATCGATTTTCCCCACTTTTTAGGCGGAGGTTGGCTGGCAACGCAATGAACAAAAAGTCATAAGTTATAGCGAATTGATTGCTAACGGTCTTCAGGCCGCCGTCTGACGCGGCCAGCGGCTATTTCGCCAGCGCACAGGAAAAGTCCTGAATTTCTTCCACCGATCCGAGGCTCATATTGAACACGTCAAGACCGCTGGCGAGCAGCACCTTTTCGCCGGCTGGCGTGGAGACCATTGCGAGGCCGTATTTGCCGATAGATTCATTCCGCTGCTGGGCGTAGCGATCGAGTGTTTTGAACGGATCGCTTTGCGTCAGTTCGTTCGCCGTGAGCGTTTTTGCCAGATAGACGTGTCCGTTAATTTTCACTGGCAGCGTTTTCCAGTCGGCAGAGAGCGTTGAAAACTGCTGGTTCAACGTCTGATAAATTTCCGGGCGCAGGCAGGCAATGTGGATATGCAGCTGGTTTTGCGTGCGGCCGTAGCGCGAGTTAATCGCCAGCGAAAGATAATCATCTTTGATCGGTTTACCCGCTTCGTGCGACAGATGGCCGCGTCTGTCCCATGCCTGCATAAAAAAATTGGGTGTGTTTTGCTGTAAGAGTTCAGGGCTTTCTATACCGCTGATTTTATCCGTTGGAAGCAGCAGGTCATGATAGGGGCCGTTTCTGTCATCAAAAAGCACGTAACCTTCTGCCAGATTGACTTCCAGACAGGGCGCGGAATTGCCATTACGCTGCTGATTGGGCACGCACTGTTCGCTGACGATCTCCCACAGTGCATTGCTGTTTCCCCGGCTAACCTTCCACCCTATTGTCGCGGCCGCTGCGAGTAAAATGATGGCAGAAACAGTGAATATCAAGATCGTGTTGCGTTTCATGACGGGTCTCCGGCAGGCGCACCAAGCGCTAAGTAGCAGGGAAAAACGGGGCATGATCAGTCAGTGACAAGTCAGTATGGGGCCGCTGCGATGTCATTAATATGACTTTGGTGAAAGGAGAAGGGCTAATCGGTAAGGGATTGTAAGAGAGAGCGGTGGTGGAATAGCACGCGACGCTGCCTTTTAACCTGCATAGCAATGTGATTAAAAGGCAGCGAGAAAACGACAGGAATCAGAACAAGTCGACCCGCACGTCCACGCCAACGGTTCGACCTTCGTTGACCTGTGCGTAGCCCGATGTGTCGCTCATGAAGCCAAAGGTGCGATAGCGGCGGTCGAAGACGTTATCCACATAGCCGGCGATATTCACCCGGTCGGTCGCCTGCCAACTGAGGCGCAGGTCGGTTGTGGTATAGGTGCCCTGACGCAGCGCGTTGTCGCCGTCGAAGTAGTGCGGCCCTACCACGTTGAAGGCCAGACGTGGCATTAACGCGCCGAACGAGGTATCAATCAATCCGTTCAGGCTGGTGCCGGCACCGTAGCGCGGGACGAAGGGGACGCGTTTATCCTGATAGCTCTCACTATCGCCCGTAAATTCAGAACGGACATAAGTACCGTTGATATCCCATGACCAGTTGGGAACGAATTGCCACTTCAGCATCATCTCTACGCCGCTGGCGTCGGCGCGGCCTGCATTGCTAAGCGTTTGCATACCGACCGGGCCGGAATACAGCTGCATATCACGCGTATGGGTGTGGAAGACCGCGCCCTGAAGTTGCACATCGCCACTCTGATAGCGCGAGCCGATTTCATAGTTAATCGATTTCTCCGCACTATACGGAATAGCCTGCGTGCCAGCAGCAGGCGAATAGTTAAAGCCAGTTGGCTTGTAGCCCTGTGCGACGCGGGTATAGACACGCCAGTCATTATTCAGCAGGTAGCTGGCGGAGAGCTGTCCCAGTACCTGATCGTCATCGACGCTATTGCTGTCGCCCACGTTCATGCCGGAGAACTGCTGGCGGTAACGGGTTTCGGCTTTATCGTGCGATACGCGCAGCCCGCCGCCCAGATCGATACGGTCGGTCAGGTGCCAGGTCAGATCGCTGTAGGCGGCTAACGTCTCCGTTGACGTATTGGCATTGCTTTTCATAAACGGAGAACCTGTCTGAATGTAGGTCAGATCGAGTTTCTGACGTGTGTTCTGTCGGTAAAGGCCGAACACCATATCTACCGTGCGGCCTGCGCCGTGTGTCGCCGCACGCAGTTCCTGCACGTCCTGATTCCAGCGCTCCGGCATGTCGGCAATCAGCGTACCGTTCGGGAAGGTGCGGTCATAATTCTGCTGCTGCCATGCGCCGATCAGGCTGAAGATCCAGTTATCGGTGGTGTATTTTCCGCTTAGTGACTGGCTGTGCGTGCAGCGGCGCAGTTTAGGATCGGGTGCGCCCGCGGCGATCTCCAGCGTCCGGTTTTTCGCATCGCCAAACGGCAGATAGGTATCCTGTGTGGCGCGCGTGCAGTCTTCCGTTAGTGCCAGACTGGTTTCCCACGGTTGGCCTTCGGGAGCCAGTCGCAGCCGAAGATTTCCGACGCTGGATTTTGTCCCGCCGAGGTTGTCGCTACCCGTCGCGGGGTTGGTCATCGCGCCTGAATCGACCTGGCGCAGCAGCGTGACGCTGCCATATAGCAGACCATCCTGAATGGGGCCGCTGAGGTTGATTTTGCCGTGATAGCCGTCGCGGCTGGCGACGCCGCCTTCGACATAGCCGCGCGGCGTGCTGTCCGGCTGCTGGGTCACGATGTTGATAATGCCGCCCTGTGCGCTTTTACCGTACAGCGTTCCCTGCGGGCCTCGCAGCATTTCAATGCTTTCCACATCGGAGAGTGTCTGCACGGTGTTGGTGGCGAGCTGCGGTACGCCGTCTACGTAGACCGTCACCGCCGGGCTGTAGAAATCCTGTGCGGAAGACACGCCGCGCAGTGAGATCGAGGGGAACAGCAGGCTGCCGTTATTACCGAGGTTCAGGCCGGGCATCACGCGGGTCAGCTTGTCAGTGCTGGTGACACCCGCATCTTTCAGCTCCGGTGCCGTCACGACGGTGGAAGAGACGTTGTTGGCCGAGGCGGAATAGGGCGATTGTTTGCTGGCGGAGACAACGAGCGTATCGTCCTGAGCGGCAAAAACGCAGGACGAGAGAAATACGCCGGTTAAGGCAAGCGGATAAAGACGCATTATTTTCATTATGAAATCCCTGAAAAACTAAAATCGATGTCAAAGGCAACGGTTTCATCACGACACGCGTTATGACGGTACGAAAGCGCGTAAGACAGAGAATGATGAAAGTTAAATGATAATCGTTTGCATTTTTTGATCTACCCGTATCGGGTCTATTTCAACCCGAATACAGTAGGCTGCCTGCCCATTTTTCCGTTTTGTTAATCCCGCCCTTGCTGGCTTATGATTGCTGGTGCAGCACCGTCAGAAAACACGCGGGAAAGCCGCACAGATAGCTGTTTGGCGGGCCACAGGCTGGCGACGGCGAAGCAGGCCAGCACGCCCAGCGTGGTCTGGTAGTTCGTGTGATGTGCTAACTGGAGCGCGGTAATCGACACGATCATGGCGACAGCGGCATCGGTAGATTGGAACAGCGCATAGTCGGATGCAGGCTGATGCGGTCTGACTACTCCCATCAGGACGTTGTATAGCGTGACAAACCCGACGGCGGCGGCCAGATTGACCACGCCAAAGAGCACGATCCACATGTTCAGCGCAAACAGCGGATAGCCGACGGCTAGCGTGATAGCGAGTAGCGCGTGCGTGACCATCACGGGCAGCAGGCAGCGCAGTGCGCCCATACGACGAATCAGGACGTTGGCGAGCACAATCCCTACGCCGCTCACGGCGGTGCTGTACACGGTCATGACGATGCCCAGTTGGCTCAGGCTAAGCTGTCTGTCGATCAGCATGACGGTCTGTAGCGCCATCATGCCGCGCATCGCCAGATAGAAAATGGCCGTGAAGGCTAATACCGGCCAGAGCGCGTTGAACGTCAGACGGTTGAGCGTCGGGCGTACGGTTTGCTGAGTCGGATGATGCTGAATTTGGGGTTGCCGGGTATAGCGCAGCGGCAGGATGAGCATCAGCAGCGACAGCCCTGCCAGCGCGAAGAAGCCACCTCGCCATCCCGCCTGTTCTGCAATGCTCAGGAACGCATACGAACCAAACAGAATACCCAGATAGCTGCCGCCGACCTGTGCGGTATTCGCCAGTGCGCGGCTGGCGGCGCTGGTGGTACAAATCGTGATGCCATCGGCATAGATATCGTGGCTGGCGGAAAGCAGCGCCAATAACATCAGCGCGATGACGATAGTCAGGACCGAGTGCTCCGGTGAAATCATGCCAATCCCGACCAGCATCGACGCCATCGCGATCTGGAGCAGCGCCAGACTGCCTAAATAGGGATTACCGCGCAGAGGAAGCGCGTGACGCTCGCCCCACGGCGCCCAGAGGCATTTGGCAATCCACGGCAGAAAGGTCAGCGACAGCCAGCTTAGCTGCGCTAGATCCAACCCGGCGTGGCGAAAATAGCCCGCCACGCCTTGCATAATGAGCGCGGTGATCATGCCCTGATGAAGATAGAAACACCAATAGGGAAGGTAGCGTGTCATCGAGCTGTCTGTCATGGTTTGTCGCTATCCAGCAGCGTTAGCGCCAGCGCCTGTGCTTCAAGCGAGGTGGCAACGACAAAATAGGCATACGGTGCCTGCCCGGACTGCGCCCAGTTCTCCGCCCATTCCACGTATTTTTGCCTTTTGGCCTCGTCGCTTTCGATACGAATGGCACCTGCGCAGTATTGCTGTTGCAGGCTGGTGTTATCGCGCGTCCACTGGAGGTAAGCATTCATAAAGACGGGGGAACGATGGGGCAGATCGGCACCGGTCATGCAGAGTACAAAGCGTTCTTGTGCGGCATACAGTTGAGCGATCTGCGCCATATAGTTAGCGGATTCCTCGTCGGGCACCTGTTCCGGCATGTGTAAGAACACCACCGGCCAGGCGTGTGTATCAAGGAAAGGGTGTGGTGTTGCAATAGAATCGGGCATGACAGTTTCTCCTGCTTATCATGGAGAAAATGATAATCATTCGCTGTTATGACGCTACCCGAATCCGGTCTATTTGTACCCGCATCGGGATTAACGGGGCGTTGGTTTTCTGCTAAATGTTCAGGCGCTTGAAAGCAGAAGGCGTAACGCCAAACTGCTTTTGAAAGGCGGCGCTAAAGTGGCTGGCGTTGGCATAGCCCAGATCGGTGGCAACCACCATGACGGGCGCACCCGTGACGAACAGCCGACGGCGCGCTTCCTGCATACGTTCGGCCTGAAATAGCCCATAGATACTGTTATTGAAGAGCTGGCGGAACCCGCGTTTTAGCTTGAGTACGCTTAATCCGGTTTCTCTGGAGAGCATGGCGATAGTGGGGGCCTGTGACAGATCCGCCAGCAACAGATCTTTGGCACGCAGTAGCTTTTGGCGATCGGCCAGGCTGAGCGTGTCCTGCTGGGGAACCGCGTCGGCATGTCCGGCGACGGCGAGACTCACTAGAATCATGCTTTGCCCCAGCAGCCACAGCGGCGCATGGCGGTTTTCACCGGCCTGCTGCGGGTGCGTCAGGCTGGACAGCGCATGGCTTAATACCTGAGCGGTTGCCCGCATTTCGGCATTGCAGTCGCAGTGGGTGCAGAGTCGGCCGGAATCCAACTGTTGTTGCAGGTTACCGGTGAGATCCGGCACCCAGTTAGCCAGTAATTCAGGGCTCAGCGACACGGTGACGCTTTCAAACCGTCCGGCATAGGACGAGGTGCCCTGACAGTCCGGGGTGTAGCTAATGCAGCCCGAATCTTGCTTCAGCACGTGCTCCCGTCCCCGATCGCCTTTCAGTGCAAATTGCGAATCTCCCTGCAACGAACAGGAAAAATTGACGCGTCCCCAGTCGTCGTGCAAATGCATGGTTGTCGGCTGCCGGAACTGCCCACGCCACACCAGAATATCCAGCCCTTCCTGAAGCGTCGCGCGCAGCAGGCTACAGTCCGCACCGGTATCCGGCCGTACGACGTGCAGCTCCGCGATCAAATTCGAAATGGTGACTTCAGGCTCGCTGGTGGCTTTCAGTGGGGAGGCGTTCAATGGGCAGGCTCCTGAAGATACGGGTTGCTGTCGTCGGACGATCCGGCCATTGGGCGGTCCGAACCTTGAACAATCATAGCAACGCGGTTGATGGCGGTAATCCCATACCGATTCGGGTAGAAATCGGCTCGAATCGGGTAGATACGCAATTGAGAATAGTTATTATTCCTGACTTTATTGCCGCCGTCGAGTTGATTTGCTTGTGTTCCGGGTAAGCGGCTGTGCGGGAAGGAGAAAAGAGAAAAACTATGCCACATTCCGCTGTTGAGGACGGTTCATCCGCTGCCATGCCGCATCCTGCGCCACAGAACCGTGCCTGGCACATTATGCACCCCGTAAGAGGGCAAGTTCGTCTGGCGATGTGCCTGTCGGGGCTGTCGGTTCTGGCTGGCATCGCATTTCTGCTTTTTCTGACGTGGAGTATCCGGCTGCTCATTTTACACCCCGCGTCATGGCCGCTGTTGACGATGGTCGGAGCGGTGCTGTGCCTGAGTGCTAGCTATCTGCTGCGTCTGCTGGCTTTTAATCAGTCTCACTATGCTGCGTTTCGGCTGGAAAATCAGATTCGCAGCGCGCTGGCGGAACAGTTGGCGCGGATCCCGCTGGGCGAGGTGCAGCGCCTGGGCACTGGTTCGCTGGCGAAAATCGTGCAGGACGATGTAAAAGCACTCCACCTGTTTGTGGCGGACAGCACGCCGCTCTATGCGCGTGCTTTTGTGGCGCCGCTGTGTACGGGGGCGTTACTGTTCTGGCTGGACTGGCGTTTAGCGTTGGCGGCATTGCTGGTGCTGGTTGCCGGAGCTGTGGTGCTGAGGCTGGCGATGCGCAATGCCGGTGAGATGAACCAGCGCTACAACCAGGCGCGGGAAGCGGTCAGTACCGCCGTGATCGAATTTGTGCAGGCGATGCCGGTGGTGCGCACCTTCGATACCGGCGCGTCAACGTTTGGGCGCTACCAGCAGGCGCTGGAACACTATCTGGATGTGCTCACGTGCTGGTATCAGCAGGCGGGGTTCTCGGCGCGTTTCTCTTTCGCCGTGCTTAATCCACTGCCAACGCTGCTGGTACTGGGCTGGGTGGCCTACGGTTTCTATCATTCTGGCGATCTTGATTTCAGCCTGTGGGTCGCAGTGCTGCTGCTCGGTAATGGCATGGCGGAGGCCGTTATGCCGATGATGGCGCTGAATCACATGGTAGCGAAAACCCGATTGAGTATCAGCCGGATTCAGGACGTGCTGGCGCTGTCGCCGCTGCCGGAAGCGGAAAATGGTGTCTTGCCCGCCGATGCCAGCGTGAGTTTTGAGCAGGTGAGTTTCCGCTACGACCGACATGCGAGCGACTGGGTGCTGGAGGACGTCAGTTTTCAGGTGCCGGCAGGCTCGGTTACGGCGCTGGTGGGGGCGTCTGGCGCGGGTAAAACCACCGTAGCACGGCTTATTCCTCGCTTTTGGGATGTGACGGCCGGGCGCATTTTGATTGGCGGCGTCGATATCCGACAGATGCAAACTGCCACGCTTATGCAGCAGGTGTCGTTTGTGTTTCAGGAATCATTCCTGTTTGCGGACACCATCGCTAATAACATCCGGCTTGGTTTGCCTGAAAAAGGTATGGACGAGGTGATTACCGCCGCGACGGCGGCGCAGGCGCACGATTTTATCATGGCGCTACCGGAGGGTTACGACACGCTGGCCGGTGAGCGCGGCCAGTTCCTTTCCGGCGGTCAGCGCCAGCGCATCGCCATTGCGCGGGCGCTACTGCATAACCGGCCGATTCTGGTACTGGACGAACCCACGGCGTTTGCCGACCCGGAAAACGAGGCGGCACTGCTGGCGGCGCTTGGCGTCCTGATGCGGGGGAAAACGGTCATTATGGTGGCGCATCGGTTGTCGACGATTCGTGATGCCGATCAGATTGTGGTTTTCGATCGCGGTCGGTTGAGCGAGTCTGGCCGTCATGAGGCGCTGTTGGCTGCGCAAGGTCGCTATAGCACGCTGTGGCGGCA
Source organism: Pectobacterium sp. 1950-15 (assembly GCF_037136835.1). NCBI lineage: Bacteria > Pseudomonadati > Pseudomonadota > Gammaproteobacteria > Enterobacterales > Pectobacteriaceae > Pectobacterium > Pectobacterium sp. 1950-15. The sequence goes on along the minus strand of NZ_JBBBQR010000021.1, from coordinate 38,878 downwards.
TTATGAGCAGGCGCAGAACTGGGCGCTAGGCAACGCACCGTGCAGCACATCGTCGAGCAACGGACGGTCAGGAGATCGCGCGTGATGAACAAAAACCATACCGTCATAACAACGCGGTTATTTGCATGGTGGCACACGTACCGTCAACTGGAGCGAGTGACGGGGTCGCAAGCCCGCCAGTTCCGTCGATGCTGCCTGAGCCTACTGGCGGCAGCGATGATGCAAGGGCTGGCTCTGGCGTGCCTGTTTCCGCTGCTGTCGGCGTTCACCCATGCGGCTGCTGCCCGTGAGATCGCGATATGGCTGACAGTCATGACAATTCTAAGCCTGCTGACGCTGGTACTGCGCTGGTATGGTCAAGGGTTTGAATACCGTGGGCAGCTTGCGGCGGCGACCCATGAACTGCGTATGCGTCTGGGAGAACAGCTGCGGAGTATGCCGTTGACCACGCTTCAATCCGCGCGGGCGGGGGATATTAACGCACTGCTGTTGGGCAGTGTGGATGAAAACCTGAACTATGTGCTGGCGATAGTAAACCAACTGCTACTGGCTATCGTGACGCCCGTCGTGATAGCGCTCGTCATGCTGGTGGTCGAGTGGCGGTTAGGCCTAAGCTTGCTACTGCTTTTTCCCGTCATCGCGCTGCTGTATCGCTGGAGGCGACCTGCATTTGCGCACACGATGCAGGCGCTAGCGGAGGCTAACCAGCAAACCAGCGCCGATATTGTGGAATATGTGCAGGGGCTTGCCGTCCTGAGAACCAGCTGTCAGCAGGCTGAGCGCACATCAGCGCTGCGTCAGCGTTTTCAGCATCTACAGCAGATACAAACGTCGGCTCATCGTCGCGGAGCCAAACCCGGCGCGATGGTCACCAGCGTTGTGGAGTTGGGCCTTCAGGGCGTACTGATTCTGGGTATCAGCGGCGTTGTCGTGGGGGCGTGGGAGGTGGCCATCGTCGCTGCGATGATGGTGATTACCGTGCGCTTTTCTGAACCGCTGGCGACGTTTGTCAGCTATACGGCCGTGCTGGCGCTAATTGAGACGGCGCTGCATCGCATTGACGATCTGCTGGCCATTGAACCGCTGCCCGTGTGTTCGCCGATGGCGGTGCCGACGACATATGCGATTACATTCGAGCAGGTTGGTTTCCGCTATGTGGATGAGGCTGAACCGGTGCTTGATGGGGTGAACATCATACTGCCGGAGAAGGGGATGACGGCGCTGGTTGGGCCGTCTGGCTCGGGGAAAACGACGATAACGCGACTGCTGATGCGTCATGCGGATCCGCAACGCGGGCGCGTGTGTATCGGCGGCGTGGATATTCGCCACATTCCTACGCGTGAATTAAATCGGCTGATTTCCGTGGTGTTTCAGGATGTCTATCTGTTTGATGATTCGGTGCTGGCAAACATTCGGATGGCGCGCCCGGAGGCCAGCGACGCAGAGGTTGAACGGGCTGCGGAAGCTGCCCAGTGTCTGGCGTTGATTCAACGGCTGCCGCAGGGATGGCAAACGCGGCTGGGTGATATCGGTGGCCGATTATCCGGCGGTGAACGGCAGCGTATTTCAATTGCGCGGGCATTATTGAAGGATGCGCCGATAGTGATTCTGGACGAACCGACAGCGGCGTTGGATACCGAAAGCGAACTAGCCGTACAGCGGGCGATTGACAGGCTGGTGCAGGACAAGACGGTTATCGTCATTGCCCATCGGCTATCGACGATTGTGGGGGCACATCGAATTCTGGTTGTGGAGAAGGGCGTTATTTCCCAGCAGGGAACGCACAACGAATTACTGCGTGCTGAAGGGCGTTATCGCGCATTGTGGAATGCGCAACAGAAAGGTTCGCACCTCTCCCATAATGCCCATATTTAAGGGGCATGTAGAGGAGGAATAGATTTGCTGGTGGTTATAACGGTTCCGGCTTGATGAGCTGCAATTCTACGCCCAGCCTGATGGCATGTTTGGCATTCAGCACGCCCAGTTTTTTTACCACATTGCCAATATGGAATTTCACGGTGCTGATTTTGATATCCAGAATCAGCGCAATTTCCGGGTAGGTTTTTCCCATGCTGGCCCAGTACAAAATTTCATTTTCACGTTGGGAGAAAATCTCTTTGTCGCCTTGTTTTCTGCTCTGAGGACTTTGCGTCATCTCTTTGTAAAGCGTGGTGATTTTCTCATGAATGGTAATGAGCAGCATTTGCAGCTTGTCTTTGTTTTCCTCAACAATACTTTCCATATCCGTTGGCGAGTGCTCTTCAAACATAATCGATAGCGCCGCCAGATTATTATTGTTGTCATGCAACACAAAGGTGTAGCCATTAACAATATCGTACTCTTTTGACAGATTAAAAATCTTGGAGAACTTCAGCTTAGAGTTAATAACAATGTTGTCTTCCCAAGAGAACGGCGAGACTTTATTTATCGCCGTCAAAATAACCGGATCGATATGCTGATAATTATTTTCTTTATAGGTATTAACCCATTCCTGCGGGTAATTTGAGATGATCACAACCTGAGATGGGTTCTTCTTGTTCATGATCATATAAGCGTATTTCAGGTCGCCATACTGCTTTAACTTTCGGCCGAGATAGCTTTTTATCGTGTTATTGATAATTTCATTATCAGAGCAAAATACAGACATGTAACGGCCTCAATAAAAAGCGAGAATGTACCCATGATATAGATGGCGTCATAAAAGTATAGTGCTGACCTATACCTAAGTCTAACTACTGTTACTCCATGATATCACTTATAATTTTTTCATGAACAGGGCAATTTATAAAAAAATTTAAGAAAGTAAATTTTAAAAAAATTGTTACAAATTGATTTGCCAACCCAGGGAATTACCCGTAATTTTGCTCCTGTTCTGTCTACTGAATTTAGGGTGTGTGGTGTTAAACCACGCGCCCTAAAAACAGCTCTCCCGTCATGCGGAGCTGGATAGTAAATAATCCGTTTTCGCTTATCAACCCCCATTGTCTCTTGCTGTTCATCGTCGAGCCTGTGTTGCCTTTCTCTCCGTTTTTGTTGGCGGTATATTGCCTTGTATAAAGAGGCGATGATAGGGCTAATGTTTTGATAATATTGCTATATCAAATTCTATTTTGCTCGTCAGCCGCTTTGTCGATACCCACTTCTGCGGCGCTCAGTGTATCCACGCTGGCGCTGACGTTCATGGCGTTCGGATACTGCTTCGCGACATAGGCATTGAGCAGGTTGTTGGTCGTCGCATCATAAATTTCAATGGCATAACTTACCGAGCCGTTGAGCAGGCCTTCCTTACCGCGAATAGATTGCACGATGTTGTATGGCCCGCCAGCCAGGTCGAATTTGGTAAATGTACCGGCAACCGGCGTGGTGGTATCGGCACCCGTCAGCGTCAGTTTCAGCCGCAGTGTACCGGGTGCAGGCGTCGTCACTTCGTTGAAACGGGAACGTAAGGTTTTACTGAACGTATCCTGCATATAAGCGACCAGCGACGGTTTGTCCTGCTGTGACATGTCACTAAATTGGTTGTCTTTTCCCTGATAAATGCTGGTGGGATCGATGATGATGTGGGTGTATTGCTGCCAGTCGACGACCGTGGTGTAGCGGTAAGGAATGCGATCCGCGTGCTCACCGGCGTTTTGCGCCAACTGTGACGACGATGCGATACCGCTGTAGCGCACGGGGGTTACTCGCACAGCCTGCGAGTATGACAGCCAAAGCCAATACGGTAGGACGTGCAATCCAGGATGATGTGAACATATGAGAATCTTGTAAAGAGAACCGCGAGGTTTTCTTCTCAGGCAACATTTCTGTCACGATTTGGGATAAGGTGTTGGCAAATTCTGCCGATATTAATGATTCAGGGAATGTCATCTGCACCTTAAGGATGCTAGCCGGCTGTTATATTTGAGAGGGCTGATATCTGTCTACTCTTCCGATGACTAGCATCGTTGGATGATAAGGTTGACACACTTAACAAATATTTACGTTTGATGCTGGATAAGATTGAAGAACACGACTATTACGTACAGTGGAGCGGTCGGATGTTGGTTCCTGTTTGCTCACATCTCGAATGTTGCCTTGTTACGGTATACCTATAATGACAATGACTCGCACTGAGGAAAACATGGATAATTTTCAAAAAGAAATCGATGAGAGAACAAACCTCACCTCTGCTAATAAATTTGAACTCTTATTATTCCAGCTGGGTAAATCGCCTGAAGGTGGCAAATCTGAGCTGTTTGGCATCAACGTGTTTAAACTGCGTGAAATAGTACCGATGCCTACGCTGACCAAAGCGGCTGGCATGAAATCGCCGATGCTCGGTATGGTCAACATTCGTGGACAAATCATTCCCGTTATCGATCTTCCTGCCGTCGTCGGCAGTTCATCAGAAACCAGCCTGAACATTCTTCTTATCACGGAGTATGCACGTAGTACGCAAGCATTCGCCGTGGAGTCAGTCGACGATATCGTTCGTCTGGAATGGAGTCAGGTTCTGGCCGCTGAAGCGGGCGTGAGCGGTTCCTATATCACCAGTATTGCGCGTCTTGATAACGATAAAGACAGCAACCGTCTGGCGCTGGTGCTGGATGTTGAACAGATTCTGTTTGATATCATTCCTGGCGAGCGCGAAACCAAGCTCAAGAACGCAGAAGAGAAAATTTACCCTTATACGCCGGGTGCGATTGCGATTGTGGCGGAAGACTCCAAAGTCGCTCGTTCGCTGCTTGAGCAGGGACTAACCCAGATGGGCATTCCGTTTAGTATGCACATCACCGGGCAGGATGCCTGGAACAAGATTCGTGAAATTGCGCAAGAAGCACAGTCAGAAGGCCGACCTATCTCGGATAAGATCTCAATGGTCCTGACCGATTTGGAAATGCCGGAAATGGACGGCTTTACGCTGACAAGAAATATCAAACGTGAAGAATATCTGAAGAATATTCCTGTCGTGATTCACTCTTCACTGTCTGGTAGCGCGAACGAAGATCACGTACGCAATGTGGGTGCAGATGCTTACGTCGCGAAATTCGAGATCAACGAGCTGTCGACGGCGATTCAGACCGTGCTGAATAAAGTGAAAGTCCGCCGCTAATTAGTCAAGCGTGCGTATTACCACATTCGGCCTTTGCCTCCTCCTTGACGGGAGAGGGCAGAGGCCGATTTTTTTAGTCGCTAATTATCTGAATAGTGTGCTTTCTGGCTCCTGAATACGGCAAACCAGAAAAGCGTCACTGCCAGAAAAATATGACTATCAGAATGAGGTCGTTACTCCCGCATAGTAGGCACGTCCCGGTTCGTTGTAGGTAGACGCACCTTTTGCCTCGCGATAAATCTGCTTATCAAACAGGTTACTGATACCGGCATTGACGCGCAGGTTCTTGCTGAACTGGTAGTTCATCCCGACGCCCGCAACGGAGTAGCTGCCGATTTCACGTGAGGAAAGTCCACCTTCTTTTTCTATCCAGTTCGTCGCGTACTGACGCGGTTTTTGCTTGCCGTACATCGTCCAACTGACGTTGGCAGACAGCTTGTCCGTAGCCTGCCAGTCCAGCATCGTATTGACGGTGTATTTCGGGATGATCGACAGCGGATTACCGGTATCTTTATTTTTCGATTCAATCATATAGGTGGCGTTGGTGCTCCAGTCCAGCGTGTCGTCAATCACCGGCACCAGCAGGTTGGCTTCCAGCCCTTCTACCAGCGCTTTACCGCCATTTTCCCAACGCAAGATCGCCGCATTTGACTGCGTCATCCCAAGAATATCCGTGCCAGAAACAATCTTGTTTTTATAGTCATTGCGGAAGTAGGTCACACCTGCCTGCCAGCCGGCATGTTTGAATTCCAGCCCGATTTCTTTGTTGACGCTGATTTCAGGATCCAGATTGTCATTGCCCGCCAGATAGCAGCCGCCGCCGTTATTATAATCCACGCCGAACGGGCAGCCGTTACCGCGCGAATAAAGCAAATAACCGGTAGAGGATTGATAAAGGTTTGGTGCTTTAAAGGCGCGCGCGATACCGGCTTTCACGCTGAACATCTCGCCCAGCTCCTGCTGGATGTTCAGGCTGGGGCTATAATTGCCGCCAAATTTATCGTGATAATCGAAACGCAGGCCGGGAATCACTTTGGTACCGGGCACAACTTCGATGTTGTCTTCAAAATAGAGCGCACTGAGTTCGGCGCTATTTTTGCTGCTGCGCTGAGCAGGGTTGACGGATGTACCGGGAATGGTGTCGCGGCTGTCTCCTGGGTAGCTGCTGGCGGAGGGATCGTTTAACTGCTCCCGATTCCACTCTGCGCCTAGTGTGAGCGTTTGCTCGGCCCAACGCTCAAGCGGGATATTCAGTTCGCTGTTAATGCGCAGATTTTTTAAGCGGCTGGTGCTGTAGCGGTCGCTATTAATTGAGCCTTCAAAGCGGCCGAATAATCCTTCGTCAAGCCGGGTGTTATTGGTTTGGTCATAAGCGAGGCCCAGCTTGGATTGCCCCCAATCCCAAATTCCATTGTGGGTGATGGCATAATTCTGGCGATACAGTCGGTTGGTTTCCGCCCCGCTTTTTGCCAGACTTTCGGGGATGACCCCTCCGCCGCTGAACTGCGTATCGCCAGTATAGATATTGCCCTGACGGCTATAGCCCGCTTCAACATCAACGATCTGCTGCGGTGAGAGTTTCCAGGACAGCAGCGTATTGAGGTCTTTATTGCGCACCCCTTCGCGCCCGGCCGCGGCAGAACCATTCTGGTTACGGTTGATATCCCAACTGTCGGAATCGGTTTTATTGATATTGCCGTACAAGCGCATGGTGAGCGCATCACCAGCCAGCGGGCCGCTTAGGTTGATATTGGCGCGGCGTGTGGCGCCTTCTTTGCTATTTTCCGGCTGATTGCCGTACAGCGAGAGTGAACCAGTCCAGACGTTGGATGGACGTTTGGTGATGATATTCACCACGCCGCCCGCCGCGCCGGAACCGTAGCGCGCTGCCGCCGGGCCACGGATGACTTCAATGCGTTCCACGTCTTCTACCGGTACCCAGTTAGTATCGCCTCGGGTATCCCGCTCGCCGTCCCAGGCGTAACGAATCGCGTTACGTGAGGTCACCGGACGGCCGTCAATGAGAATCAGCGTATTTTCCGGCCCCATGCCGCGCAGGTCGATCTGGCGATTGTTGCCTCTGGCCCCGGTGGCGCTATTGCCTGTGAGGTTCACACCCGGCATCTTACGAATGATTTCGGAGAGATCGTTAACGGGCGGCGCTTTTTTAATATCGTCCGCCGTGATGATCGACACCCCTGGCTGCTGTTTTAATTCCTGCTCGGCAGTGGCCTTGACGGTCATCACATCCTCGTCGGCAGCTTGCGCCGTGCCTAAGTGTGCTCCGAGTAGTCCGGCAACGATCAGTGCCAGTGGTTTTATGGTATGGAATTGCGGTTTGTGCATTTTTTATTTTTCATCCCTAACGACGCGCATATGTACGAATGCAAACGAGAGCTATTTGCGTTTGGTAATTTGGCAAAAAATAGTACATATGTACAGTTTTATTGTAAAAGGCAGATAGAGGGAGAAGAAGGTGGGCAATAATTGGGGGCTAAACGGTTTTCCCGCGAGAAAACCGTCTGGTTTAGCGAAAGGCGTTATACAACGCTGAAACCGACTGATAAACCAGATCGCGCGGCAGCGTGCGCTCGTGTTTTTCCAGCAGTGCGCGGATGAAAAAACCGTTCAGTAGCGTACCCAGCGGCAGCGCGGCGCTGTCGGGAGCGACCACCTTGATGATGGCGACAACGGTATTAGACCATTCGAGCGCGATAGGGCGCAGGGAAGGGCGTGAAATGGCCGCGGTAAAGAGTTCATACTCGCGCGCCAGATCGTCAATATCTTCGATGCCGCGCATGACAAAATCGGTCAGGACATCACGCGGGTCGTCGTGGCGACGCTGACGAAACCAGCTAAACATATCATCGCGAAACAGGGCAATCGCACTGCGCATCACGGCATTTAGCATGTCGTCCAGACTGTTAAAATGGTAGGTAGTCGACCCTAACGGCACGTGGGCTTCACTCGCGACAGCGCGGTGCGTTAAGGCACTGATGCCGTCACGTTTGATGATGTTTGTGGCCGTTTCGACAATATGCGCCGCGCGGGAATGCACCGCTTCTAACCCTGTACCGCTCGGCGTGACGCCTTTCTCTGCCAGCCAGGCGATCGCCTGTTCAGAGAGCGTTTCTCCGGCCGGAATGGGGGGCATTTCTCGCGAGGAAGCGGTGGTGGGCGCTGGCGACGCGGTGCAGCGAACAGCGGTGGTCTGTGCGGTTGCTGTGCTGGTGCGATCGTCCGGCTGGAACAAGGATTTGGCATCATCAATCATCGTCTGCCGCTCCTCGCGATCCAGCGTCACGAAGCCCAATCCCTGTAACAGAAAAACGCCTTCTGTGGCGAGAAACGCCAGACGGATACGCTGCATGGTCGGCGTGGCTTCACGTAGTCGATCCAGTCGGGTGCGATAAAATTCCCGCACGGGTTCCAGCATGGCGGGGGAGTGAACCAGCGCGGTGAGCAGACCCACCGCGCGCGATGTCGTCTCGTCTTCTTCCTGACCTATCGCCGTAATATGGCCCAATACATCAGCGTGAGGCTGGTTGGCGTAGCGTGCGGTTTGCTGCTGGGCCTCCAGTTCAAAACGCGCCAGCTCACGCGACAGCATGGTCATGATCAACTGGTCTTTACTGGAAAAGCTGTAAACCAGTCCGCCTTTGCTAATCCCCGCTTCGGCGGCAACGGCATCTAACGTAAAACGATGCACGCCATCGCGCAGCAATACCTGTTCTGCGGCGTCCAGAATCCGATCGTTTCCAATGGTTTTTTTGCGCGCCATCACATTGCCTTGTATTTTCGACTGGTCAGTCATATATTGCGCTCAGCAATACGCATCTTATCCGATTCGCACTCCCTTTGCTGTCGGTTATTCACGATTGAGTGGTCTATTTTTGAGGTGTTATCGATGTCTGATTCGTCTTTACTGGCGTCGCGCAGTTTTATTCTCATCGGTATTTTAGGCATTCTGTGTGCGTTTGATGCCATGTCGATTGATATGTATCTCCCGGCTTTTCCTGCGATTCAGCAGGATATAGGGGCGGACGCGGCGGGAATGCAGACCTCGCTGTCGGTCTTTTTGATCGGGCTGGCGCTTGGTCAACTGGTCTATGGCCCGCTGACCGATCGCTATGGTCGAAAAGGGCCGCTGCTGCTGGGCATTGTGCTGTTTTCTGCGTCGTCTTTGCTGATCGCCCACGCTTCCACGCTATCGTGGTTTGTCTTTTTCCGCCTGATGCAAGGCCTCGGCGGTGCCGCTGGATTGGTGATCCCGCGCGCTATCGTGGCGGACTTGTACTCGGAGCGCGATGCCGCAAAGGTGTTCTCGCTGCTTATGCAGGTGATGGCGATAGCGCCGATTATTGCACCGCCGTTGGGCAGCGTGCTGCTTGGTTCGCTGGGGTGGTCAGCCATTTTCTGGGTACTGACGGTTGTTGGTATGCTGATGCTGTTTGCCACCTGGCGCTGGGTGCCGGAAAGTCTGCCGTGTCGTGACCGCGTCAGTGGCGGGACGCTGTCAGCATTAACGGGTTATGCCGCGCTACTGCGGCAGAGAAAATTCATGGGCTATACGCTGTCCGGCTCTTTCGTGATGGGCGGCCTGTTTACCTACATTGGCGCGTCTGCCTTTATCTTTATTGAATATTTCCACCTGTCGCCCACCACTTACAGCTATATTTTTGCATCGAATGCCCTCGGTATGGTGGTGATGGGGCAGATCAATATCTTTCTGCTGAACCGCTGGCGTGAATATCAAATCTTGCCGGTCGGGATCGCGTTGCATGTTGTGGGAGGGCTGGTGCTATCCGGCATTCTGCTGGCGGGGGTGGCGTCGCTGTGGGTTGTTACAGCATTGCTATTCCTGACCATGAGCTTCCTGAGTCTGGTGTTCGGCAATGTGGTGGCGGTGGCGATGAATGCGGCACCGGGCCAGACCGGTTCGGCTTCCTCGCTGCTCGGCGTATTGCAGTATGTTTTTGGCGGGCTAGCCGGCGTGATTATGGGTGTCATACATGATGGTACGCTGCTTCCGCCGGTGATGTTACTCACAGCCTGTGCAATAGGCGCGCTGCTGAGCGGGTGGTACGCCGCGCGGCAGGCGGATATCAATATTGTGGAAGAGGCGTCTGTCGATAGCCGCGTGCTGGAACGAGAAGGGCGCTGAAGGTGAATTGGGATGCCGCCTGCATGGGATGCAGGCGGCAGACGATTAATCCAGATCGGATGCCTGATGACGCTCGGCGACCTGTTCGGATTCGTCACCCCAGGTACGGTTGACTTTGCGACCGCGAATCACCGCCGGACGAGCGGCAATCTCGTCAACCCAACGGATCACATGCGTGTATTCGTGTGCGGACAGGAACTCTGCGGCGGAGTACAGCGCGTTTTGTACCAGCCCGCCGTACCACGGCCAAACCGCGATATCGGCAATCGTGTAGCTGTCGCCAGCCAGATAGCGGCTTTCTGCCAGTCGGCGATTGAGTACATCCAACTGACGCTTGGTTTCCATCGTGAAACGGTTGATCGGGTATTCAAATTTTTCCGGCGCGTAGGCGTAGAAATGGCCGAATCCACCGCCAACGTAAGGGGCGGAGCCCATCTGCCAGAAGAGCCAGTTCAGGGTTTCCGTGCGCGTGGCGAGATCGTTCGGCAGCAGCGCGCCAAATTTCTCGGCCAGATACACCAGAATGGAACCGGACTCAAACACGCGAACCGGTTTGTCGCCGCTTTGATCAAGCAGCGCCGGGATCTTGGAGTTCGGGTTGACGTCGACAAACCCGCTGGAGAACTGATCGCCATCGCCTATCTTAATCAGCCAGGCATCGTACTCTGCACCTGAATGGCCCAGCGCCAGCAGCTCTTCCAGCATGATCGTCACTTTCACGCCGTTCGGTGTTGCCAGCGAATAAAGTTGAAGCGGATGTTTGCCAACGGGCAGCGCTTTTTCGTGCGTCGGACCGGCTATCGGACGGTTAATATTGGCGAAGGCGCCACCGGAAGAGGCGGGCTGCCAGACTTTTGGCGGCACATAGGTTGGGGACGTAGCCATTCAAAAACTCCTTATGCATGAAAAGAGAGCGAGTCAAGGTAACACCATAACAAACTCACGCCGCTCGCTGATACCGTTCTGTTCTATCTCTACGACCTATCGGTATAACGCGAGATCCGCACATGGTTGAGGGGAGATGACCAATGTGCGGATCGCCGTCAGGGTTTAATAACCCACGGTAAAACGTTGACGGGAATGGGCGGGGTTTTCAATTTCATCAGCCAGTGCGACAGCGTAGTCCTCAAAGGAGATGCTGCTGCCCTTGTCATTACTCAGCAGCGTGTCTTTGCCGAGACGGAATGTGCCTGTGCGCTGGCCCGGAACAAACTCGGCGGACGGAGAGAGGAAAGACCAATCAAGATCTTTCTCCTGTTTTAACAAGTCGAGGAAGGCTGCACCACGGGAGGCTTCAGGGCGGTAAGCATCAGGGAAGTCCGGCTGATCGATTAGACGCTGGCCCGGTGCAATTTCCAGACTCCCGGCACCGCCGACGACCAGATAGCGTTTTACCCCTGCGGTTTTAACGGCGGCAATCAACGTTGCCGGATCGGATGAACCAAATTTAACCGCGCTGACTACGACGTCATGCCCTTTGAATAAGGCGACCAGTGCATCCTTGTCCAGTGCGTCTCCTTGTTTAGCGGTGACGTTCGGCAGCGAGGCAATTTTTTCTGGATGGCGTGCAATGGCGGTGACCGTATGCCCACGGTCTGATAATTCTTTAAGAATGCGTGAACCGGCATCGCCTGAGGCGCCAATGAGTGCGATATGTGACATGTAGACTCCTTATTTTCTTGTTTTGGGACTAAGTAACAAAAATAGACTATAGAGAATCTGGATGGTACATTGCCGACTTTTCTCCGACAAGAAGTCACCGGCATGCAACCAGGTCACACAGAAATGACTAATGACACACTCCTCACTGACACGGTTAACCCAATAACGTCGGGGGTGGAAAGCCTCAACGATTCCGCGTTTGACCATCCTTGTCCAATCCGTGATGTGTTGGATCGCATCGGCGATCGGTGGAGTCTGTTAATACTCGAAGCGCTGGCGCAAAAGACGCTGCGTTTTAACGAATTACACCGCCATATCGACGATATTTCGCGTCAGATGCTGTCACGTACCTTAAAACGGCTAGAGACGGATGGATTTATTTATCGGACGATTTATGCAGAAGTTCCCCCGCGCGTGGAATATACGCTGACGCCACTCGGGCACTCCTTTTTGCAGCCCATGCAGCTGTTAATTCAATGGGCCGATCGGAACCATGCCGAAATTTGTCGCTCTCGCCGCCAGGCCAGACGACGCGATGCCTGCACCGCTAATTGACGCTTAATCAATAGGTCTCACCACGCTCTAAATACCACCTTATTGTGCGACCTTGTTCGCACAATGATAGTCATTTCATTTTATCTCCACAGAACGATTGGAATGCCGCTCCGGCTTCTTTAGTTATGTCGGTGCATGTCGTTTTATACCACGTCATTAATCACATTATAGCTTTTAACCTATATAGCATTTGAGCTATATTAGAGGAGGCCCAGTGTGGAAAATCGAAACGACGGACGTGTTTGATAGCTGGTTCAGCACATTAAACGATAGGGATCGCGCATATGTGCTTGCAGCACTTATCGTGTTACGGGAAAAAGGCCCAATGCCATCCAGGCCTTATGCTGATACGGTAAAAGGCTCCCGGTATAGCAACATGAAAGAATTACGTATTCAGAGCGGAGGGATGCCAATACGGACATTTTTTGCTTTCGATCCACATCGCACGGGGATCCTCCTCTGTGCGGGGAATAAGTCCGGCAATGAAAAGCGCTTTTATGATGAGATGATCCCGCTTGCCGATCGGGAATTCACAAAGTATCTGAAAAAATCAGAGAAGAAGGGGTAATGCTATGGGCAGAACGCTGGAACAGCTTCTTGCGGATGAAAAACCAGACGTCGTCGTTGAGGCTCACACTATAGCGGCAGACATGTTACTCAATATTCATCTCGCCGAACTGCGTGAGAGGGTGCAAAAAACGCAAGTGGAAATGGCGCAGACGCTTGGATTAAAACAGCCGACCGTGGCGGTAATGGAGAAACCCGGTCGCGATCTGAAACTTTCCACACTCAAACGCTATGTTGAGGCGACCGGCAGTAAGCTGCGTCTTGATATTGAACTGCCGGACGGCTCTCATTACAAATTCATGCTGTAATGCTTCCACGTATTTTGATCGCGCAGAGGATGCCTGAACAGCCTACTTGCCCACATCGGTTGCCGCCTCATTAAGCAACGTGAGATAGCGCGAACTCGAAATGTTCCTGCCAGTGACAACGCAGACGGTGTTACGTCCCCCAATCTCCTTCGCGTAGCGAATGGCTCCGGCGACGGCTGGCACCCCTGAAGGTTCGACGACATGGCGATGCAGATCGAGCATTGACAGCATCGCGGCTTTGATTTCCGCTTCTGATACCGTGAGCACGCGATCGACACGGTCACGAACCAGCGGCCAGGTCATCGTACTGGGTTCTATATAACCGCTAACGCCCTCGGCGATAGAAGGTGCCAGTTCGACGGGAAGCGTGTCACGTGCCTCTTTCCAGCGGGCAAATGTCGGACTGGCTTCACTTTGTATACCCCATACTTCGATAGCGGGATTGATTGCTTTGGCTGCTGTTGCAATCCCTGAGGCGAGACCGCCACCACCGATATTCACCAGGATTACCTCCGCATCCATCCAGTCTTCCATAATCTCAAGGCCGACGGTGCCGCCGCCTGCAATCATATGCGGGTTGTCGTAAGCCGAAACGAAGGTGGCACCAGACTGTTGTGCCGTTACTATTGCCGCCTGCCTGGCTTCTTCGATGTCATCAAAAAACGTAATATGGGCACCGCAGCCTTTCATGGCCGCGACCTTCATCGGGTCTGCTGAACGTGGCAAAAAGATGGTTACGGGGACGCCTGCCACTTGTCCGGCATAGGCGAGCCCTAATCCGTGATTTCCTGCCGTTGGGGCAATGACGCCAGCACGGCGCTGTTCTGCATCCAGATTAGCAAGAACGTTTGCCGCCCCCCGCAGTTTGAAGCTACCGGTCTGTTGGAGGTTTTCCATCTTGAGCCGAATTTCTGCACCGACATGAGCGGATAATTCCTGCGAGTGGTCTAGTGGCGTCCTGCGTATCGTTGTTTTAATCTGCTGAGCGGCGGCGTAAATATCTTTCAACGTTATAGCGTCGGTTGCGCTTTGGTGTTTGCTTGTCATAGTATTCTCCTATCAGCTGTATATGGAAATGACTATATAGGTATTTGGCTATATGAACAAGCGTGCAACGACAGCGGCCGATTTACTACGGGCACTCGGCAACGAGCAGCGGCTCATTATTCTGGAATGGTTGGCCGATCCTCGGGCACATTTCCCAGAACAGCAGGATGGCGATTTAGTTAAGGATGGGGTGTGCGTAGGGTTTATCACTGAGAAAATCGGCCTGAGTCAGCCGACTGTCACCGGCCATCTCCAATATCTATCGAAAGCCGGGATTGTCACATCGAAGCGCATCAAGAACTGGGTGTTCTATAAACTTGTCCCTGAGCGTTTAGAGGAGGCAACTGCCGTATTGTCTGAGCTTGCCAAGGTCGCCTCGCGTCAACACAAACCGTCAGAATAGGTCGTTAGCCGTCATCACTTCCCCTGAGACTTAGCTGAGCGAACCCGCGTAGCCCAGCTTGGCAGATGGGTGACGGCAAGGACGACAAGCACGATACCGCCAGCCAGAAAGAAGGTGAGCTGCATGCCATTTGCGAGGGAAGCGGGGGCTGCATGGGCAAAATCTTCCGTACCGACACCCAGCGCGAAAATCTGCCCCATGAGCGATGCCCCCGCGATCAGCCCAATGTTGCGCGACAGGTTAATCAGGCCGGAGACGGTCCCGCGCTGGTTCCCGGGAACCTTGGCAAGGGTGGCGGTGTTGTTTGCTGCCAGAAAAAGCTGGTAACCTGGCGTCAGGATAATAATGGCAAGAATGTATCCCGCGACGCCGAACAGATTAGGCAAGATCGCCAGCATAAAGGTGCCGGCAACCACGAGGGTTATCCCTGCGGTGAGAGCCCGTCCAAACCCCCAGTTATCAACCAATCGCCCTGAAGGAATGCCGCAGAAAATTGCAACGGCCGGGCCAATGGCCATCACCAGCCCCACCAGCGTGTCCTTCAGCCCCAGACCCGATCCAAGATAGTAGGGCCCAACGACTAACGTCGTCATCATGACGGAGGAGACGGCCGCATTGACGATGAGATTCGGCAAAATTGTGGTCGGTGAGATACCTGAGTTCTGCACTTTCTCCTTAACCGGTGTATCCGGCAGCAGAGCGAAAGCCAGAAACAGGACGATCGTGACCAGCGGGATCTGTACCCAGAATAGGCTGCGCCATCCTGCTGTCGTAAGCAGGAAGCCGCCGACAGAAGGGCCAAGCGCGGTACCCAGTGCCGATACCGTTCCCAGTATCCCCATCGCTCGCCCGACGTGATTTTCACCGGCCGTCTGCCTCAGCAGTGCCATGCTGAGCGTCATCAGGAAGGCGGCGCCGACCCCCTGAAGCGCTCTTGCCCCGATAAGCGACCACAGTTGGGGAGCAACAGCACACAGCAGCGACGCGACGGCGAAAAGCCCAAGTCCGGCAATGAAAACGGGCTTCAGCCCATAGCGATCGCCAAGGCGACCCGCGATCACAACCGAAAGCGCCATGGCTGCAAGATAGGCGATGACAACGACCTGCACCTGCGCGAAGGGCGCAGAAAATACGGCTGTCAGCGTCGGAAGGGCGATGTTGGCAATACTCGTTCCCAGCGAGGCCGACAGTATTGCGAGCGCCAGTGTGAGGGTAATCCCCATTGTAGCTTGCTCGGGTTCGTCTGGTTGATGAGTTACCATTTTTTATCCTTGTCAGAATGTGGGTTCCAGAGCATGCTACAAATTCAAGTCGACTTGAGGTCAAGCATGAAATTTCTGGATATTGGCGAAATTGCGGAGAGGAGTGGGCTCACGCCTTCGGCGCTGCGTTATTACGAGGAGATCGGGCTGATTGCTTCGGTGTCCCGCCATGGGCTCCGGCGGCAGTTTGCTGAAGATGTGCTGCTGCAACTCAGGTTGATTACGCTGGGGAAATCGGCGGGATTTTCACTACAGGAAATCGCCGGCATGTTTAACAAGGACGGGACGCCGGATTTACCCCGAACCACGTTGCATAAGAAGGCTGATGAGATTGATCGGCAAATTCATGAGTTGACGATATTGCGCGACACGCTGCGGCACGTCGCCGACTGTCCTGCACCATCGCATATGGAATGCCCGACGTTCAGGAAACTTGTTGAAACCACGCATCGAAGGCGGGATAACGCGAGCAATCCAACCACTCGTAAGGCACCTCAGAAGACGAAAAAATAGAGTACACTCCGCCGTTCGTGGCGGATTTTTTATATCGCCAGACCCGCGCGTACCGGATATGCAACCGGTTTCTTATTTCTGTTCATGCCTTCCTTTTTCCTCTAGAATTTCGGCCATTCGAGGCGCGCGGAAGTAAAGCAACGTCAGGTGCGCCACGGCGATCATTGATAAATAGTCAGCATTGATAAAGGATAAGTGCCATGAGCGAAAGATTTCCGCACGGCTTTATGTGGGGCGGTGCCACCGCAGCGAATCAGGTCGAAGGGGCCTACAATATCGACGGCAAAGGTCTGTCGATTGTGGATGCCATTCCCGGTGGTAAAGCGCGTTTAAGCATCGTGGCTTCCGACGCGTTTGACTTCACGCTGGATGAACAGCGCTACACCTATCCTAATCATAAAGGCATCGATCACTATCATCGCTTTCGCGAGGACATTGCGCTGTTCGCCGAGATGGGCTTCAAATGCTATCGCTTCTCCATTGCCTGGACGCGTATCTACCCGAACGGCGTTGAGCAACAGCCCAACGAGGTGGGGCTGAGCCACTACGAACAGGTGATTGATACCTGCATCGCCCACGGCATTGAACCCGTGATTACGATCTCTCACTATGAAATGCCGCTGCATCTGGCCACCGTCTTTGGCGGCTGGAAAAACCGTGAGTTAATCGGCCATTTCGAGCGCTTTGCCCGCACGGTGCTGGAGCGCTTTGGTCACAAAGTGAAATACTGGATGACCTTTAACGAGATCAACAGCGCTGCCCACTTCCCGATCATGAGTCAGGGGCTGACGGTGCAGACCGGCGCGCTGGATCCACAGGCTAAATTTCAGGCATGGCATAACCAGTTTGTTGCCAGCAGCCTGGCGGTGAAAATTGCGCATGAGACCAATCCGCAGATCCAGATTGGCTGCATGATATTGTTTGCCACGAATTATGCCTATGACTGTAACCCTATCAATCAGTTAGCGGCGCTGAAAGAGACGCAGTCATTTAACTTTTACTGTGCGGACGTGCAGGCGGGCGGGAAATATCCCTACTACGCGAAAAGCCTGTGGCAGTCGCTGGGCGTCACGCTGGATATTCAGCCGGGCGATCTGGAGCTGATTAAGCAGCACACCGTCGACTATATCGGCTTCAGTTATTATATGTCTTCCACTATCTATAAAACGGATCCCGATGCGGCGGCCGCGCACGGTAACCTGCTGGGCGGGGCGCGTAATCCGTTTCTGGAAGCCAGCGAGTGGGGTTGGGAAATTGATCCGGTGGGGCTGCGCATTGCGCTAAACCAACTATACGACCGCTACGAGAAACCGCTGTTTATTGTCGAAAATGGCTTGGGGGCGGTGGATAAGCCGAATGAAGATCGTTACATCGCCGATGACTACCGCATCAACTATTTACGCCAGCACATCGAAGCAATGGCCGATGCGATTGCCGACGGTGTCGAACTGATGGGATATACCCCGTGGGGCTGTATCGATCTGGTCAGCATGTCTACCGGCGAGATGAGCAAGCGTTACGGCTTTATCTATGTCGATCTGGATGACACGATCGCCGGCAGCGGCAACCGCTATAAGAAGAAATCGTTCCACTGGTATCAAAAAGTCATTGCTACTAACGGTGGTGATATCAGCTAAATGCATATTTCCCGATGCTGAGGGAAATGGCATCGGGAATGTTTTTGTGCGGGTTTTCCCGTTGCCCAGTGCTGAGGTAAGGTCGCGTTTCTTGAGCGCCCTCCTTAAACGCAGATCTTCCAGCATGAGAAAATATGTTATGTCGAACAACAGTTCCTTTTTTCCCGAATAACATCAAACTCGCCACCCTTGATTTATTTTTATATTATTGAAATTTAATGATTTTAATATAAAAAACATCCCGCTACTTTTAAACTCATTGCTCGTACTTTCTGATGTTGATAACCAGCACTAATCCTAGTGCAAGTACTCATTGCGCAATATTTAGTTAAAATCATTGCAAGTTAAGTAAATTTCATTAGAATGATATTTACTAATTATTTTTTATAATTAACTAAATTTATCTGATTTGAAAAGGGTGATCAAATGAAGAGTGATGCTTTCATACAATTGGCTTTGGATACTTTGTCTTGTAGTCAAAAGGAACTCGCCGTACGTCTTAAAGTTTCACCTGCGCAAATTAGCAAATGGAAAAAAGGTGAATACATGTCTCTGGAGATGGAAGAAAAATTCCAGGCGATCGTGAATATCAAGCATTACGATCCAGAATTCGTACTTTGGGCTGGGTCGCTTGATAGCGCCGAAAAGTGGGAGAAACTTATTCACTATCTTGCTGATATAGCGAATGAAAACTCTGAAACTGGATATTGCACTGAGCCATTAAACGATGATATGGATGTATTGTGCTGGAATACTTTCCATGTACTGCGAGAAATGGGGGTAATGATACCGAAAGTATTTCCTCAGGAGTTAGATGTCGATTACCAGAATGAAGACGTCGATAGTAATGAACTCTGGAACTTGACCGAAAATAGTCTTCATGCGTCGACCATTTATAAAATCTACAACTCACTCAATGACGTGTATGGATTTTATGCTGCGTATATCGAGCATTTAGTCAATGATGATGAATTGAACCTATTCGATACACCAGCCGGTAATATCGAGCCATGCCTTATGTCTCTGGCCGCCTGCAAAATTGACGTGGATCCACAGTTCGCGCCGAAATTTGGGATGTTCAAATCTCGCATCGTAAAAGATTATGAAGAATGGTTGACCTTTGTTAAAGAACGAGCATTTCGATCAGGTGTTCCTTTAGGGGCTGAACTGTTGGGGATGATTTATAACTCTCATGATGCTTTAGGGCATGAAGCAGAAGCAGAGAGTCTCGGCTTTAATTCATCTCGGGTACACCCAGATATATATATGAATGAGCTACTAGTTGGAATGAGACTCATCCATCAGGTTTTGCCTGTCATTATGAAGAAACTAGGGATTGACGAAGAATTTCGTCTGGACGAATCCGAGTTTCATCTGGGTGGAAAATAAATAATTCAATTGGCTACTTTTTTGTGCCAAGTACACCAATCTGGGCAAGATGCGATCAAATCACGTTTACCAACAAAAATGGTAATAGCGGATAGTTGTATCGGAAGGTTGTACGACGATGAAAATGAAAAAGGCAGATGCGTTGCGGTGTCTGTCTTTCTAAATGTGCTTCCCTTAGTGGGATTCCTGTGCCAGTAATTCGCTAATATTCAAACTAAAAGCAGTATTCCTTTCTATCAACACAGTCCGAACGTCGTCATTTAGTCTGAGTGCTATCGTTAATCTTGAGGGCAGGTCAGCCGCTCTCTCCCTTTGCAGACCAGAAATTTATCGTCCAGACTTAACCCAAAGACGTAGTCTGCGCAGGCATTGTGCTTTACACTGCGCGCTGCAAAAACTGAGCAGATAAACGATTAAGTAGGCGACAATGGCGATGAACGGAACGATCACAACCTGGTTTAAAGATAAAGGTTTTGGATTTATCAAAGATGAAAACGGTGAGAACCGGTATTTTCATGTGATTAAGGTCGCCAACCCTGATCTGATTAAGAAAGATGCGGCGGTGACTTTCGAGCCCACCACGAATAACAAGGGACTGTCGGCCTATGCGGTGAAGGTTTTACTGGAAAGCAAATACATCTATATCGCGGGTGAGCGCCTTAAGCTCACGTCGATCAAGTCTTATCTGGTTTACAGCGAAGAAGTGCCCGTCGATAGCGGCATTGATAAAGAAAATGCGGTGTTGTCTGTGGGGATACTGATGAATAGTATCAGGCCGAAATCAACCGCTAAGCCGGGTGAAATGCGCTCGATAAAAAAACTGGCGATCACGACCTTCCAGGGAACGACGTTAATCTTCTCGGAAGATGAGATAGACATCGATGCCACGGTGAAATTGCTCAAGTTCTGATAACCCTGTGCCGGAGTCCTGCGCCATTCATCAGCAGAATTTCGGCATCGCTTCTGATAGCCCCCCCAAACGCAAGCTGCACCGCGATCGCGTCCTGCAATCTGGCACTGCTTCAAACATTACAGGTATAATCCTGTAAATTATTCAACGGATTCAGAAACGACAATGACAAAACTCACCTTACAAGAGCAGATGCTAAAAGCTGGGTTAGTGACCAGCAAAAAAATGGCCAAAGTCCAAAGAACAGCGAAAAAATCACGCGTTCAGGCTCGTGAGGCAAGAGAGGCTGTGGAAGAGAATAAAAAAGCACAGCTTGAGCGTGATAAACAGCTAAGCGAACAACAAAAACAGGCTGTTTTATCGAAAGAATATAAAGCTCAGGTGAAGCAGCTCATTGAAATGAACAGAATCAACATTGCAAAAGGCGATATTGGTTTTAACTTCACAGATAACAACGTCATTAAAAAAATAGAAGTGGATAAGCTAACTCAGGCTCAACTGATTAGTGGTCGTCTCGCGATTGCTCGTTTGGTGGTTGATGGCAGCGGCGAGAGTGAATACGCGATTATCCCCGCCGTCGTAGCGGATAAAATTGCGCAGCGGGACGCGAGTAGTATTGTCTTAAATAGTGCGCTGAGTCAGGAAGAGCAAGACGAAGACGATCCGTATGCTGATTTTAAAGTGCCTGATGATTTGATGTGGTAATTCACGTTTTGCCAATGATTAATGCAGGCTTTTGATTTTCAACGTTATCACTCAGCCCGGTTAGCGATTGATTGGATCGCCAACCGGGCTGCGTTTGCTTCATGTAGTCGACTATTTGGCGACGTTATTTAGCCAGGAGTTCTCTTCGGACGATTTCCGCACCTGCGCTTAACGCATTGAGTTTGCCTCTTGCGACGCGACGGGATAACGGAGCCATACCGCAGTTGGTAGACGGATAGAGCTTGTCGGCATCCACAAACTGAAGCGCTTTTCGTAACGTATCAGCGACTTCTTCCGGCGTCTCAATGGTATTGGTTGCCACGTCAATGGCGCCTACCATCACTTTTTTACCGCGAATGAGTTCAATCAGATCCATTGGAACGCGAGAGTTCTGACATTCCAGTGAAATGATGTCGATAGCCGATTTTTGCAGTTTAGGGAAAATTTCTTCATATTGCCGCCACTCGGATCCCAGCGTCTTTTTCCAATCGGTATTGGCTTTGATGCCATAGCCATAGCAAATATGTACCGCAGTTTCACATTTAAGCCCTTCAACGGCTCTTTCTAACGCGGCAATTCCCCAATCATTCACCTCATCAAAAAAGACATTAAATGCAGGCTCATCAAATTGGATAATGTCGACACCCGCCGCTTCTAACTCTTTCGCTTCTTGATTCAGAATGGTGGCGAATTCCCAGGCGAGTTTTTCACGACTTTTATAGTGGCTATCATAGAGTGTGTCGATCATCGTCATGGGACCAGGCAGGGCCCATTTAATGGGTTGCGTAGTGTGCTGACGTAAAAATTTGGCGTCTTCAACAAAAACGGGCTTTTGGCGAACCACCGCACCAATGACTGTCGGTACACTCGCGTCATAGCGGTTACGAATTTTAACGATCTCACGTTTCTCGAAATCAACACCGCTGAGGTGCTCAATAAACGTCGTGACAAAATGTTGGCGCGTTTGCTCGCCGTCGCTGACAATGTCAATCCCTGCCTGTAGTTGATCCGCCAGGCTCAAACGTAGCGCATCTTGTTTGCCCTCGATCAATTCCTCACCTTGTAATTTCCAGGGGGACCAAAGGGTTTCAGGCTGCGCCAGCCAAGAAGGTTTAGGTAAACTGCCAGCCGTTGAAGTAGGTAATAATATTTTCATAGTAATAGGTGACCTTGTGTGTTTGGTTAATCAAAGAACGTAATTAGCAGACCATTGCTCAAGAATAGCTTGGTATGGTTTGATAAAGTTTTTCTCCGTAAACTTTCCCTGCTCAATAGCCAACAGGCTACGTTCTTCTCGATCGTAAACAATTTGAGTGAATGAATGATCCTGATGATTCAGGCTTGGCTGATAGCATTGACCTGCCGGAGAGTTCGCATTGTAAATCTCAGGTCGGTAAATCTTTTGAAAAGTCTCCATCGTGGAGATGGTACTGATCAGCTCAAGATTCGTGTAATCACTCAATAAGTCACCAGAAAAATAGAAGGCCAAAGGCGCAACACTATTTGGCGGCATAAAATAGCGAGCCTGTAACCCCATTTTATGGAAGTATTGGTCGGTCAATGAATATTCATCTTGCTGGTATTCGATGCCTAATACAGGGTGCTGATTTCCAGTCCGATGATAGGTATTTTTACTTGAAACACTGAGGCATATTACTGGCGCTTTGCTAAACGTCTCTTTGTAGCGCTTCGAATTCACGAAGGATTTAAAGATGTTTCCATGCAAATCGCCAAAGCTATCGGGGGTGCTAAATCCGGGATGGTTCTTATTATGATCTGACAGCAATACGCTAAAGTCATAATCTCGCACGTAGGAGGAGAAATTATTCCCTACAATCCCTTCAATGCGCTCGTTCGTTTTTTTATCAACAACATTCGTTTTCAATATTTCAATGACGGGGAAGGTGTTGCCATTGCCTTCAATATCAATTTCAACGGAAATGATATCAAGTTCGACAGCGTAACGATCGCCTTTGGGGTTGTCCCAATGCGCCAGAGAGTTGAAACGATTGTCAATCATTTTTAAAGCGTTGCGCAAGTTCTCCTGGCGGTTCTTTCCTCGCGCCAAATTCGCAAAGTTAGTCGTGATACGCGTATTTTCGGAGGGGTTATAATTCTCATCGAAACACGTGTTCTTAATAGTAAATGTAAAATTCTTATTCATCGCGATCTGACATCCTAATTTTTGATATAAAACCTGATGTTATGTCTTTCTTTTCGAAGGTTTTCAGGTCTTATCATCCAGCAGATTTCATATTGTCTCTAACTACCACTGCACAATTTATGCCAGACTCAGTGAGTGAGTAAAAGTGATTTAATTTCAATAGACATGAGCCATCTTCATGACTTGGTGTACGGTTCGCATCGGCGCGGTAGTAGCGCTCCCTGTTATACAACATTTATTTTTATAATTCATATGGTTAGTGGAGGTTGCTTGCATGGTCTCATGGTAAGGCTAAACTGGAAAAGTTTACCCGTTTTTCGCGTCTAAGAGACTGAACCTTCCTCGTTTGGCTCCTTGCCCCGACATGGATGACAGGAAAACGAAGTAAGAATGGTATTATCCAGGCCAGATGATGCATGCATCAACGGACATAGACCTTAACCCCTGGGGACGACTTATGAACAATGAAATACCGCTTAAATTTTATGACATCACGGATGAGTATTCGACGGAATCTGAAAAACCGGTGAGCGAGTCAGAACGTGACGCTGTGGCACACTATTTCCAACTGCTGATCACCCGCTTAATGAATAATGAAGAAATCAGTGAAGATGCGCAGCAAGAGATGGCCAGTGAAGCCGGTATCGACGCGCATCGTATTGATGAGATCGCGACGTTCCTGAATCAATGGGGCAATGAGTAGTGCTTGTTGAGGGCATGTTGAAAAGGATGCAAGGTGAGTGTGATTGTGTCCGCTCTCCATTCTGGCCGACTGCCATAAGATGTTAAAAACAAAAATCCCGCCTGTGTTTCCTGACGCGGGATTTTCAAATTGGGTTCCCTTGCTGTGGCAGGGCAGGGAACGTATTCGAGCTATATCGCGTGTTGGCCTGTTTGTGGCTGTAACTGGTAAATCCAGGCTGTAACCTGTTGGCCTTCCGCTGTGGTAACCACAACCTCAACGCGATCGTAGCCCTCTTCAAACTCATCCAGCATTGACCAGTGCGCTTCAAGATTATCAGATAAAAATAGGTAACCGCTGACGCGCGGCCCGCGCTCATCCAGCACGATCCCCGGAAAATCCGCGGCGGCACCCCAGCCACGCTCATAAAACGTGCCTGTCACGTAACCCGGCAACCATTCTCCACCGATGTTCTCCAGAATATAGGCATTCGAGTGACCCGGACGCAGCGTACCGTAGACAAACAAGCGTTCCATTTTTCCTCGTCAATCAAAACAGTGAATTCCCAAAGGGCGAAGAGCAATGCTCACGTTAGGGCTTAATAAAGCGATTCGCAACAGGTTATTTAGCGCCGCTGTTGCCATTTTGTATTGAGCCCCGCAATCCTTTAAAGACATATTTCCGAAAACATCGCATTTCCCTACTGACATTTTTGACTGGGTCTAAAATCCTAATTGATTGCATAATTTGTTATGATATAACATAACAAATTATGGCGTGGCATGCAGAACTGATGGGATACCCATGTTTGACTGACATGACAGGGCTGAGACAGGCCAGTTGATTCCACGTGCTGAGATTTTGAAAGCCATTCCCTGCTGGGAGCGTAAGGGAGAGGCTAGTTATAGACCGCTAAGTGTTGAGGAACAGAGCAAAAATGCCTGAATTACATGCAACAATGAACAACGATTCTCGCCTTCCTGTAACCGTATTATCGGGGTTTCTGGGCGCAGGAAAAACAACCTTACTCAACCATATCCTGAATAATCGCGAAGGCAGACGCGTGGCGGTGATTGTAAATGATATGTCGGAAGTGAATATCGATGCTGCTCTGGTTAGGGACGGCGGTGCTGAACTTTCACGGACCGATGAAAAATTGGTAGAAATGAGTAACGGCTGTATTTGCTGCACCTTGCGGGAAGATCTCTTACTGGAAGTGAATCGTTTGGCGAAAGAGGGGCGTTTTGATCAGTTGGTCATTGAATCTACTGGGATTGCCGAACCTCTTCCCGTTGCTGAGACTTTCACCTTTGCGGGTGATGATGGGGAAAGTCTCTCAACTGTCGCCCGGCTTGACACCATGGTGACCGTGGTGGATGCATTCAATTTTCTTAAGGATTATGGCTCAGAGGACAGCATCCAGTCTCGCGGAGAATCGCTGGGGGAAGAAGATGAACGTAGCGTGGTTGATCTTTTAATCGATCAGATCGAATTCTGTGATGTGCTGATTCTTAATAAGGTCGATCTTATTGATGAAGAGCAAAAAGGTAAGCTGCAAGCTATTTTGCATTCACTTAATCCACGAGCAAAAATTGTGGTATCGCAGTTTGGTCAGGTTTCACTTGATAATGTACTGAATACCGGGCTATTTGATTTTGATCATGCGGCTCAGGCTCCTGGCTGGCTTAAGGAGCTGCGTGGCGAACATACACCAGAAACAGAAGAGTATGGAATAACGAGTTTTGTCTTTCGTGCTCGCAGGCCTTTTCATCCGCTCCGCTTCTGGCAAGTGATGGAGAATACACTCGCCGGCGTTGTCAGATCTAAAGGCTACTTCTGGCTAGCCAGCCGCCCAGAATATGCGGGATCCTGGTCTCAGGCTGGCGGTGTCGCCCGTCAGGGGCTGGGCGGAATGTGGTGGGCCAGCGTGCCCAGAGAACGTTGGCCGGAAGATGATGAATCACTCGGGTTTATCATGTCAAACTGGATAGAAGGTATTGGGGATGCGCGTCAGGAGCTGGTGTTTATTGGCATGAATATGGATGAATCTGGTCTGCGGGCTCAGTTGAATTCAGCGTTGCTAACGGATGCAGAAATGTCGGAAGGACCGCAAAAATGGCTTAATTATCCCGATCCGATTGAGCCTTGGTTCAAAGAATAATTTTTGAAAATATTGCGAAAGCCGCCTTCAGCGAAAGCGGCTTTTTACGTTTTACGCTGTTGTGAAATGCCGACGCTATCTTTTCCACCGCTCCCGATCAGTTTGATCATCCTAAATGCCGCTTTTAATTTACGTCGCATAACCGTGATGGGTCATGCCAAAGAAATCGATGATTTTATGCTTGCATCGGTGATGAAATAAGGCATAGCGTGAAAAATAGCGATGCCTTTTAATACAGGAACTCAGCGGATATTAATGATGATGCAACAGGTCATCAACAACCTGATCGCTGGTAAGTTGATAAGGATAATACGTCGGCCAGTTATCCATTTCTTTAAGGATCGCTTCTTGAGAGGTATTTCCCATAAAGATATGGAAGTGGGCTGATTTACGCGGCGCAATGGTGTGATCGCTGAACTGAACGTATTTAGGTGCTTTCGATTGGGCATCTTTACATTCAAAGAGGTAGCGCACACCTTTTTTACCCGAGACATAGTTAAGGATCTTATGCCCAGCATAGTCATAATGGCATGAGGCGACTTCGCCATCTTTATGGAATTCCATGACGCCATTTTCTATTTTTATTTCTGAAACAGTGGTGGCGTAGCCTTTCCGGTAATAATCTTTAACTTGTTCAACGGTATTGCTCTTATCGTTTTCCGCTTTCTTTTTGAAAACCGGCTCCATTTCACCTGATAGCATAATAGGGTAAATAGACTGCCACATACCTTCCCAGTCGGTAAGCGCTCTATCTTTTACATCGCTATTATTGAAAACACCATTGGCCGCTTTCTTTTCCATTTCGGTCATGGGCGCACCATGTAAATGGTCGTGGTCGTGGTCGTGGTCGTGGTCGTGGGCATGGTCGTGAGAATGCTCATGACCGTGGTCGTGGGAATGACCATGATCGTGAGAAGTACCGTGCTCATGGACTTTGCCCGATCCCCCGACAGCAACAATGTTGAACGGATGTCCCTGTACAGCAATTGTGCTGGTTTCTTTCAGCTCCACCGCATCCAGCACGTGAATTTTGCTCTTTAGAGGATCGGTAATATAGATGCTGTTAGCCGCGACGGCGATACGCGGACGCGCATCGTTCCAATGTCCGTCCATCGAGTACGGTTCGGTGACGCGTACAGATTGGGTAATCTCCCCCTTGAGCACATCAACCTGATTTAACTTGCCGTCTTCCGTAAAGACATAAGCGTATTTTGGACGTACCGGATCGACGGCGAAATGCACGCGGCGGGTTGGCAACTGTACCAAACGGAAGCTCTGCGCTTCGGTTGGGTCGATAAGTACGATGCGATCTGGGCCGTAGTTACCGATAAAGAACTGCATGCCTTTACCGCCGATCAGTGTAGAAACGCTGCCTTTCGGCAATGTACTGGAGTAAGGCAGATGACGGATTTGGGGGGTATCGCCTTTCTGGGTTATCAGCAGCAGGCCTGTTTCGCAGGACAGAGCGTAAGTATCGCCGGAGCTGGCAGAACCGTGCAGACCCGGGCAGGCCACATTCTCACCGACAATTTTACTATCCAGACTGATCACATGGGCACCGATCGGGCGTTTGGAGGCATCTTCTGGGTTAGGAATGGAGGCGACGATATAGTTGTCATACGGAACAGCAACGCCATGGTGCGGCGCACCAACAAGCACTCTTTTCGCGTCATTGACGCCTTCCAGCACTGCGTGTTCACTCAAGAGCATCGTGTAACGTTCGCCATCAAACCACTGGGCGACTTTGCCCTGACGTTCGACAAAGTGCCCCGGCTTTTTGCCTGTCAGTTGGGTCTTAAGTAATGTGGGTTCATCGATATCAATATCGGCGTGATCGCCGTGATCGTGGAATGAGATGCCGGAACCGATCATCGAAACGGTTTCCGCGCTGCCCTGAACGGCAAACACCGTCGCACCGTTTTCACTGCGATAAAGTGATGCTGGCCCTTTCACGGTAAAGGAGGTCAGCTTGTTGCCATTAAGGGCATCAATCACGTTTACGACGGGCTTCTCGCGATCGGCGACGAACAAACGCCAGGCTGTGACATCTTCTTCTGCCGCCATTGTTGATCCCGCTGTACCCAGCAGAATGGCTGAAATAGATAGCGGTAATAAAAGCTTTTTCATGTGGATCTCCATTATCAAATAGTCCAGATTCGAGTGAAATCAGGGAGTTTGCTCATCGTCAGCCAGCGCCGACACGATGGTGTTGACGTTGTGCTGCATCATTGCGATATAGGTTGGTGCCGGGCCGGAAGGGGCGGAGAGCGCGTCGGAATAGAGTACGCCTGCAATGGGTAAACCGGCTTCGGCTGCAATTTGCTCCACCAGTCGTGGGTTCGAAATATTCTCGGTGAAGACTGCGGCGGCGCGGTTTTTCTTTATCTCGCGCAGAATGCCTGCAACATCGGCGGCAGAAGCTTCAGACTCGGTAGACACCCCCTGAGGGGATAAAAAGTGGATCCCATAAGCGTGCTCGAAATAGCGAAAGGCATTGTGGCCGACCACCACGGTACGTCGTGATGCTGGGATGCGAGCCATTGCACTATCGATGGCCGTACCCAGTTTGATGAGTTTTTCCTCATAGGCTTTGGCGTTAGCTTGATAGGTGTCGCAGCCGCTTTTATCCGCGGCGCAAAAGGCGGCGGTAATATTTTTCACATAGATATGGGCATTAGACAGCGACTGCCAGGCATGAGGGTCGAAAGGGGCGGCATGGAATACCGCTTTACCGTTATAGAAATGGTAATGCCCGCCAGCGGGGTCGCGAATAATCTCTGCACCTTTAGTCACTTCCACCACTGGTGCTTTGCTCTCACTGGCCTCAATAAGCCGGTTAATGAACCCCTCAAACTGTAAGCCGTTAATTAAAATCACGTCGGCTTTGGCCATCGCAATCGCATCTGCTGGGGACGGTTCATACACATGCGCATCGCTGTCAGGGCCGACGATGGTGCGCAGCTCAATACGATCCTGGCCGATGTTTTTTGCCATATCGCCCAGAATAGAGAAGCTTGCAATGACACTGAGTTTGGTATTCGCCTGAAGCGGCAGTGACAGGGAAAGCAAGACAGCGACGCTGAGCGCCGTGGTAATTTTCATAGGATTTACTCCGTGCGTGAAGCGCGCGTTTTAACTAACGAAGAGTGAGAAGGGCGGCGGGTGTTTTTCATCATGACAAGGCCGGTTGAGACCAGATAAAAAACGCCGTTAGCGAGAATAATGGCCGGACCTGATGGCAGCGAATAATGGTAGGAGAACAGCAGACCCGCCACGCAGGCTACCATCCCAATCAGCACCGAAAACAGGCAAAGCGTGATGACGCGATGGGTCCAGAAACGAGCGGTGACGGCTGGGAGAATCATCAAACCAACTGACAGCAGCGTACCCAGCGCCTGATATCCTGCCACGAGGTTTATCACCACCAGCGTGAGGAACAGAAAATGAACCGGCGAGCTGAGCCGTGACACGGTGCGTAGGAACAATGGGTCCAGACACTCAGCAATCAGCGCGCGCCACAAGAGTACCAGTGCCAGTAAAGAGGCGGCGGAAACGCAGGCGATGAGGGTCAGGGCCTGCACATTCAGCGCCAGAACGGAGCCGAAGAGCACATGCATTAAGTCTACGCTCGATCCGCGCAGCGAAACGATAAGTACCCCGAGCGCCAGTGAAATAAGGTAAAACGCCGCCATGGAGGCATCTTCCTTTTGTACCGTTAGCCGTGACACGACCCCGGAACCTATCGCCACGACCAGCCCGGCAACCATGCCGCCGAGCGTCATTGGAATGATTTCTAATCCATAGAGCAAAAAACCAAAAGCGGCGCCGGGTAGCACGGCGTGGGACATGGCATCCCCGACCAGACTCATACGGCGTAGTGTCAGGAACACACCCACCGGACACGCGCTGAGCGATAGCAGCAATGCCCCCATAAGGGCGCGGCGCATAAAGTTAAATTCGACAAACGGATTGATGAGTAGATCGTAAAGCCAGGCCATTATCGGTCTCCAGCCACGTAAAGCGCAGCGTCATGCCGACAGAATGCTGGTGGGATTGGGCAGTGTTTCATCACC
Organism: Pectobacterium sp. 1950-15; assembly: GCF_037136835.1. Lineage (NCBI taxonomy): Bacteria > Pseudomonadati > Pseudomonadota > Gammaproteobacteria > Enterobacterales > Pectobacteriaceae > Pectobacterium > Pectobacterium sp. 1950-15. The sequence goes on along the minus strand of NZ_JBBBQR010000021.1, from coordinate 8,584 downwards.
CACGAGGTTTCTCCCCAGGCGACCACGGTGCTATTGACCATTAAGGTTTCTGGGAAATGACGGCTCACAAGTTCAGGGTCGTGTATCACCACAACGACGGTGCGTTGCTGTGAGTGCCAGTCTTTGATCAGAGCCAGCATATCCTGCGTGGTCGCCGTATCAATGGCATTGAAGGGCTCGTCGAGTAAAATGATAGTGGCGTCCTGAACAATCACTCGGGCAAATAGGGCGCGTTGAAACTGACCTCCAGAGAGTGCGCTGAGTGATTTATTTTCAAAACCCGCCAGTCCAACAGCCGCAAGCGCCTGAACGACGCGTATCCGATCCTGGCGACGATGCCAGCCCATCAAGCCTCTATCTTGCCAGAGCCCTAGCGATACCAGATCGCTGACAGTGGCAGGGAAGCTGCGATCAAGCTCCGAGAGCTGTGGCAGATAAGCGATCCGTGCGCCTGATGCGATACGGCAGATACCTGACTGAGGTTGCAGTATTCCGGCAATACCCTTCAGTAGCGTCGATTTACCCGAGCCGTTCGGGCCGACTACCGCAGTCAGAGAACCTCTGCGAACCGAACCCGTGATAGTGCTCAATACTGGATTTCCATCGTAGCCGAGAGTCAGCTCTTCGACCTGTACTGCAAAATCCGTCATCTCATTAATGTTCCATTATTACGTTAATTTGTAATGTTATAACATATCATTAATGGGTGTAAATATTTAAGACAGTTTTTACCGCAAAGTGAAATACTGTATGAAAATCAACCTAGTTATGCGTGCTAGACTGTACTGAACCCAATAATGATGTTGCACAGGGCTTAATGTAGGAGTCGGTACATTGTGGACGTTGAGAGGAGGGCAAACGGTGGGTCAATACGGAATAAGATGCTAAAAAGCAAAAATCCCGCTTAAGTTTCCTTAAGCGGGATTTTCTAAATTTGGCTCCTCTGACTGGGATCGCCTTTGCCAGTAACTGGCTAATAAGTAAGCTAAACCTGAATTCCCTTTCTGTCAAGATCACCAGAGTGACCACCAATTTAGCTCGGACTGAACATACAACGAGTTAGCTTTTTAATCTTTACTAACTACCCTATATATTTCTTTGCAAAACTAGCTAACTCTTTCGCTCTAACGGGTTCCCAGCCGTTATTGACTGCGAACTGTCTGATCTCTTCTTCTGTTGTTCTGAATCCTTGCTCTTTTAGTAAAGCTTTTACTGCTTGCTCGCCGAGAAATGTTGCAATATCAGAGTGAGAAAATGTTCCTTTTGCAGGGAACAACAATGTGATTCGCTGCAGTCCTGCATCTTTGCATAGATGATAGGTTTTGCTTATGGCGAGCTTTATATTGTTCTGATTTGAACCGTTGTTCTCTATCAAAATTCTGGATACTGACATAATAACTCCTTTTACTAAATGTTAAGGGAGATCACAACGTTTTGGGCTAGAGCGTAATATGCTTGCTTAATTGGCATGAATACTAGAAATGTGTCATCTTAAACATCGTCACCGTCTTTTTCTGGCTCATCTTCAATTACTGGTAGGGTCTCAAGTTGTGATTTGAGTTGTTCGTCTAACTGAGTGGCCAATGAAAGAAATGCGGCAAGATTTTTTTGTCGTTTTTCCAGAACTCGCCGTTGCGCCCTGCTGGGATGAATTGTGTTTGCTGGGTTACCACGTAATTGAAAAATACGAAATTCAATTAGATCAATGTCGTCGTCTAATCCAGCTTTTTGTGCCAGTTCCACCCATTCTTGAGATTTATCAATAGAATTTTCTGCGGCTAAAGAAAGGCAATAATCAATCAGGATTTTTGAAGACGAATCGATATATTCGGCCACTTTTAACCATTTCTGAGTTTCCGTAGATTCCTTTTCTCTATTCGTGAGCCCTAGGTTGGGAAAAAAATATCTCGGCTGTTGGTTTTCAGGATCAAGACTTTCTAAAGCCCTTAGGATGGGTTCTAGCTCTTTAAATGGCTTATTGCCAAATGATAATTCGTAGCGCTTAGCCCAGAAGGCCCAAACAGAGTCCCTGATCTCCAACTGTTTCGCGATGCGCATAGTTTCATTCTTGGTATTTTCTGCGTCGTAAATCAGTTCTGCAATATGGTGAGCCATCCAACGGCCTAACGTATCAACAGAATTGTTTAACTCAAGTTCTTCAACCAGCTTTTTCCCCAGCTGTATAATTGCCGTGTAGCGTTCGGAAGGTTCCGTCATGTTTAACGAGGAAGATTCTGGTACTTGAGGGGATATTCTCGAGCTCATTTTCATTACTCCGCCCATATCTGTCACTCCGCGAGTAGCGATTTACATCAACCTCTATAATGAGATCCATGTTTAATGTAGTTAACACGTTTTTGATAAAATCTACAGAGGCACAAAGTTTATGACCACTTGGTTTTTCGTCTTTATTTTTTTCTGCTAGGTTACCCCAGATACTGGAGATCATTTTTGGTTCGGTGCTATAGGTGGTATGCCATACTCGCTGGTCTTTATCCGTAGTTAATTTCATGGCTTCAACGATAAACGGCGCTGGCTTAGGTAACGGGAATGTCACATCACCAGCCCATGGGTCGTGTTTATCAATGCCTTTATATTCACTGATGTCTTTAATCCATCCCTTTAATTGATAGGACATATGATCAATTTCCATATCCTCACCAGCACTGGGAATTTTATAGTCATATACATTTTCGGCAGTTTGTAGTGCCCGGAGTAAAGAGAATGATCTTTCAGGTGAAACTAAGGCCGTATAAACGGAAACTGATTCTCTTCGATCAGTACGGTTCTCTGACCAGTGCCCCCATACGGTCAGCAATCCAGCTGCGGGACTTAATGCTTTGTCAAAAATGTTTTCTGAAATTGATCCCAGCCATTCATTGAGATTACCAGAAGTATCATTAATCCAGCTTGGTCTGATCTCGGGTTGCGGATCTCGCCGATCAACGAGCCAACGGCCATCGCGGCGTGAGATATCATGTCTTTTGAGCCAGTCCTGAAAAACATCTTCTACTTCGTCGTAACGACTATCAACCAGAGGTTTGGTCGCTAGTAGCTTTCCAGCGCACATGAACATTGCATGATAGGAGAGATAAAAATGGTAATCATCAACACGTGGATAGGAACCATGGCTGTGATGATTATCTCTGTCTTGATAGTAGCGTCGTTTACTACGCTCATCTTCTTTCCAGTTACGGCTTCCTTTGAAACCAAAGTCATTGCGAATAATACGTAACATTTCAGGTTCAAGCTTTTTTTGGGATACTCCAAAACAGCGGCCTAAAGGTTCCAGCCAATATGGGCCAAAATCGATACCAAAAGTGTACGAATCTTCGCCTATTAGGCTTTCAGATTGGCCCACTGTAGAGTCATATGTTGACTGGTTTATGTTGCAAAGTTTGTCCCTTTCTTGATTGGTTATAGATATCAACTTGGCTTCACTAAGTGCGAGCAGGGTTCTGGCGGCAAAAAGACGGATTAATACATGTGGCTGTTCACTTTTGGCGTAGCGATAAAAATAATCGGCATAGGGTATCAATGCTTTTCCGCCATCTTGTGCGGCACGTGCAACAGCAATTAATAACCATAATTGAGCGTGAAGGGTATAGAAAGGAAGATTGCGATCGCAAAAAGGCTGCGTCGAGCAATTTTCTGCATGTTGAAATATTCCTTGAAGCACCTCGGAACGTTCTAGTCGACAAAGCATAAGAACTGCATGAGCGGCTTCCCAGCGAACGGTTGATTCTGGCGACGCTAGCCTGGCCCATATATACCCCGCAAGAGAATCCTCAATCTGAGTTGGGGGAATTAATGTAGGTCCCCATGGGCCATCACCATCTTCCTCTTTCAATACTTCATTGAATAAGTCCAGTCCATAAGACAGAACATTTAATGCTTCTTCTGGGGTCAATCTATCAACCAATAGCCCGACAAGGCCAAACAACTGTCGTGAATCTGATGGTTCTGGTGATTCAGATGTCGCATTTAGAACAATACTGATTAACTCTTCTTCATTGAGTCCGGATAGTTCGCTGGCAAGCTTGAAAGGGAATACTTCGTAGTAGCGATACTTTCTGATAAGCATGCCGAACCGCTGGCAGTAACTCTTGGCTACTGAAGCAATAGCTGTTTTTATGTTTAACCGGGATGTCCATTCCATAGGGATGGATTCAAGAAAAGTAGTGAAACTATAAAAGATGATCTCAGATAAGTTACCAAAAGCGATAATAAAGTCTTTTTCTTTGCCAAAATTAATACGAGTTATTGCCTCTTGAATGAACAGCATCGTTGAATATAAGTCAGGTTCACAACTGAAATTCTGGTATGCGATAGAAATTCCTTGGGATGTAGATAAATCACACATACTGAAAACTCTATCCCATGCTGCTTTAGATTTTTCGTCAATTTCGGTGGCGTGATCGCTTGTTGATTCCAAATCTGATCTGGACTGATCTTCAGCTGAAATGTATATGTTAAGAACAGTGGGATCTATTCCGATGTATAAAGCAATGGTTTTAATTCGTGCTAATTTTTCTGAACGAGGTGAGGTGAATTTGATGTAATTATAAACCCATTGAAAAAGCGTTTGTTTGTCCTGATTATTTTTACATAAAGGCAAAGCAGCTATCAACAACTTATCTTCGTCCCACGCTTCCCGGAAAGGGATTAATGCTGTTGCATCAAGTGGATTGATTTTATTTTTCTTTACTAGTTGTTCTATCGTTAGCGCCAGTATATTTCGGTGATCGCCAAACGTACGATCTCGCCAACGGCTAATGATGGTCAGAGTGGAGGATGGGCATAATTCAGACAACGCTTTGATCGTATCATTCCATGCAAAATGTTTATCACGATCAACATATTCTCGAGTTACTTCGGCACAGCGTGAAAATTTATAGGCAATTTCTGGTGATGCTATGTTTTTGTCGGCAATGTATTCCGCCAGATCAAGTAATGCTCCCCATCGTTCCAGATTTTCATCACCGAGTTTATTGGTGACCTCAATAGCGAGGTTAAAATATTCTTGAGCTTCTGACTTATCGAGTAAAATAAGCGATCTAGCTATATCGATATAGTTTTCAGCTTTGGTTTGTGCGTCAGTGTGGTTATCCTTCCACAAAGATAGTGCCTGTTGCGCGAAGATAAATGAAAATTTTTCAAGCCCAGTTATCTGCGAGCAAAGACGGGAAAATCTGTGCAATGTCGGTGTAAAGACCCGATGGTCTTTATGTTGATACCATGCAATGATTTCTTCGATATCAGCACAGCTAATATCTCCGACTTCAGATAAAATATCGAACCAGATATTAGCTATTTCATCACTACTAGAGGAATGTTCCGAGTATGAATACCCTTTTATTTCCGCTGATAACTTTTTTGCATCAGCGAGTTTATTATCTAACTCAGCCTTGGATACTTTCCCTAAAAGGGCTTTAGCCCATAAGTTATACCAAGGAATTAACACACCACTACATTGCTTTAGTTCGCGAAGCCCCTGTGATTCACTATGCTTTCTTTCAGCGTTTATCTCTTCAATGACTTTTTCAGATGCAATATCACTCAAACTTAATGGTGAATTAGTTAATGTGGCGCGTAGCGCATACATTCGTATATATTGCACACGTTCTTTACTGTGTTCAGAGGACAGGGAATTCGGAGCGAATTGGGGTAAGTAGCGGTTTAAAAGTGTTATGGCTTCGTTGTCATTACAGACATTAAGCTGTAGCGCCATTTCAATGATGCTGGTTATTGCTGCTATTGTCTGATTATCAAATGAGTATCTGATTTTGATTTTCAGATGAGAGCTAGCTAATAAACGGTAGCCTCTCTTTACAGATTGTTCAGGTAATTGGTAATGGAATTTTCTGGAAATCAATATAATAGCCAAAATTAATCCAAGATCATTTCCTGCCGCAATAGCTAACTGGTTCAGCTCTGTATAACGGCCATGATCCAGTAGTTGTTTGGCAATGATTATGCCGGCATCGAAAGATAATTCCCGAGGTTGCCATTGGCGAAGGCTTCTTGCCGCTTCATCTGCACCATGAATATTGAGATAGGCGATAGCCATAACAGCTATATCCTGAGCAGTTACGTTTTCTCTGCTGCGTTCATCATCGTTTAGTGAACTCCAGTTATCTAACCATTCCAGAGCAATACGCAGTCGGCTACGGGCGTCACCAGAGAGCTCAGGAAATTCCGATAAAAGTGCAGAGTTGTAGACATTTTGTGATCCAACCCAACCAGTATCAGAAAAGGCACGACGTGAGATAAGCTCCTGGACACTGTGGTTGTCCATAAATTTTGCAGTCAGATCAAGATTATCCTGCAATAATTTTCGCTGCCTGCTGTCGCCAGCACTTTCTCCACCTGCTTTAAGCGCAAGTTTTGCAGCATCCTGATACTTCTCAAGGCGTAAGGCTGCTTTCAGGGCAAATTGCAGTCTTTGAAATTCAACATCGCGACGTTCGATAGGACTCGTTTCTGGCAACCCTTGTGATGTCATTGCCAGAGTGACGAGTTCCGAAAATTGCCCAGCCTCAAGCATTAACGGTGGTAATACTGACGCAGCGTAGGCACTGTTTTTTGTTAACGGCGTCAGTCGGGCAATAAACTGACGGAGCTCTTTTTCTTTAGGGCGATATCGTTCCTGAAACCACGTTTCAGCGGGTTCATCAAAGAACTGGATAGTATCCCCATTGACGATTAACGGCCGCCCAAGATCCAACACAAAACTTTTTATTGCGGATTCATCGATTTCAGTGATTGCAGACAAAATAGTGATAGGAATGAGTGGACGAAGTACCGCCAGTGCTGCACAAATAAAATCGATCTGCGCTCGTTCTGTATGCCCAGTGGCATCTTTCAACTGGTAGATGGCGGCTTCGAGTACTTCTCCGATAGTATCTTCCACCGTTTTGGGATTAGGACCTAACAGTCTCAATGTGTCTGGCAGTGATAAATGTCGAGAAAGTGACAATGCCTGAACCCTGGGATTATGAGAGCTTAGTCGATGGAATTCATCCACATCCTGATCATTTGCATCCGGGAATATTCCACGCAGGTGTGCGGCAGTTTCGCTACGGTCGAAAGGCTGTAAAGTCAGACTAGGCGTGCCGGGGCGTGGATCCAGCAGGCTCTGCCTATGTGGTCTGCAAAGTGCGACAATACAAACGCCTGCAGGAATATTCTCTCTGAGTAGATCTCTGATAAATGAACGTGATTCGTTGATTTCCTCTGCAGCCATTTGTGCATTATCTGCGGCATCAACAATAATGCACAATATAGCCTCAGGATGTGACGCTCGAAGCGTGGAAATTCCATGAGAAATACGATGCATAAATGCACGCATATAGTGAGAAATGTCAGTACTGGCGTTCGGAATTAAAGGATGGCATAGGCCATGTGAGGCTATCTCATTGGCAATCTGCACTAATGCGGTTCGGTGGTGATGACGATAGGCCGAAGCATTACGATATTGTCCATTACCAAAGCAGTCATACAGAATACTGACTGACCCTTCAGGCAAGTGTTGATGAATGCGGGTTGAGAAAATTGACTTGCCGACACCTGCATCGGCATGAACGATGATAGGTGAGTCCATAGACTCAACAATATTTTTGACGAGTGAAATCTCTTGTATTCGAGGTATCACATTTTCAATTTTCTCTATCAGGCAAGGTGCGGGGAATAGATCTGTTTCGTCTACCCCTAACGCACGTAAAACATCCATTCTGGTAATCGCTGGATCTGATGCACTTTCTGATAGCGCCTTCCGGGTAATAAGTTCTTTTAGATTCAGCGGGGCTTGGGTGTCAAGATCAGGGAGATATCCGTTAGATTCTCTCAGGAGAATATTTCGCTGTTCCCAGTAACCATCCTGTCGTTCTTCAATGTGAAGCATTTGGCAAAAGGACACCAACTCTTGATCTTCCAGACCTGTGAATTTTTTAAGTTTAGCAAGATCGTCTGGATGGCGAGGAAGGTGTTGATTTGCCATATCTGTAATCGCTTCACTGAAACTAGTACTGACTGGGCGGTTAGTGACAAACCATAATTCCAGCTTAGTATGCAAGGATTCAGTAGGAAATCGCTGCAACAGTTCTTTATAGCGTTTAGCGAATCCTTCTATCGTTTTCTGTAATCCGCTAGGGGGCCATGCTGTTTCAGCATGTAATGTTGAATGCTTCAATTGCATATATCTGACAGTAGTCGCTTGCTCGAACTCATTACTGCCATAGTATTCGGCAATATCAATGATCTCTTCGCCTTCCTCCACCGACGGTTGTGATCCCATTTCCGCTGTCGAAGCACCTTCAATGGTAATTGCAGTTAAAGACGCTTTAGGGTCTAACAATCGGAGGGCTCGGCGGGCAGCCCAAAGATAGTGAAATTGATCTCCATCCCTACTGGCTCGAACAAGCAAGCTGTCTGACATTGAAATTGTCCTTAGATTCAGATAGGCCTTCTTGATTATAACCCCTTACATTTTAAGTGACTATCTGCACGATGGAGTTGATGTGAAATAGAGCTGAGCGGCGTAAACGCTCCCGTCTTAATCGGCACGGATGACCATTTATCTACG
>NZ_JBBBQR010000020.1:0-70043 GCF_037136835.1 Pectobacterium sp. 1950-15 | reverse complement strand
TTTGCGGGCTTTTTATTTATCGAAAGAGAAGATTACTTACGGCGCCAGATCGTTCCCTGCGGGCCGTCTTCCAGTACGATCCCCATTTCATTCAATCGATCGCGAGCCTGATCCGCCAGCGCCCAGTCTTTCGCCGCACGCGCATCTTTACGCTGCTGGATTAACGCTTCGATTTCTTTCACTTCGTCGTTATCCACCTGTGCGCCATTTTGCAGGAACTGCTCAGGATCCTGTTCCAGCAGGCCAAGCACGCCGGACAGTTTACGCAGTGCCGACGCCAGTTGATTCGCCGCCTGCACGTCTTCCGTTTTCAGGCGGTTAACTTCACGCGCCATATCAAACAGCACAGAGTAAGCTTCCGGCGTGTTGAAATCGTCGTCCATCGCTTCGCGGAAACGGGCTTCAAACTCGTCACCACCCTGCGCCGCAACATCAGGATCCGTTCCACGCAGCGCCGTGTAAAGACGTTCTAACGCCGCACGCGCCTGTTTCAGGTTGTCTTCGCTGTAGTTCAACTGGCTACGGTAGTGGCCTGACATCAGGAAGTAACGCACCGTTTCCGGATCGTAGTACGCCAGCACGTCGCGAACGGTGAAGAAATTGTTGAGCGACTTTGACATCTTCTCGCGGTCAACCATCACCATGCCGGAGTGCATCCAGTAATTCACATACGAGCCATCGTGTGCACAGCTGGACTGCGCGATCTCGTTTTCGTGGTGCGGGAACATCAAATCGGAACCGCCGCCGTGGATATCAAAATGCGTGCCCAGCTGTTTGCAGTTCATGGCAGAACATTCGATATGCCAGCCAGGGCGCCCTTCTCCCCACGGAGAAGACCAGTGCGGTTCACCCGGCTTGGACATTTTCCACAATACGAAGTCCATCGGGTTACGCTTCACTTCGGTAATTTCAACGCGCGCACCAGCCTGCAATTGCTCCAGATCCTGACGAGACAGCACACCATAGCCCGGCGCGGTATCAACGGAGAACATCACATCGCCATTACTCGCAACATAAGCGTGGCGACGGGCAATCAGCGTTTCTACCATTTCGATGATATCGGCAATATGGTGCGTCGCACGCGGCTCGGCATCCGGGCGCAGAATATTCAACGCATCAAAATCGGCGTGCATCTCTGCAATCATACGGGTCGTCAGTTGGTCGCTAGTTTCCCCGTTTTCGGCCGCACGTTTGATAATTTTGTCGTCAATATCGGTGACATTACGCACGTATTTCAGTGAATATCCCAGATACCGCAAATACCGCGCCACCACATCAAACGCCACGAAAGTACGCCCGTGACCGATATGACACAGGTCATAAACGGTGATGCCACACACATACATTCCCACCTGACCGGCGTGGATGGGTTTAAATTCCTCTTTTTGGCGACTCAGCGTATTAAAAATCTTTAGCATCAGGGCGTTCCAGTGTTTTTATAAAAAATGGTTTTCACAAAAAAATGGTTTCAAAGAAATGGTTTTCACAAACGCACGACATTCGACACAATGTTCAAAAAGTATAGCGTTCACACGATAGGTCAATCACAGACGCGGCTAGCGTCAGTAACATCAATGCGTTCAGGGTTGATACCCAACGGCGTATTGAAACCTGAACCCTACTGTATTGCAAGGTTAATAAGAAAAGGGAAAGGTAGGAAAGGATAAAAATGAAATGGCCCGGAAAATCCGGGCCATTTCACACAATCGACGTGCTGGCGAAAAAACACTCAGCGCAAGCGTGGATTCGACATCACAGAGTATTTTCCGCTGCCGAGAAAAGCAATCGCGATACCCGCAAAGAAGAACACCGCAGCACCTTCAACTGCCCATGCGCCGGTTTTTTCCAGAGAAAGGAAGTCACCAGAATGCACCAGCAATGCAGCAACAAGCATGGTGAAAGAGAAGATCAGCGCGGCAGGCCGCGTCAAGATGCCGAGTATCATCATGATCGGAATGATCACTTCCCCGATATAAACACCGTAGCCTACAAACGCAGGGAGCCCAGCATTAGTCAGCATTCCTTCAATAAAACCAATGCCACCGTGTAGTTTGTGCCAACCGTGGAACAGCATCAACACGCTGAAAGATACGCGCAAAAACAGTTTGCCAAAATCCGGTTTGTCTAATAAACGATTAACACTATCCAGAATACCCAGCATAGTTCACCTATCTCTTTAGAGTTATTTATGAGGAATAAGAATTACTCTCAGATTAATCTGAGCGGAAAAAAAAGAACACGTTGATTACGCAAAACATTGATCTGGGGCAATAAAAATCTTATTCAAATTAATTAACTATTATCTTATATTTTGATCAATTTATTTGTTTTTAAAAGTCCCTATTGCCTGATTAACGCCTTATTGCGCACTATTCTTCAGCGCACATATTATTTGACGCCTACCAAAATCAGAGTAGTAAACCTTTTTATACGATTTTCTCATCCATCAAACCGCCAATAGCGGTGCAGTAAGCGCGAAGTACTGACTCAATCGACCAGTTATGCTATAACAGCGCTCTTGCTGTTCACCGCCTTTTGTGAACAGCACTCTTAATCACTAAGGCTATCTAGGGTTCATTATTATGATTACGCTTCATACCAACCACGGCGATATCGTTATTAATACGTTTGCAGACAAGGCGCCGGTTACCGTAGAAAATTTCCTGAACTACTGCCGCAGCGGTTTTTATGACAACACGATTTTCCACCGTGTGATTAATGGTTTCATGATCCAGGGCGGCGGCTTCGCTCCCGGTATGGATCAAAAAGAAACCAACGCGACAATCAAAAATGAAGCCAACAACGGCCTGAAAAACGCGCGTGGCACGCTGGCAATGGCTCGTACTAACGATCCGCATTCTGCCACTGCCCAGTTCTTTATCAACGTTGTTGATAACGATTTCCTGAACTTCCGTTCAGAGCGTGCTGATGGCTGGGGCTACTGCGTTTTCGCTGAAGTCACCGAAGGTATGGACGTCGTTGATAAAATCAAAGGCGTAGCTACTGGCCGCAGCGGCATGCATCAGGACGTACCGAAAGAAGACGTGGTAATTACCCACGTAACGGTCAGCGAATAATCCGACCTGCATGGCAACGCTGTTCATTGCCGATCTGCATTTAAGTATTCATGAACCGGCGATTACCGCCGGTTTTCTGCGTTTTTTACGCCATGATGCGATTCATGCCGATGCGCTGTACATTCTTGGCGATCTGTTCGATGCCTGGATTGGTGACGACGATCCCCAGCCATTGCATGCGACTGTCGCCGAGGAACTGTATGCCTTACATCAGCGCGGCATTCCCTGCTATTTCGTGCACGGCAACCGTGATTTCCTGATCGGTAAGCGTTTCGCCAAACAAAGTGGGATGACGCTGCTGCCAACGGAAACAGTGCTCGATCTCTACGGCCAGAAGATCCTTATTCTGCATGGCGATACGCTGTGTACCGACGATCATCACTACCAGCAATTCCGTCGCCGGGTCCACAACCCGTTCATTCAGCGACTCTTTCTGCTATTACCGCTGTCATCACGCGTGAAAATCGCGGCGAAGATGCGTGCGACCAGCCAGCAGGAAAACCAGAAAAAATCGCAGCAGATTATGGATGTTAATCACGATGCCGTGCTTGAACGCCTCCGGCATTATCAGGTGAAGACGATGATCCATGGCCACACACACCGCCCCGCCATTCATCAGGTCAATCTCGGCGAATCTTATGGCCGTCGCGCTGTTCTGGGTGCCTGGCATAAAGAAGGGTCGATGATTAAGGTCACGCCACAAAATATCGAACTGATTTCCTTCCCATTTTAATGCGTTTCCAGCCATTGACTTAACGGCCTCTCACCTCATTCCCCCAGTATTTCCGCATACGCAACCGTTTTCCTCGCCATAATGGCGTGATATGCTCTACGCCCTCAACGTCAGACCCTCCCTGTCTGGCCGACGCGAACGCGTCACGAACACGTACAATTACAGGTACAACAACAGGAGCGTTACAGGCATGTCATCCAACGTTGCCCCGGCTAAAATTGCCATCGTCATGGGTTCAAAGAGTGACTGGGCCACCATGCAGTTTGCTGCGGAAATCCTCACCACGCTGAACATTCCTTTTCATACCGAAGTCGTTTCCGCACACCGGACGCCGGATAAGCTGTTCAGCTTTGCAGAACAAGCGGCACAGAATGGTTTTGATGTGATTATCGCTGGCGCAGGCGGTGCAGCACACCTGCCGGGGATGCTGGCAGCGAAAACGCTGGTTCCCGTGCTTGGCGTGCCGGTACAAAGCTCAACGCTGAGCGGTGTAGACAGCCTGTATTCTATCGTCCAAATGCCTCGTGGTATTCCAGTCGGCACGTTGGCCATTGGCAAAGCGGGCGCAGCGAATGCGGCTCTGCTGGCCGCACAAATTCTCGCCCTGCACGATCGTGGCATCGCCACTCGACTGGCAAACTGGCGTCAGGCGCAAACCGATGATGTACTCTCTCATCCCGATCCGCGGGAGGAGGCATGAAACCGGTCTGTGTATTAGGCAATGGTCAGTTGGGCAGAATGCTGCGTCAGGCTGGCGAACCATTAGGGATCGCCGTTTATCCCGTGGGGCTGGATGCTGAACCGGAATCGGTACCGTTTCATAACAGCGTGATTACCGCCGAGATCGAGCGCTGGCCGGAAACCGCCCTCACTCGTGAATTGGCCGAGCACACCGCGTTTGCGAACCGCGATATTTTCCCCCGTCTGGCCGATCGCCTGACACAAAAACAGCTGCTGGACTCGCTGAATCTGGCGACTGCGCCCTGGCAATTGCTGGCCAGCGCCGATGAATGGCCACACGTCTTCGCCTCATTGGGTGAATTGGCTATCGTTAAACGCCGTGTTGGTGGTTACGACGGTCGCGGACAATGGCGCTTGCGCGACGGCGAACAGCAGACGCTGCCCACGGACTGCTACGGCGAATGCATCGTTGAGCAAGGCATTAATTTTTCTGGCGAAGTCTCGCTGGTTGGCGCTCGCAATACGCACGGCAAATGTGTGTTCTACCCGCTCACCCACAACCTGCATCAGGATGGCATTCTGCGCACCAGCGTAGCCTTCCCTCAGCCTGACCCGCACCTGCAACAACAGGCAGAGCAGATGTTGTCCGCGATTATGAATGCGCTGGGCTATGTGGGCGTGATGGCGATGGAATGCTTTATCGTCGGCGACCACCTGCTCATTAACGAACTGGCTCCACGCGTACACAATAGCGGACACTGGACGCAAAATGGCGCATCGATCAGCCAGTTTGAACTGCATCTGCGCGCTATTCTCGACCTGCCGCTGCCGGTACCGGTCGTCGAAACGCCTTCGGTGATGGTCAACCTGATTGGCACCGACGTGAATGTCGACTGGCTGACGCTGCCGCTGGTACATCTGCACTGGTACGAGAAAGAGGTTCGTCCCGGCCGCAAAGTTGGACACCTCAATCTACCGTCCTCGGATACCGCACAGTTGCAACGCACGCTGCAATCGCTGGCGCCTCTCTTACCCGAGGAGTACCACAGCGGTCTGGCGTGGGCAGAAGAAAAACTCAGCGCCTGACAGGTCAGCGCTCATTAATCCGGCAGGTTATCGCCTGTCGGATAACCGTCTATTAATACCCCTCTATTAATGACAACGCGATTCGATACGTTTGCAGGAAGCACGCTCGCGATACTGCATCGTCAAAAAGAGAAAAACCATCATTCCGCGTGACATCAGTAAAATTGCGTTTATTATTTCTACTGCCCTTTATTTTATTTACTGTTCATTTTTTATCACTCGGTAATTAAATAAAGTATCAATAACGAGCCGTTAAAAATATTTAAAATAAAGTATCAAGATTGATATTTTAATTTGCGCGAAAATTTATTAAAATATTTCCCGTCAATTCATTTCTGTGATCGCCTCAATATTATTCGCTGACCACCACGATATAGAATGCCGCCACAAAACAGTATTGACCTACTGACATAATTAGCAACATGTCTCGTTCGTTTTTTAAACTCTGTAACGGCAACTTGCCGATACTGTAATTTTTATACCCCACATCATGTGGTAATCCCCTTACAACGGGGTATTAATGTGTTCACCGAGGAGAAATCAGTATATGAGCACAATTCAAGATAGCAGCCAGGTGTTAGAACAGACTTCAGGATGGCGTAAAAGCGATACCGTCTGGATGCTGGGCCTCTATGGCACAGCCATCGGCGCTGGCGTGTTATTCTTACCTATCAACGCGGGTATTGGTGGTTTAATTCCGTTAATTATCATGGCGCTGATTGCTTTCCCGATGACATATTATTCTCACCGTGCTTTATGCCGTTTTGTATTATCCGGCAAAAACGGTGGCGAAGATATTACCGAAGTTGTTGAAGAACATTTCGGTGTTGGTGCGGGTAAATTAATCACTTTGCTTTATTTTTTCGCTATTTATCCGATCCTGTTAGTTTATAGCGTCGCCATCACCAATACGGTAGATAGCTTTATTACTCACCAATTGCATTTACCTTCTCCGCCGCGTGCCGTGCTGTCATTAATATTGATTCTCGGGCTAATGTTTATTGTTCGCTTCGGTGAAGCAATGATCGTTAAGGCAATGAGCATTCTGGTTTATCCTTTTGTTGCCGTGCTGATGTTGCTGGCGCTTTATTTAATTCCGAACTGGAATACCTCTGTTTTTGAAAACATTTCTCTGAGTTCCAGCGTCACGGGCAACGGTCTGTTGGCGACATTATGGCTGGCTATTCCGGTGATGGTTTTCTCCTTTAACCACTCGCCGATCATCTCCTCCTTTGCCGTTGCCAAACGTAAAGAGTATGGCGATGACGCAGAGAAAAAATGCTCACGCATTCTGTCTTACAGCCACATCATGATGGTCCTGACCGTTATGTT
Source organism: Pectobacterium sp. 1950-15 (assembly GCF_037136835.1). NCBI lineage: Bacteria > Pseudomonadati > Pseudomonadota > Gammaproteobacteria > Enterobacterales > Pectobacteriaceae > Pectobacterium > Pectobacterium sp. 1950-15. Next base: position 63,134 of record NZ_JBBBQR010000020.1, on the reverse strand, counting down.
CTTCGTCTTCAGCTGCGTACTGAGCCTTTCTCCAGTTGAGTTGATGGAAGCGAAAACACAGAACATTTCCATTCTGTCCTATCTGGCGAACCACTTTAACAACCCGGTCATTGGTTATATGGCTCCGGTTATTGCCACCATCGCGATCTCTAAATCGTTCCTGGGCCACTATCTGGGTGCGGGCGAAGGTTTTAACGGCATGATCGTGAAATCCCTGCGCAGCAGAGGCAAAACCATTTCCCATACCAAATTGAACCGCTTCACTGCGCTGTTCATGCTGATCACGACCTGGATTGTCGCGACGCTGAACCCAAGCATTCTGGGCATGATTGAAACGTTGGGCGGCCCGATCATCGCGTGTCTGCTGTTCCTGATGCCGATGTATGCTATTCAGAAAGTCCCTGCAATGAAGAAATACAGCGGCCACATCAGTAACGTCTTCGTCACCCTGATGGGACTGATCGCTATTTCCGCCATCGTTTACAGCCTGCGCGATCTGCTGTAAGCCCCCGACACTAATTTAACGCCGATACGTTATTTTTAGTCATACCCTAAATAATTCGAGTTGCAGGAAGGCGGCGACCACATGAATCCCCAGGAGCTTACACAAGTAAGTGACTGGGGTGAGTGGGGAAGCCAACGCACATGCGGCTTGAAGTATGACGGGTATGCGGCGTTTTTTTTAAGGAAATCGCTATGGTCAGCGTATTTGATATCTTCAAAATCGGCATCGGTCCGTCCAGTTCTCACACCGTCGGCCCAATGAAAGCGGGCAAAATGTTCACCGACGATCTGGTGAACCGCGCGCTTATCTCATCGGTGACATCCATCGTCGTTGATATTTACGGCTCGCTCTCCCTGACGGGAAAAGGTCACCACACCGATATCGCTATCATTATGGGGCTAGCCGGTAACCTGCCAGATAGCGTAAACATCGATAGCATTCCGGCGTTTATTCAACAGGTGAAAGACACTCAGCGGTTACCGATACTCAACGGTCAATATGAGGTCAGCTTCCCGCTGGAAACGTCTCTGCGTTTCCAACCGGAGAACCTGCCGCTGCATGAAAACGGCATGACCATTCGCGCCTATAGCGGACAAGAGCAGGTTTATAGCAAAACGTATTACTCCATCGGGGGCGGATTCGTCGTCGATCAGGAAAACTTCGGCAAACCCAATCTGGCAGAAGAAAGCGCACCCTACCCGTTCTTTTCTGCCCAGAAGCTGCTGCAACATTGTCACGATCACTGCCTGTCGTTATCCGCTATCGTCCTGAAAAACGAGATTGCGATGCATGGCCGGGAAGCACTTGAGCACTATTTTGCCGACGTGTGGAAAACCATGCAGGATTGTATGCATCGCGGCATGAATACGGAAGGTGTGTTGCCCGGCCCGTTACGCGTTCCCCGCCGGGCATCAGCGCTGCATCGCCTGCTGTTCATCAATGATCGTTTTTCTAACGATCCGATGGATGCGATGGACTGGGTTAACATGTTCGCAATGGCCGTGTCGGAAGAAAATGCAGCAGGCGGACGCGTGGTCACTGCACCAACTAACGGCGCGTGCGGCATTATTCCTGCCGTGCTGGCCTATTACGATCGCTACGTTCAACCGGTCACGCCGGAATCTTACCTGCGCTATTTTCTGGCAGCTGGCGCTATCGGTATGCTCTACAAAATGAATGCGTCTATTTCCGGGGCTGAAGTGGGCTGTCAGGGCGAAGTTGGCGTGGCCTGCTCAATGGCCGCGGCCGGTCTGGCAGAACTCCTCGGTGCCAACCCAGAGCAGGTATGCATCGCAGCGGAAATCGGCATGGAGCACAATCTGGGGCTGACGTGCGATCCGGTCGCGGGCCAGGTTCAGGTGCCGTGTATCGAACGTAACGCCATTGCCTCCGTGAAAGCCATCAACGCCGCAAGAATGGCAATGCGCCGCGCCAGCGAACCACGCGTATCGCTCGATAAGGTGATTGAAACCATGTATGAAACAGGCAAAGACATGAATGCCAAGTACCGTGAAACGTCTCGCGGGGGATTGGCGATTAAAGTCGTGCTGTGCGAATGATACAACTGGCCTTGTCGCGTTAAATGCCAGGCAGATTAACGCGACAATCAGGGGGATGATACGCAGGGGTTAATGCATTTGCATTAACCCTTTATTTTTTATCGCTTTCAGGCAGTGACCAGACAATATTGTTTTCGGCCGCCGCGATGTACCAGTCCACAGTGCTGTTCGCTGGCTTCTTGATATTTTCATGCTTCGCGAGTGCCTTGGCGGGAAAGGCCGCAGCTTTCTTTCTGATACGCAGCGGCGTCTGTTTTTTCTCACCGCTGATCTGCGCATGGAAAGACTCCACCTCGGCGTCAAAGAGCACGCCTTCAATCTGGTGCAGACGATTCAACCCACGCAGGATGGAAAGCAGGCTGCTGAGCGTAATGGATTCGCCCATTTCAGCACGTTTGATCGTCGCAATCCCCAGCCCTGCTCTCTCGGCAAGATCAACCTGCGATAAGCGCTGCTGGATTCTGGCGTCTTTTATTCTCCGGCACAGCTCGGTAATAATTTCGCCTTCGTTCATGGTGCTAAATTTCATCTTACCCGCCACTTGCCAGAGTCAAAAAATTTGCGCGCATTTTATCATCAATTTTTCAAATGGCACGGACAATTGATGAACGGTATCCATAATTTTTTTAAGCTCTTTAAATGCAGCGGTTTGATGAAAATTTCACCCAAAACGCCCGGTAATATAATCCTCGGTGCGGCGCTGCGTCGGCGAGGTAAACAGATCGTCCGTACGGTTGTACTCAATTAGCTTACCCTGATTGATAAACGCGGTGTAATCCGACACGCGGGCCGCCTGCTGCATGTTGTGCGTCACCAGCACCAGCGTGAAATGCTGCTTTAACGTTCCCATCAGCTCTTCAACAATCAGCGTCGAAATCGGATCGAGCGCGGAGGTCGGCTCATCTAACAACAGCACTTCCGGCTCAATGGCGATCGCCCGGGCGATCACCAAGCGCTGCTGCTGCCCGCTGGATAGCGTCAGCGCGTTGTCACTCAGCCGATCTTTTACTTCATGCCACAGCGCCGCCGCCCGCAGCGCACGCTCAACGGCATCATCCAGAAAGCGGCGATCGCGCAGCCCCTGTAATCTCAGGCCATAAATCACGTTTTCATAGATCGATTTAGGAAACGGATTCGGGCGTTGGAAAACCATACCGACCCGGCGGCGTAACACAGCAACATCTAACTGCGGGTCGTTAATTGGCATGCCGTTCAGCCAGATATCGCCCTCGGTACGGCAGTTGTCGACCAGATCGTTCATACGATTAAAACAACGTAACAGCGTGGATTTGCCACAGCCCGACGGCCCAATCAGCGCCGTGACCTGCTTCTTCGGAATACGAATCGAAATATCGTTCAGCGCCTGCTTGCTGCCATAGTATAGATTCAGATGTTCCACGGTTAACATCGTCTGTTCATCACTCAGTTGATGAACATCAGGTAGCGGTGCCATCTCCTTTTGTGTCATAAATCCCATAACTTCATCCTACTTTCAAAGTGATAACGAACGATATTTCTCACGCAGAACATGGCGGATTCCAATCGCCGCAAGGTTCAACCCGACGACAATCAGCACCAGCAGCAGCGCAGTAATGTATACCAGCGGCCTGGCGGCTTCCACGTCCGGGCTTTGGAACGCCAAATCGTAAATCTGGAATCCCAGATGCATAAATTTTCGCTCAAGATGCAGATAAGGGAAAATGTCATCAACCGGTAAAACCGGCACCGACTTCACCACGCCGACCAACATCAGCGGCGCCGTTTCCCCTGCGGCACGCGCCACCGCGAGGATTAAACCGGTCATCATCGCGGGAACCGCCATCGGCAGCACAACGTGCCACAGCGTTTCGGCCTTGGTGGCGCCCAACGCCAGTGAGCCGTGGCGTACCGACATCGGGATACGTGATAGCCCTTCCTCCGTCGCCACAATCACCACCGGCAGCGTCAGCAATGCCAGCGTCAGCGATGCCCACAGCAGCCCCGGCGTACCAAATGTCGGATTCGGCAGCGCTTCAGCATAGAACAGCTGATCCAGCGTGCCACCGATGAGATAAACAAAAAAACCTAACCCAAACACGCCGTAAACAATGGAAGGCACCCCAGCCAGATTGACCACGGCAATCCGCACCCAGCGCGTTAGGCTGTTTTTCCCTGCGTATTCATGCAGATAAACCGCAGCAATCACGCCCAACGGCATCACCACAATAGACATCAGCACCACCATCAAAACGGTGCCGAAAATGGCGGGAAAAAGGTGGCCTGCGCTGTTGCTGTCCGGTGAGTAGTGCGCCAGCATATATTTCGCCTGAGCGCCCCAGTGGCTGACTTTTTTCCACAGGTTCATCGCATTCGGGTACCAGGCCTGCTCAATGTCCCTGAGTGGGATAAGGTGAACGCTGCCGTTCGCATCCCGTAGCTGCACGGTATCACGATTAATGTCCAGATTGAGTGCGGTTAACTGACGCGACAGCTCATCGAAGCGACGTTGCAGCTCAATACGTTCAGCCTGAAGACGGGCCAGCGCCTGATTATCCAGCGTTCTGGTCTGCTGTCGCTTTTTCTCCTCCAGCCGTAGCGCTTCAAACTGCTGGTTGATCTTCGCCATCTCCCCCATGCGGATGGTCTGCGCCTTCGCGAGCAACCCCTGCACCTGCTCGACGCGATGCTGTAAGGTCGCGGGGAGATCCATCGCCACCAGCGGCTGTTCCCCCTCTAGCATGCCAGCAAGATAGCCATAGGCAGTGCCGTTGTTGGGTCGTTTTAACACCAGAATGTCGGCGGGTTTATCAAAACGGACTATGTCGCGTGACAGCAACGAACGAAAGCTCTGACCATGAATTTCACGCTGGCCAATTTTGATCAAATAGCGTGTTTCAGCGTCCCCAGTCGCAGAGGTTAAACCGGCCTGTTCCAACTGCCGGGGTGAAAGCATCTGCTCGGCATAAATTTCCCCCATTAGCGCACGCTGCTCCCCCTGCTCCGGCTGTAACGTCAACAACCAGACAGGCTGCGGCCACAAGTAGCGCATCCCCTGCCCCGCCAGCAGCACAATGATTGCCAGCATCGCCAGCAGGCTAATGGAAATGGACGACGCGGTCAGCCACACCCAAGGCCTTCCCGAACGGAACCAGCGCTTCACGCGTTTTCTCCTTCATCACGATAGCGTTGACGTAAACGCTGCCGGATAGTTTCAGCCAGCGTATTCACGATGAATGTGAAAACAAACAGCGTTAATGCCGTTAAAAACAACACCCGATAGTGACCGCTATTCGTCACAGCTTCCGGCATTTCGATGGCAATATTCGCCGCCAGCGAACGTAAGCCCTGAAGCAGGCCTTCATCCATAATTGGCGTGTTGCCCGTCGCCATAAGCACAATCATGGTTTCCCCCACGGCACGGCCAAAGCTCAGCATCAGCGCGGCGAAAATCCCGGCGCTGGCGGACGGCAGCACGACGCGCCACAGGGTTTGCCACGCCGTCGCGCCCAACGCCAGCGATCCCTGGCTTAAACGAGCCGGTACGCTGAACAGAGCATCTTCCGCCAGCGAAAAAATCAGCGGAATCAGTGCGAAACCGAGAGCGACACCCGCCACCAGCGTATTACGTTGCACGAAATCATCGCCCAACCACTGATACAGCGGCTGTCCTAACACCCAGATTTCCATGCGTGGCGCAAGCCAACAGCCAACGACAAATGTCAGCAGGATCGTGGGGATGAGGAAGAGTACGTCCCAGCCGGCCGGGAAACGGAGACGCCAGCGCGTCGGCAAGCATTCAATCAGCCAGCCGCAGCCGAGCACGGCCAGCATCCATAAAATCGGCATAACCAGAATAGCGGACAGATACGTCGCAAAATGCGGAGCCAGCCAGATGGCCGCAATCAAGCCAACGACGACCGTTGGCAACGCGCCCATGATTTCCAGCGTGGGTTTAATCCAGCGTCGCAGCGTCGGCGACATAAAACAGGCGGTATAAATCGCCGCAGACAGCGCCAGCGGCGTGGCAAACAGCATGGCGTAAATCGCCGCTTTCATCGTGCCCAGCATCAGCGGCATCATACTGAATTTGGCCTGATAACTGTCATCCGCAGACGTGGATTGCCAGATATAGGCAGGCTCCGGGTAATTCTCATACCACAATTTTTGCCACAGCCCACGCCAGCCGATATCGGGATACGGGTTATCAACCTGATAGCGGTGCCACCCCTGCGCCGTTTCAACCAGCATGGCAGATCCATGCGGCGAAAACGCCAGGCTCTGCGCATGAGCCGGTAACGCCTGCGTCAGCAGCGCATGCGACTGCTTGCTGGCAAACAGCGACAGTTCACCCTGTGCATTCAATGTGGCAAAAACTCGCCGCTGCGCTTCCGTTGCCAACAGCACCGATTCCCCTGCCACGTGCGGAAACTGGCGGATCTCCGTCAGCGTAGCGCCCTTTTCGCCCGGCACCTCAAACCATTGGCTAATCTGCCCGCCGGCGGTCTGTACCAGCAACGACCGCCCGCCGGACAACAGCGCCAGATGCAACGGTTCCGCCAACGGCAATTGCCGCTCTTCCCGCAGCGTCAGCGCGCTCGCCTCCACCTGCCATAGCGTTAATATGTTGCCGCTGAGCAAATAGACCTGCTGTCCGTCTGGCGTCAGCAGCAGTTGGCTAACCGCGCCAGTCGGAAGCGTAATCTGTGCCCGCTGCCGTACGCCGTTTTCATCAACATCGGCAATAATCAACGCGTTTTCTTGCCCGATAGCCGCAACAACGGCATGCGTTTCGTCCACCGCCGCCACCGCCAGATGACGCAACGGTTGCGCAGGCAACCCAAGCGAATAGGCCTGCTCACCGAGCGGATAAACCCAGACGGGAGACCGGTTTTCCGTGCGCGATAACACGGGCTGCACGAAAACTAAGCGGCCGTCAGGCTGGCTCAGGGCATAAGTCTGTCGTTCCCCCTGACTTTGCGCCAGTAAACTCAGTGCAGGAACCAGCCGGATACGTGACATCGGTTGGTTTTCCGCAAACGGAATAAACTCCCCATAGCCCTGACTGTCGATACGAAATCCAATCTGCCCGTTGTCGCTAAGCCCCAACGCCAGCGACGGTTCCGCACCGTGGCGCGGCACCGTTTTTTGACCGTTAACCGTGGGAGAAAGGAACAGTGGCGTCACCACATACAGTAGATAAAAGAAGATTAACAACAGCATAGCCAGCACCAGCAGCCCGCTGCCCGCAACAATGCGGTGAACCAAACGATCTACCCACGCTCGTCGACGATCCCGATACTGTGATGTGTTGCCTGTTTTTACCATTATTCTCGCCGTTAGAGTGAAGCCGCCAGAGTCGTGTTGCTAACGTATTGCGGGTAGCATATGTTGCCTTTACGCCCATAATATGACAATGGTAAGTCTGTCTATGAATTAGATTTTATACCCTAAATAGTTCGAGTTGTACGAAGGCGGCAACCGAGGGAGTCCCCAGGAGCTTACTCGAGTAAGTGACTGGGGTAAGTGAGGGTCGCCAACGCACTGACTACTCGAAATATGACGGGTATCGTCATCAACACGCCATAATGTTGTTGTACCCTATCTCCACAACGGAAGGGTATGAATATTGGATGAACCTTCAGTACATGAGTTGAGCGGAGTGACAATGGGTCAGGACAAACTCTACATAGAGAAAGAATTAAGTTGGTTATCCTTTAATGAACGAGTACTTCAGGAAGCAGCAGATAAAAGCAATCCGTTAATCGAACGCATGCGCTTTCTGGGCATTTACTCCAGCAACCTTGATGAATTTTATAAAGTCCGTTTTGCCGATTTGAAAAGACGCATTCTGATTAATGAAGAACAAGGTCTGGACGGCAATCTACGGCATCTTTTAGGCAAAATTCAGGCTCGTGTTCTCAAAACCGATCAAATCTTTGACAGCCTGTACAACGAGCTGCTGCTGGAGATGGCGCGTAACCAGATTTTTCTGGTCAATGAACGTCAGGTTTCCCCTAATCAACAAGAGTGGCTGAGAGATTACTTCCGGCAATATCTGCGCCCGCACATCACGCCAATACTGATCTTTGACGAAACCAACCTGGTGGAGTTCCTGAAGGATAGTTATACCTATCTTGCCGTCGAGATTATTCGTGGCGATGAGATTAACTACGCCCTGCTGGAAATTCCTTCGGATAAAATACCGCGCTTTGTCAACCTGCCAGCGGAAGCGCCGCGCCGTCGTAAAACCATGATCCTCATCGATAACATTCTGCGCTACTGTCTGGATGACATCTTCAAGGGCTTCTTCGATTATGATGCGCTGAACGCGTACTCCATGAAGATGACGCGCGATGCGGAATACGATCTGGTTACGGAAATGGAATCCAGCCTGCTGGAACTGATGTCTTCCAGCCTGAAGCAGCGCTTAACCGCCGAGCCGGTGAGATTCGTTTATCAGCGCGACATGCCGGACGCGATGGTCGCTATGCTGCTTGATAAACTGGGGATCTCTTCCTACGATTCCGTCATTCCTGGCGGGCGTTACCATAATTTCAAAGACTTTATCTCTTTCCCGAACGTCGGACGCGCCAATCTGGTCAACAAACCGTTGCCACGTCTGCGACACACCGGATTCAACCATTTTCGCAATGGGTTTGATGCGATCCGTGAGCGCGACGTGCTGCTCTATTACCCGTATCACACCTTCGAGCACGTATTGGAACTGCTGCGACAAGCCTCTTTCGACCCCAATGTGCTGTCCATCAAAATCAATATTTACCGCGTCGCCAAAGACTCGCGCATCATTAATTCAATGATCCATGCGGCGCACAACGGAAAGAAAGTGACGGTGGTGGTCGAACTACAGGCGCGCTTTGACGAAGAAGCCAACATCCATTGGGCCAAGCGCCTAACGGAAGCCGGCGTGCACGTGATTTTCTCGGTGCCAGGGTTGAAGATTCACGCCAAACTGTTCCTGATTTCCCGCCGCGAAGGGGAAAACATCGTGCGTTACGCGCACATCGGTACCGGTAACTTCAACGAGAAAACCGCCCGACTGTATACGGACTACTCGCTGCTGACCGCCGACGAACGCATCACCAACGAAGTACGCCGCGTCTTCAACTTTATTGAAAACCCCTACCGTCCGGTCAGCTTCGAGCATTTGCTGGTGTCACCGCAAAACTCCCGCGACAAGCTCTACCAACTGATTGATACCGAGATCGAGAACGCGCTGGCGAATCGTGATGCAGGCATTACGCTTAAGGTAAATAATCTGGTGGATAAAGGGCTGGCAGAAAAGCTGTACCAGGCTTCTTCTGCGGGTGTGAAAATTAATCTGCTGGTGCGCGGCATGTGCTCACTGATCCCCAATTTGCCGGGGATCAGTGAAAATATTCAGGTCATCAGTATTCTTGACCGCTATCTGGAACACGATCGGGTGTATGTCTTCAACAACGGCGGGGACAAGAAAGTCTACCTTTCTTCCGCAGACTGGATGACACGCAACATTGATTATCGCATTGAAGTCGCAGTGGAAATTCTCGACCCTACGTTGAAGAACCGCGTGCTGGAAACGCTGGATATTTTGTTCAGCGATACGGTGAAAGCCCGTGTCGTTGATAAAGAATCGAGCAACCGCTATGTATCACGCGGCAACAAGCGTAAAGTACGCGCGCAAAATGCCATTTACGACTACATCAAGGCGTTGGAGCAACCTGGAGATAAGCCTGAATAATGCCGTTAACGAACAATGAAAAAACCGAGATGAAGCCGCAAGAATTCGCGGCCATCGACCTGGGTTCCAATAGTTTTCACATGGTGATCGCACGCGTGGTAAACGGTGCGCTTCAGGTATTGGGGCGTTTAAAACAGCGTGTCCATCTGGCCGACGGCCTTGACAACAAAAATGTGCTCAGCGAAGAGGCCATTCAACGCGGCCTGAGCTGTCTGGCGCTGTTTGCTGAACGCCTGCAAGGCTTCCCCGCCGTGAACGTATCCATCGTCGGAACGCATGCGCTGCGTCAGGCGGTCAACGCGCAGGACTTTTTGCGCCGCGCGGCAGATATTATCCCCTATCCGATAGAGATCATTTCCGGCCACGAAGAAGCTCGTCTGATCTTTATGGGTGTGGAGCATACGCAGCCGGAAAAAGGCCGTAAGCTTGTCATCGATATCGGCGGCGGTTCTACAGAGCTGGTTATCGGTGAAGATTTCGAACCGATGCTGGTGGAAAGCCGTCGTATGGGTTGCGTTAGCTTTGCACAGCAGTTTTTCCCGAACGGTGAAATAAGCGAAGTCAACTTCAAGCGTGCTCGGCTGGCCGCGGCGCAAAAGCTGGAGACGCTGTCCTGGGAATATCGCATATACGGATGGAAATTCGCCCTCGGCGCGTCTGGAACGATCAAAGCCACGCACGAAATTCTCGTGGAGATGGGGGAGAAAGACGGCCTGATTACCCCCGAAAGACTGGAAATGCTACGCACGCAGATCTTGCAGTTTAAGCATTTCAAGTCGCTGAGCCTACCGGGTCTGTCCGAAGATCGTCAGTCGGTGCTGGTGCCCGGTCTGGCTATCCTGTGCGGTATTTTCGACGCGCTGGCGATCAAAGAACTCCGCTTGTCCGATGGTGCGCTGCGTGAAGGCGTGCTGTACGAAATGGAAGGCCGTTTCCGTCATCAGGATATTCGCATCCGTACCGCGCAGAGTCTGGCGACCCATTACAATATCGACCGCGAGCAGGCGCGACGCGTGCGGGAAACCACGCAGCAGCTTTATGCGCAATGGGCAAAGCAAAATCCCAATCTGATGCACCCACAGCTTGAGGCCATCTTAAACTGGGCTTCCATGCTGCATGAGGTCGGGTTAGGCATTAACCATAGCGGTATGCACCGCCATTCCGCCTACATTCTGCAAAATACCAACCTGCCCGGCTTCAATCAGGAACAACAGCTTGTGCTGTCGATGATCGTGCGGCTGCACCGTAAAGCGATCAAGCTGGAAGAGTTGCCGCGCTTGAACCTGTTCAAAAAGAAACAGTATTTGCCATTAGTGCAACTTTTACGCCTTGCCACGCTGTTGAACAACCAGCGTCAGGCGACGACAACGCCGGAATCGTTACGGCTGCATACCGATGACAACTACTGGACGCTGACGTTCCCGCACGACTTCTTTACCAACAACACGCTGGTACAACTGGATTTAGAACGGGAACAGGAATATTGGCAGGACGTCACTGGCTGGAAGCTGATGATTGAGGAAGAAAAAGCCTGATTGCTAGGGTTTTGTCTGTAATCCGAGTGTACGCCGTACAGTATCGTGACGAAAAATTGTGCAACCAGACTGGCCGGTGAAGCCCGGTTAACGTAAAGTTTACAGAGATGGGGCCGATACCAAAATGATGGCTGGCGAGAATTTTCGCCAACATCATGCAACCTCGGCGGAAAGGTGCGCTTCCTTTCCATACCGGACATCAATCCAACTCAGTATTAAGGAGAGTGAAATGGATGTATCGCAGATTGCATCACTCGCGACCGACCTCAGCAACATGCGAACCAGCAGTGAGGCCAGTACACTAGTGATGAAAAAAGCGCTCGATAACCAAGAAGCTGTTGCAGCAGGTATTTTGAAGGCATTACCACCTCTGCCAGCAAATCCGGCGATTGGGCGTAACGTCAATACCACGGCGTAATCCCTTGCACCACACAACCCGCTTATCCGTTTTTGTTTGAGCGGGTTTTTGGTGGCCCTTTAAGTCCCCTTGTGTTTCCGCCCCTTTGCGTTTGCTCCCGCCCTCTTTCCTTGTACCGAACGTGCGAAAACCGAATCAGCCATCATCTTTTTCACGTCGGCAGATTGACCTCTCCTAAAGCCTGTGCCTAAATAAACAACAGCGAATGTTCGCTTTCACAGAGGATTCACTGGTAATGTCCACGCTTACCCACAGACGACGATTATCGATACGCCCGCGACGAAGTGGCTCTCGGATCGCTCGTGCCGTTTTACTCATCAGTTTCATTATTCTTTTAGGTCGCTTTGCCTACTCCACTATCACTGCGTTTGGCCATCATCAAGACAAACAGCAGCAGCGTGCGGAACAATTACTGCTTCCTACCAACGTGCTCGTCAATCAGAAAGAATAGCGCCTAACCAACCGGTTCCTTTTCCTTATATTCTCTTTTTCTTCATCAGGCATACTGCCTTCGTATTCTCGTGCCTGCTATTTACTCCTGCCTCCACTGTCCATTCTGACTAGACCGTGCAAATAAAAAAACGGCAGTGCGAATCTTCGCAGCCACCGTTTTCATCAGTCAATTTTTCATTGATCGACACTGTACTTGCTAGCAGGACTTAGACAATCGTCAGAGTCACATCGATGTTGCCGCGCGTTGCATTGGAGTATGGGCAAACGATATGGGCTTTCTGCACCAGATCTTCAGCTACAGCACGATCCAGACCCGGCAGTGAAATTTTCAGTTCGACTTCAATACCAAACCCGGTAGGGATGGCACCGATACCCACGCTGCCGTTTACCGTGGTATTAGCAGGCACAGCGATTTTCTCACGTACACCGACAAACTTCATCGCGCCCAGGAAACAGGCAGAATAGCCAGCGGCGAACAGCTGTTCTGGGTTCGTCCCCTCACCGCCTGCCCCACCCAGCTCACGCGGGGTCGTCAATTTAATATCAACCGCGTTATCGGAAGACACCGCACGACCATCGCGACCACCGGTAGCTTGAGCATGAGCAACGTATAATACTTTTTCAATAGACATAATGTGACTCCAGATCGTTAAGGAATGACCTAATACAGTGAGATACTGCTGAGGCCTTAATTTAATAGCGAAAAATTAAATCGCTCACTACTTAATTACTTGAAATAAACTACTTAAAATAAATCACTTAATAAAGGGTTAAAAGCATGACGCTGTCTAACCGATATTGCGATACATCAGGAAAACACTCACCTTTTATAGATGCCCGATCAGGCTATTACGCAGCGTTTCCAAATCTTTTTTGATCGTCTGCAACTGTTCGAGATGGCATTCCGTCGCGCAAAACACGCTTTCAGGAATTGCTCTTGCCTGTTGCTGAAGTTCCCGTCCTGCCTCGGTTAACCCGATCAGCACCTGACGCTCATCTTCTGTTCCCCGATTACGCACCACTAAGCCTGCGCTTTGTAACCGCTTGAGCAGCGGCGTCAGCGTGGCGGAATCCAGATACAGCCGCTCACCCAATTCAGACACCGTCAAACCATCACGCTCCCACAGCACCAGCATAACCAGATATTGGGGATAGGTGAGGTTCAAGTCAGACAGCAAACGGCGATACAGTTTATTCATCGCCAGATTGGCGGAATACAGTGCGAAGCACAGCTGTCCATCCAGTTTGTAAGCGTTGTCGTTCATCGTCTCTGCCATCGGTGTTTGTTACGTTTCTGGAACTGACTATATATCGCTAAAAACTAAATAGCAAACGATTTAATAATTCATTAGGCGAAATCCACACTAAAAAAACACACCAGGACGCCATCACCCTGCTGTTCAGAGTGCGATTCGCCAGTAATCCTATTCTTAATCTACTGATTTTGCGCTACGTTTAATAAAATACGGATAAAAAACAGATCGAGCATAAAACATTATGTCGAGTGTAAAAAAACTTACCGACCTCCGGCGCCGCATCTCCCTTCTGCTGTTGGAAAACAAGGAACTGGTTGAAGACATCATCAACCGACAACCTCGCTTAACGGAACGCGATGGCGCACCATTAAGCGACACCGACGTATTAAGTAACAAAATCGGGCTGCGTGAAAAAAGCATTCTGCTCGACCAAACCGCAGAAATCAGCGAGCTTATCATCGGGCTGCATGCCGCTGACCTTGCCGATTTACTGGAGTCTTTACCGCAGGATGAACGTCTGGCGCTCTGGCGACTGATCCCCATAGAGAAGCGCGGTCGCGTGTTGATTGAGGCCTCCGACAGCATTTCCGACGACCTGATCGGCGATATGCAGGATAAAGCAATCCTGAGAGCCGTTCGGATCTTGGATGTTGATGAGCAGGCCCAGCTCTCTCGTCTCGTTCCTCGTCACCTGTTGGGCAGAATACTGACCTCGCTTGAGCCGAAGCAGCGTGCGCAGCTACGCGCCGCCATCAATTATGATGAAGACTGCCTCGGCCATATGATGGATTTCAAGCTCATTACCGTGCGCGCCGATGTCACGCTCGCGGCCGTACAGCGCTATCTGCGCTATCGCAAAACCATCCCCGAATCGACCGACAAACTGTTCGTGACCGATCGCAAGAACACGCTGATCGGTGAGCTGTCGTTGGCCAGTATTCTGCTCCACGCACCTCAGACACGGGTTAATGACGTCATGGACGATCAGCCGCTGAGGTTCCAACCTGAAGATAAAGTCGAAGAAGCCGCGGGGGCGTTTGAACGTTACGATTTAATCTCCAGCGCCGTGGTAGATAGCAAAGGAAAACTCATGGGACGCCTGACGATCGAGGATATCCTCGACGTCGTGAACCGGGAAAGCGACAGCAACCTACGGCGTTCAGGGGGGTTGATGCCCTCTGAAGATGTTTATGCCCCCGTGTACAAATCGTTCCGCAATCGCTGGGCATGGCTGGCTATCAATCTTTGTACGGCGCTCATTGCCTCACGGGTTATCGGCCTGTTTGAACACACCTTATCTCACTTGGTGGCGCTGGCGACGCTCATGCCGATTGTCGCCGGAATCGGCGGAAATACCGGCAACCAGACAATCACCATGATTGTTCGCGCGCTGGCGCTGCATCAGTTAGAGCACGGTAAAAAATCGTACCTGCTACTCAAAGAACTCGGCGTCGCGCTGGTCAACGGGGTGATATGGGGCACGATTATGGGCGTGGTGACCTTCCTGCTCTACGGCAGCGCCGCCATGGGCGGCGTAATGATGCTGGCGATTCTGCTGAATTTACTGCTCGCAGCACTAATGGGCGTCGCTATCCCACTGATCATGATGAAACTCGGCCGGGATCCGGCCATCGGCTCCAGCGTCATGATCACCGCCATCACCGATACCGGCGGTTTCTTTATCTTCCTTGGGCTGGCAACGCTGTTCCTGCTCCCGTGAACCTCGGTAATGTTGAACACATGCAATATAAAAAGGGCTTTCATCAAAGCCCTTTTTGCTCGAGATTCTCAGCCAGAACTTAACTCACGCGACCCGCACCGCCGGATGCCTGACACAGATAGATGGATGGCTGAAGCCCGGTGCGCGCCGGATATTCACGTTCAATCACCTGTTTGACTTCGTCAGTCAGTGCCGAAGGGATAAGGGCGACAATGCAGCCGCCGAAACCACCGCCGGTCATACGGACACCGCCCCGCTCGCCGACATAATCCTGAATCAGCGCGACCAATGTATCGATCGGCGGCACGGTAATTTCAAAATCATCCCGCATGGAGACATGTGATTCCGCCATCAGCGTAAACAAACGGTGTGCATCCTGACGCGCCAGCGCATCGGCCGCTTCCAGCGTACGACGGTTCTCGGTAATCACGTGGCGCGCACGGCGAACCGCTACTGCATCCAGTCCCTCGATTCCCGCTTCAAACTGCGACAGTGAAACATCACGCAGCGCTTTAACGTTAAAGTGACGCGCTGCCGCTTCACACTGCTGGCGGCGCGTGTTGTATTCGCTGTCCACCAGCCCACGACGCACGTTGGAGTTCACGATCAGGACGTCAACGCCATCGAGCATACGCACCGCGCGCCCTTCCAGAGTGCGGCAGTCGATTAACATCGCCTGACCGACACGTCCCTGGGCGGAAATAAACTGATCCATAATGCCGCAGCTACAGCCGACAAAATCGTTTTCTGCCTGCTGCCCGTTTAGCGCCACATCCAGTTGGCTGATATCCAGATTATTCAGTTCTTTGAACGTCTGCCCAATAGCCACTTCCAGCGAGGCCGATGAGCTTAGCCCTGCGCCAGACGGCACATTGCCGGAAACCACCATATCCATGCCAGTGAGCGGCAGGCCACGCGCCTGCAAAAACTTCACCGTGCCTCGGATATAGTTCGCCCAAGTGTAGTCCGGGTGAGGCACGATCGCTTTGGCGAGATCGAACTCGTCCTGCTGGTGGTCAAAATCCACCGCCACCACCCGCACGATGCCATCCTGACGCACCGCCGCGCTGACCACCGTCTGGTAATCGATAGCACACGGCAAAACAAAGCCATCATTATAGTCGGTGTGTTCACCAATCAGGTTGACTCGACCGGGTGCCTGAATAGCGGCATGCGGCGCATAGCCAAATAATCGGACAAAAACAGACTCGGTTAACTGACGTAGAGAATCAATACGGCTCATAAAATGACCTCAAATTTGCTCACGAAAATGGATATCACTTACGCTGCGTAAACGTTCAGCGGCCTGCTCTGCCGTCAGATCACGCTGTGCCTCAGCCAACATTTCATAGCCAACCATAAATTTGCGCACGCTGGCGGAACGTAATAACGGAGGATAAAAATGGGCATGCAGTTGCCAGTGCGCGATGTCGTCACCTTTAAATGGTGCGCCATGCCACCCCATCGAATAAGGGAATGAGCACTGGAACAGGTTGTCGTAACGGCTGGTCAGCTTTTTCAGGAGCAGCGCCAGATCGTCACGCTGAACATCATTCAACTGTGGCAACCGCTGTACGGCGAACTTGGGCAGGACCAGCGTTTCAAACGGCCACGACGCCCAATAAGGGACAACCGCTAACCAATGATCCGTTTCTACCACGATGCGCGAGCCGTCAGCCTGTTCGCGGCGAACGTAGTCCAGCAGTAACGGCGAACCGTGACGTAAGAAATAAGCTCGCTGCTGCTCGTCCTCACGCAGTACCTCGTTCGGCAGGAAATCGTTAGCCCAAACCTGCCCGTGCGGATGGGGATTCGAGCACCCCATCATCGTTCCTTTATTCTCAAAAACCTGAACCCACGGATACCGCTTGCCCAGTTCCTCGGTTTGCTCGCTCCACGTATCAATCACCGTTTTCAGCGCGGGTAGCGAAAGCTGCGGCAGGCTTTTACTGTGATCGGGAGAAAAACAGATGACGCGGCTAACGCCACGGGCTTGCTGAACGCGGAAAAGCTCGTCGTCGCCCGACGGTGCATCAGGCGTATCTTCCATCAGTGCCGAAAAGTCATTCGTAAAAACAAAGGTCCCCTGATAGTGCGGGTTGGTATCGCCAGTAATGCGTTTGTTGCCCGCACACAGGTAACAAGTCGGATCGTAAGACGGCGGCGTGGAACGATCCGGTTCATCCTGCTGACCCTGCCAGGGGCGCTTTGCACGATGCGGAGAAACCAGAATCCACTCGCCCTTCAGCGGGTTAAAACGACGATGCGGATGTTCAGTTGGCTCAAACTGCATAAGCTATTCCTCAATACAAAACACAAATTCGGTACACGGCGTCGCCATCCGCGGCCAATTGTATGGCGCTAACAGCCCGTCAGCGGTCTGGAAGAGGCATCCGGCCAGCCTGTAAACACAGCCAGAAAAACCCCTGAATGTAATCAGTTTCACTATATGTTATGGATAAAATAGCTGTTATAAAGCCGAGTATCGATAGCTCGCTATCGTTTAGCTATCACATAAGTGTAATCGGTTACCCTAAATTTAAACCTCAGAATGGTATTTTGGAAGAGAGAAATGACCGATGATTGTTGATAGCGATCACATAAGTACGGTCTGGATCAAAAAGGAAAGGAGGTCGGATAGGTAACATCACCCAAAAACCTGTACATTTATAAATATAAGTAATCGATTTTTTCTTTTAACTTCTGCGTTAGGCTGCGGTTCGCCTCACAGCGCATTTGACCGTTCAGGAATGCCAATGGCCACAATAAAGGATGTTGCTCGTCTATCAGGTGTATCAGTCGCTACGGTTTCGCGCGTAATCAATAATTCGCCCAAAGCCAGTACCGCCTCAAGGGAAGCCGTACACAAGGCCATGGCGGAGTTGCAATATCATCCGAACGCCAATGCCAGAGCACTCGCGCACCAGAGTGCAGAAACCATGGGGCTGGTTGTTGCGGATGTCTCCGATCCCTTTTTTGGGACGATGGTAAAGTCTGTCGAACAAATTGCTCAGGCAACGGGCAACTTCCTGCTGATTGGCAACGGCTACCACAATGCCGAGCAGGAAAAGAAAGCCATTGAGCAGTTGATTCGCCACCGCTGTGCGGGGCTGATCGTGCATGCCAAAATGCTGTCGGATGAAGAACTGGCCGCCTTGATGAGCCACATTCCTGATATGGTGCTCATCAACCGTACCTTGCCCGGCTATGAGAGCCGCTGTGTTGCGCTCGATGACCGCTATGGTTCCTGGCTGGCAACGCGTCATTTAATTCAGGAAGGGCACCAAAAGATCGGTTTCCTCTGCTCTAATCACCAAATTTCCGACTCCGCCGATCGCCTGCAAGGTTATATGGATGCGCTGCAAGAGCACGGCATTCCACGGGATGAACGCCTCATTGCGCGCGCATCACCGGACGAAGTGGGCGGCGAGTCTGCCATGATGGAGCTCCTGAGCCGGGGCGGCAATATGACGGCGGTGGTGTGCTACAACGATTCCATGGCCGCTGGCGCCCTCTCCGTCCTGAGCGACAACAGCATCAGCGTACCGCAGGATATGTCGGTGGTCGGGTTTGATGACGTATTAATCGCCCGTTACCTTCGCCCTCGCCTGACAACCGTGCACTATCCGGTTTCCGCCATGGCCATTCAGGCGGCAGAATTAGCCATCGCGTTATCTCACGGTAAAGAGCTTAGCGAAACCACGAATATGTTTAGCCCGACGCTGGTACGCCGCCATTCAGTCAGCCCCCCAACCCGTAAGAAGTAGCCACCTTTTATCTATACTGCTTGCCTGATGTCGATTCGCATCAGGCAAGTCGCGCTTCGGAACCCTCTTCGTTTTCTCTTTCCCTTCATCAGACATCCTTTCTCTATTTTCCAGAAACGTTTCCTACTCGGCATCGACCCACACCTTTTATGCAACGTTTCCGATTCTGCTATAAAAAAATTTTATGCTGGATTTGAGTCATACCGGCAAGATTTGTAACCAGTTACACACCATTACCTAGCGAATAACATCACAATAAGACTAATAAATATGCAAAGCACAGCCTGTAACATCGTTAATTCAGTGTAAATTTTGGTGTAACTCTTTTGTATTTTGTGAGAACAATCATGTCACGCCCCGTTTTATTCCCCCATAATCCCTCGCCATGAGTGGAAACGTTTTACCTCCGTTCACGTCATGTTATTTGGAACATCCACATTCTTACCCGAATAAGCGAAAGGTATATTATGAAAAGAAAACTGCTGACGACATCCATTGCCCTGAGTCTGGCAATGCTGGCAACCCCTTCTTATTCCGTTGATTTTTCAGGATACTTCCGTTCTGGCGTGGGTGCTTCAAACCACGGAAAACAACAGACAGCCGATAAAAGCTATGTAGGAAGATTAGGTAACGAAGATGACACCTACGGTGAAATCCAATTAGGGCAGCAGCTGTATAACGAAGATGGGAAAACGTTTTACGTTGATAGTATGGTTTCTATGTGGTCAAACAGCTCAAACGGTGATGAAAGCACCGCAAACGACGATGCCACTTTCGGTTTACAGCAGTTTAATTTGAAAGCAAAAGGCTTTGTGCCTGGGCTACCGGATGCCACGGTATGGGCGGGGAAACGCTACTATCAACGTCATGACTTGCACATCATTGATACCAAATACTGGAATATCTCCGGTGCGGGTGCCGGGATCGAAAATGTCAAAGCCGGTGAAGGCGCATTCTCGTTTGCCTGGATCCGTGCCGATGCAGAAAACATGCGCGTCAACTGTAGCAACAGCGTCAACAGTCAGGAATGTCAAAACAGAACAGACACTTACAACGATCTGAATATCAACTATCTGGACGCACGCTATGCGGGCTGGAAGCCGTGGGAGGGTGCGTGGACGGAGTTCGGTATCTCCTACGCAATGCCGAATGAAGCGGACACGCAGAAAAACATCTTCATCGTCTCACCCGAGGAAGGGGGGGGGAAATTCAACCCTAAAGACTCGATGATGATCACCGGTGAACTCAGCCACTACTTCTCTGGCCTCAAATCTAACCAGAAATTGGTGTTGCAATATGCCGACAAAGGGCTGGCGCACAACATGGTCGATCAGGGCGGCGGCTGGTATGACGTCTGGAGCATTAACGACAGCGCTAAAGGCTACCGTGTCATTCAGACCGGTGATCTACCGATCACGGATAATATTTCTCTTAGCCATGTGCTGACCTACGGCAAAGCGGATGAAATCAGCCGCTGGCGCGACAGCACAGAATTATTGTCTGCGGTAGGTCGCGGCCAATATGTCTGGACCAAGAACCAAAAAACCTATTTGGAAGTGGGCGCGTATCAAAAAACAGATAGCTGGAAAGCGGGTACAGAAACCAAATACAGTGGTGAGAAATACACGCTGGCACACGCTTTCACCGCCGATATTCCCATGATGACACGCCCGGAACTGCGATTCTTCGTGTCCTACCAAAACCGTGGAAATGAAAACCGCAACACCTTCAACGACGCTCGCAGCAATGCCGTAAACTTCGGTATTCAGGCAGAAGCCTGGTGGTAATACCGCACTAACCCTCAGCCCGGCGGGCTCATCATTCCCGTCGGGTATTTCCCAAAAGGCTTTCTTCGGAGAGCCTTTTTCCGTTTCTGATATCTGCGCACTCACAATTTTTCTTACATCGGCGTAAAAAATCGCGCTGAGGTGTACATGATCGCCGGATGAGCGGCATGGACGCCGCGAAAGTCTGCGCCGCGTCGGACAAAAACGTCAACGACGTTTTTGAACAGCACTTGTGCTGGCCCGTAGGGCGAGTCCCGTTTATGGGACGAGTATTCGCGTCGCAGACGGTCCGAATAGCGAGCATGAACACCGAAGGCACCGCACAGCGGCGCGAATCACGCCGAAAAGCCAGTGGTCAAGGCGCTGCGGCGATTGAGCGCGCCTTGTCGGGCGTGTAACGATGTTACAGAGAAATAAGATGCCTAACACGCACGAAACGTTTACACCGCATCAGCATAAAGAAGAACAGTTTCTACTATAGGCCGTAGACAGCGGCAGCAAAGCCAGCGCCCGCTAAGGGCGCTGTTTATGTTTGGTAGGGGATTTTGGCTATTGAGATTCAGCGATGTCGTCGCTTAACTAGCCACTGATGCGCAACCCATCGGCGTTAAACACCAGACAGTTATCAGGCGAGAAGAACACCTCAATATGTTCATACGGCTTGAAGGCGCTGTCGCCTGCCAGCAGCAGTTTGAAGTTATCAATCCCGCAGCATTGACCGAACAAATAGGTGCTGTTGCCTAAACGCTCGACGACCTCACAGCCGAATGACAGGCAAATCCCCTCACCTTCCGGTGAAACGTGTTCCGGCCGTAGTCCCAACGTTATCGTACTGCCAGCACTCAGCTCACGGGTACGAATCGGCAGCTCAAGCTGTAGCTGTTCGGCTACATTTACCGTCAGGCTATCCGGCGTCCAGTCGATGACTTGCGCAGGCAGGAAGTTCATTTTTGGTGAGCCGATAAAGCCCGCAACAAACTGGTTAACCGGATGATAATAAAGCTCCATCGGCGAGCCAACCTGCTCGACTTTGCCGTAGTTCATGACCACGATTTTATCGGCCAGCGTCATCGCCTCGACCTGATCGTGCGTCACGTAGATCATGGTCGTTTTCAATTCCTGATGCAGCTTGGCAATGTGTAACCGCATATCCACACGCAGCTCGGCATCTAGGTTAGACAGCGGTTCATCAAACAGGAACACTTTCGGGTTACGCACGATAGCGCGCCCGATCGCCACACGCTGGCGCTGGCCGCCGGACAGCTCTTTCGGCTTGCGCTCAAGCAGATGAGACAGTTGCAGCGTCTTCGCCACCATCTCGATCTGATGCTTAATCTGGTCTTTCGGTACGCCATTCACGCGCAGACCATAACCCATATTCTCAGCGACGGTCATGTGCGGGTACAGCGCATAAGATTGAAACACCATGGCTACACCACGGTGAGCGGGAGCGACATCATTTACCACCGCCTCATCAATCATAATTTCACCGCCCGTGACATCTTCCAGCCCGGCAATCATTCTCAGCAACGTCGACTTACCACAGCCAGACGGCCCGACAAAAACAGCGAACTCTCCATCTGCAATCGTCAGATTCACATCGTGAAGCGTAATCGTTTTGCCAAAATGCTTACTAACTTTATCCAACTGGATAGACGCCATAACGGTAACCTCTTGATAATTTTGCTTTTCAGGATATAAGCGTTGAGTTGAGATAGCCTGGTGCTCACCAACTCAAAATGGCTCGGCAGCCCTTCCAGACATGTCTACATCCAGTCAGGCTGACCTGTACGCTGGTCATAGTTCCAATATAACAGCATGGTGTAACCGTTTGCACAAACAGGGGGTTACTTTTGTGCATGAGATCACAGCCTTTACATGTTTCGCTGGCAGACGTGGCGCACTCTGCTTAATGTAATCGCAACTGGTGTAACCGTTACCCTACATTGTGGAAAACGCGCAATAAAGCGCCAACCGCTATACAGAGACGATAACCAGAAAACGCGTACCGTCAGATGCCTCGTTCCCTGTTTTGTATTGCCGTGCAGTGTAACGTTACACCAACACCGCACAGAGGCGGCAAAAATGGCAAAAGAGAACAGTACGCGACGATTTCTTACCATGATGGGCCCACCAGGGCTTTGAGGACTAATGATGAAAATGAAAACACTGACCACCGTCATTATGATTTCACTGGGTATCACCGGCGTGCTCAGCAAATCCGCGCTGGCGGCCGATAAAGAGCTTCTGGTATGGGAAGATATCAAGAAATCTGACGGCATCGCCGATGCGATCAAAGCCTTTGAAAAACAAAATAATGTCAAAATAAAAGTGCTGGAAACCCCTTACGCTCAGCAAATTGAGAAACTCCGTCTGGACGGCCCGGCAGGTATCGGCCCGGATGTGATTGTGATGCCACACGATCAGGTTGGCACCGCCGTGGTTCAAGGATTGATTAGCGAACTGAAACTGGATCAGACGTTCCTGTCGAGTTTCACCAAACCTGCACTGGAAGCGCAAACCTATAACGGGAAGCTGTATGGCGTGCCGAAAGCCGTTGAAACCACCGTACTGGTCTACAACAAAGACCTGATGCCACAGCCGCCGGAAAAATTCGACGATCTGTTCACCTTCTCCAAGCAGCAACGAGCCGAAGGTCGCTACGGTCTGCTGGCGAAATTTGACGAGATTTATTACGCCTATGGCGTCATCGCCGGGATGGGTGGCTACATTTTCGGTCAGAACAGCAACGGTTCACCGAATGTCAAAGACATCGGTCTGGATAAACAAGCCACCATCGATGCCGTGAACTACATCAAGAAATTCTACGCTGATGGCCTGTTCCCACCGGGCATCGTCGGCGAAACCGGCGCTAACGCCATCGATTCCCTGTTTACCGAGAAAAAAGCCGCAGCGGTGATTACCGGCCCGTGGGCGTTCCAGCCGTACAAGAACGCCGGCGTAAACTATGGCGTGGCGCCACTGCCGCTGCTGCCAAACGGCGAGCATCCACGTTCCCTGCTGGGTGTGAAAGGCTACAGCATTTCCACCTACTCCAAAAACAAAGAGCTGGCGCAAAAATTCATTGAGTTCATCAATCAGCCGGAATACGCCAAAGTGCGCTTCCAGTTGACCGGTGAAATCCCACCGATCGCCGCACTGGTTGACGATCCGCTGATTAAAGATGACGAAAAATCTCGTGCTGTTGCAATCCAGTCTGGTTATGCCGTCCCTATGCCGAGCGTACCGGAAATGCAGGAAGTCTGGACGCCAGCCAACAGCGCGCTACAGCTGAGCGTGACGGGCAAACAGGACACCAAAGCAGCGCTGGAATCCGCCGTGAAAGTCATAAAAATGCAGATCGAAGCCAACCACAGTAACCAGTAAACCACCGCATCACCGTGCGTCAACATGGGCTCCCCTTGTTTCTCTCCGAATAAATGTTGGGGTGTGGGGATACCCATGTTTTTAAGAAAATGGAGGTAGATGTGACCGTCAACGCCAGCGGCCTTGCGCCACAAGAGAGAGGACGTCGCCATGCCAGAACAGCGCTATTGCTGGCACTCGTCCCCGGCCTTGGGCAGATTTATAACCGCCAGATCGTCAAAGGCGCGTTTTTCTTTATCGTCATGGTCTGCTTTATCAGCGTATTCCATGATTTCCTGCGGGACGGCACGTGGGGGCTGATTACGCTGGGCACCGAGCTGCCGCGCGATCACTCTATTTTTCTGCTGGCAAAAGGCATTATCAGCCTGATCGTCGCCGCCTTCGGCATCGGCGTTTACTATTGCAGCCTGCGCGATGCCTATGTGTGCGGCACCAGACGTGATAAAGGCCTGCCGCTGAACAGTGTGAAGAAGCAATATCAGATGCTGCTGAGCGAAGGCTTCCCTTATCTGATGATCACGCCCGGCTTTATCCTGCTGGTATTTGTCGTGGTGTTCCCGATTATTTTCGGTTTCTCCATCGCCTTTACCAATTACGACCTCTACCACACGCCGCCTGCCAAGCTGGTCGACTGGGTCGGAATGAAGAACTTTATCAACATCTTCCGGCTCGATCTCTGGCGCTCGACGTTCTTTGATGTGCTGCAATGGACGGTCATTTGGACGCTGATTGCGACCACGCTCCAGTGTGCGGTAGGCATCCTGCTGGCGATTCTGGTGAACCAGAAAGGCCTGCGTTTCAAACCACTAATCCGCACCATCCTGATCCTGCCGTGGGCAGTACCGGGTTTCGTCACCATTCTGGTCTTCGCGGGGATGTTTAACGAAACGTTTGGCGTGATTAATAACGGCATTCTGGCCGCATTAGGGATTGAGCCTAAAGCGTGGATGACCGACCCGTTTTGGACCAAAACCGCGCTGATTCTGATGCAAACGTGGTTAGGCTTCCCGTTTGTTTTCGCCATGACGACCGGCGTACTGCAGGCGATTCCTGACGACTTGTACGAAGCCGCAACGATTGATGGAGCCAGCAGTTGGTACAAGCTGACCACCATCACGCTGCCGCTGGTTCTCTACTCCATTGCGCCGATCATCATCACGCAATACACGTTCAACTTTAATAATTTCAACATCATCTATCTGTTCAACAACGGTGGACCGGCGGTAATCGGTTCCAACGCAGGCGGAACGGATATTCTGGTGTCCTGGATTTATAAGCTGACCATGTCTTCTTCCCAATATGCGATCGCGGCCAGCATTACCATTCTGCTGTCGATCTTTGTCGTGGGAATCGCGCTGTGGCAGTTCCGCGCCACCAATTCCTTTAAACAAGACAACATGGCATAGGAAAGCGCGCAGATGAAAAAACACAGCGTTAAACGCCAGAATTTTATCAAACTCGGCCTGACCTACCTGCTGCTGACGATAGTCGCCGTCATCATTATTTATCCACTGATCTGGACGGTAGGCGCGTCGTTGAATCCCGGCAGCAGCCTGCTCAACACCTCAATCATCCCGGATAACTTCTCCTTTATTCACTATGAGGAGCTGTTTAACGGCCAGATTGACTACGCCGCCTGGTACTGGAATTCGATGAAAATCAGCTTCCTGACCATGATTCTGACGCTCGTCAGCGTCAGCT
Source organism: Pectobacterium sp. 1950-15 (assembly GCF_037136835.1). Classification (NCBI taxonomy): domain Bacteria; kingdom Pseudomonadati; phylum Pseudomonadota; class Gammaproteobacteria; order Enterobacterales; family Pectobacteriaceae; genus Pectobacterium; species Pectobacterium sp. 1950-15. The sequence goes on along the minus strand of NZ_JBBBQR010000020.1, from coordinate 37,329 downwards.
TCACCGCGTATTCGTTCTCTCGTTTCCGTTTTCGCGGCCGCCAGAACGGGCTGATGCTGTTTCTGCTGTTGCAGATGATCCCGCAGTTCTCCGCGCTGATCGCCATCTTCGTGCTGGCGCAGATGCTGGGGCTGGTGAACAGCCATATTGCGCTGGTGCTGGTTTACGTCGGCGGCATGATCCCGATGAACACCTATCTGATGAAAGGCTATCTCGATGCTATTCCGAAAGATCTGGATGAATCCGCGCGTATGGACGGTGCAGGCAACTTCCGCATCTTTATCGAGATCATTATGCCGCTGTCCAAACCGATCATCGCGGTGATTGCCCTGTTCTCGTTTACCGGCCCGCTGGGCGATTTCATTCTCTCCAGCACCATTCTGCGTACGCCGGATCAGTACACGCTACCCATCGGGCTGTACAACCTGGTCGCGCAAAAAATGGGAGCCAGCTACACCACCTACGCCGCTGGAGCCGTGCTGATCGCGGTGCCGGTCGCCATTCTTTATCTTTCATTGCAAAAGTACTTTGTCTCCGGCCTGACGTCAGGCGGAACCAAAGGGTAATCATTCAACATCTGTACCTAATTCCAGGAACGTAAAATGAAAATGAAAAAACGCGTACTGATGGCCGCCATGCTGGCAACTGGCCTGCTGACCGTCTCCCTGCCGCAAACCCTGTATGCCGCAGAGAATGTGACGATCAATAAGTTGACGAACGTCCCTGCCGACTTCATTAAAGGCGCGGATATTTCCATGCTGAACGAGGTGGAAAAGCACGGCGGAAAATTTTATGACGAGAACGGCAAACAGAAAGACGCCATGCTGATCCTGAAAGAGAACGGGATTAACTATATTCGCCTGCGTATCTGGAACGATCCGAAAGATGCGGCGGGCAACGCCTACGGCGGCGGTAACAACGATCTGGCCACCACGCTGGCACTGGCTAAACGCGCAAAAGCGAACGGCATGAAAGTGCTGCTGGATTTCCACTACAGCGATTTCTGGACCGATCCGGCTCACCAAAACAAGCCTAAAGCCTGGTCTGGCCTAAACGTGGCGCAGCTCACCACGGCCGTACATGACTTCACTAAAGCCACGATTAGCGAATTCCAGAAAGCGGGCATCATGCCGGATATGGTGCAAATCGGTAACGAATTAAACGGCGGTATGCTGTGGCCGGAAGGAAAAAGCTGGGGCCAGGGTGGCGGCGAGTTCGATCGCCTTGCGGCGCTGCTGAAAGCCGGTATTCAGGGTGTTAAGGACGTACAGGGCACGAATAACGTCAAGATCATGCTGCATCTGGCAGAAGGCACCAAAAACGACACCTTTATCTGGTGGTTCGATGAAATCGTCAAACGCAATGTCCCGTTCGATGTCATCGGAGCCTCGTTCTACACCTACTGGAACGGCCCTATCAGCGCGTTGCAGTACAACATGAACGACGTCACCAAGCGCTACAATAAAGACATCATCGTGGTTGAGGCCGCCTATGCTTATACGCTGGAAAACTGCGATAACGCGGAAAACAGCTTCCAGCAAAAAGAGTTGGATGCGGGCGGCTATCCGGCTTCCGTTCAGGGTCAGGCCAACTACCTGCACGACCTGATGCAAAGCATCATCAACGTCCCCAATCAGCGCGGCAAAGGCATCTTCTATTGGGAGCCCATCTGGCTGCCTACCCCCGGTGCGACCTGGGCCACGAAAGCAGGAATGAAATACAACAATGACGAATGGAAGGAAGGCAACGCGCGAGAAAATCAGGCGCTGTTCGACTGCAAAGGCAACGTCCTGCCTTCCATCAAAGCGTTTAAGTAAGCCGTAAATCGAATTCAACACGTTGACAACCCGTTTAGGAGAGAACGATGTTCAAATTCCCCCCGCTAAGCAGCAAAGTCCCTGTTCTGCTGCACGGTGCTGACTATAATCCTGACCAATGGCTGGACAACCCAGAGGTGCTGGAAAAAGACATTGAAATGATGAAGCAGACCCAGTGCAACGTCATGTCCGTGGGTATTTTCAGCTGGTCCGGGCTTGAGCCGGAAGAAGGCCGCTACGAATTTGGCTGGCTGGACAGCCTCCTCGACACGCTGTATGCCAACGGTATCTTCGTTTTTCTGGCTACGCCTAGCGGTGCCCGCCCGGCCTGGCTGTCGCAGAAATACCCTGACGTGCTGCGCGTGGGTAGCAACCGCGTACGCGCGCTGCACGGCGGTCGCCACAATCACTGCCTGAGTTCGCCGAATTATCGCGAAAAAGTAAAACAGATGAACACCCAGCTGGCAAAACGCTACTCGCACCATCCTGCGGTGATCGGTTGGCATATTTCCAACGAATACGGCGGCGAGTGCCACTGCGATACCTGCCGCAGCACCTTCCAGAACTGGCTGAAAGCCCGCTACGGCACGATAGACGCGTTGAATAAGGCGTGGTGGAGCACCTTCTGGAGCCACACCTACACCGACTGGTCACAGCTAGAACCCCCGTCGCCCATCGGTGAAGTCTCTATTCACGGCCTGAATCTGGACTGGAAACGCTTTAACACCTCACAGGTCAGTGATTTCTGTGCCGCAGAAATCGCCCCGCTCAAAGCCGAAAACCCGTCACTGCCAACCACGACGAACTTCATGGAATATTTCTATGACTACGACTACTGGCAGTTGGCAAAGGTGATCGACTTCATTTCCTGGGACAGCTATCCGCTGTGGCATAACGCGGAAGATGACTGCACGCTGGGTGCCTATACCGCGATGTATCACGACCTGATGCGTACGCTGAAAGGCGGAAAGCCCTTCTATCTGATGGAGTCAACGCCGAGCCTGACCAACTGGCAGCCGATCAGCAAGCTGAAAAAACCGGGCATGCATATTCTGTCTTCGCTTCAGGCCGTCGCGCACGGTTCCGACTCCGTGCAGTATTTCCAGTGGCGTAAGAGCCGCGGCTCCGTCGAGAAATTCCACGGCGCCGTCGTCGATCATGTCGGGCATATTGATACCCGCGTCGGGCGTGAAGTGCAGGAACTGGGGGATATCCTCAACAAACTCGCTCCGGTGGCAGGTAGCCGGGTTGACGCCAACGTCGCCATCATTTTCGACTGGGAAAGCCGCTGGGCGATGGACAACGCCCAAGGGCCGCGCAACGCGGGGCTGTTCTACGAAAAAACCGTCACTGAGCATTACCGTACGTTCTGGGAGCAGGGCGTGGCGGTGGACATCATCAACGCCGATGTCGATCTCAGCGGCTATCAGCTTGTGATTGCACCGATGCTCTACATGGTACGCGATGGCTTTGCCGAACGGGTCGATGCCTTCGTCAAACAAGGCGGCCGCTTCGTCACCACCTACTGGTCTGGCGTCGTCAACGAAACCGATCTGTGCCATCTGAACGGTTTCCCTGGGCCGTTTCGTCCTATCATGGGCATTTGGGCGGAAGAAATCGATGGGCTGTACGATCATGAAAGCAACAGCATCAGCGGCCTAAGCGGTAACGAGCAAGGTTTGGTCGGTCCGTATCAGGTCACGCACCTGTGCGAGCTGATTCACCTTGAGGGCGCGCGAGCGCTGGCGACCTATGACAGCGATTTCTACGCCGGACGTCCCGCCGTTACGGTCAATGATTACGGCAAAGGTCAGGCCTATTACATCGCCTCACGCAACGACCTCGCCTTCCAGCGTGATTTCTTCACCACGCTGATACAGGCGCTGGATTTACCGCGCGCGCTACCAACCGACCTGCCTTACGGGATTGTCGCCCATCGTCGCGATGACGGGGAAAACGAGTTTATCTTCGTACAGAACTACACGGCAACGGCGCAGCAGGTCACGCTGCCTGCCACCTACGAAGAAATGACCACTGGCAGCACGCTGTCGGGATCCATCACGCTGTCAGGCTACGGCTGCCGGATCTTGCGCCGCACGCTGTAGTAAACACACCTGCTTACCGGTTAAGCACAACAAAGCTGGGGCGACCACGGTGATAAGTATTCCTACGAAACCTCATCACCGTGTGTCGCCTAACAGTAATGTCAGGTGAACGGCATTATCCTATGCACGCTGATAAACAAACGACGAGGTGACTACGATGGGCAAGATTCACAATTTTCGGAAATTGTTCGCATCAATGTTGGGTAAGCAAATTACCGAGATTGAAATCGCTTCACCGCTAGATAAAGAGAATTTGCAGCAGTTGGTGAACGCCTTTGGCGGCAAAGAAAATATCGTCAGCCTGGATGCCTGCATCACCCGCCTGCGGGTCGAGGTTCACAGCCTGCGACTGGTCAACAGCGACAGCCTGCAAAAATTAGGTGCCATCGGTGTGATCATCGTCGGTCATCAGGTACAGGCTATTTTCGGTACGCAGTCAGATAACCTGCGCCGCGAACTGGCCGCCTGGTTTGAGGATGATGGCGCAGAAGCACACTAAGAGTGTTACGACGCTCAACGGTTTTTGCCGTTATCCGGCGTAAAAAATTATGCTGAGGTGATAGCGGGCTTAGGATGAGCCGCATGGACGCGGCTCAAGCTTGCGCCACGTATGGAACGTGTCGCAAGCGGTCCGTTAAGCCAGATATCGACGAAGGCACCGCGTCAGCGGCATAATTCCCGCAAAAAGCCGGGGTTCATAGGGGGCTGGCGTAGCCCCCTATGTCGGGCGCACGCTACGACGTAGCATGAAAATGGCGGCATTATCGCGCACGAAACCATCTTCACGTCCGCATAAAAATCACCATTTCGAAAGTATCAATTTCCTAATAACGACTCGCGCGATTCAACAGCTCAATATCTTCTGCCGGCAGCACCAGCCGCGTCGCACTCGCAAGTTCCGCTACCTGTTCCAGCGATGTCGCGCTAGCAATCGGAGCGGTAATACTCGGGCGTGCAATCAGCCAGGCCAGCGCAACCTGCGACGGCGTTGTCTGATGTGCATTCGCCACGCTATCCAGCGCTTCCAAAATAGTGCGGCCGCGCTCGTTGAGGTATTTCTCCACCACGCCCTGTCCGCGCGCACTTTTCGACGCATCCTTCGGCTGGCGATACTTGCCTGACAAGAACCCGCTCGCCAGCGAATAATAGTTAATGACTCCGAGCCCTTGCTCGCGCACCAGCGGTTCCAGCGCGGCTTCATAGCCCTGCCGATCGTACAAGTTGTATTCCGGTTGCAGCGTTTCATAACGCGCCAGATGGTTGGCCTTACTGATTTTCAGCGCCTCGGCCAGACGTGTCGCGCTGTAGTTAGACGCGCCAATCGCGCGCACTTTTCCCTCTTTAATCAGCGCATCAAACGCGGCCAGCGTGTCTTCCAGCGGCGTATCTTTGTCGTCCGTGTGTGCCTGGTAGAGATCGATATAGTCCGTTTGCAAACGCTGTAATGAAGCCTCGACCGCCTGACGAATATAGCGAGGAGACAGCCCTTTCTTACCCTCGCCCAAATCCATCCCCACTTTGGTGGCGAGAATGACCTTGTCACGCTGGCCGCTCTTCTTCAGCCAGTTGCCGATAATCGTTTCAGATTCACCGCCCTGATTGCCGGGTGCCCAACGCGAATACACATCAGCGGTATCAATGAAATTCAGCCGATGTGCCAGCAACGCATCCAGCAGGCTAAACGACGTCGACTCGTCAACCGTCCAGCCAAAAACATTACCGCCGAACGAGAAAGGTGGAACCACGATCCCAGAACGTCCAAGTTCACGTGTGGTATCTGATACTGACATAATCACTCTCCTTTTGAATCATGCAGAAAACATCATAAAAAGACTCGCCAACCTGCCACCTAAAGTAGGGCAATGCCACTTTCTGTATGGAATAAGAATAATGAATGAACAGAAAGGCGCAAATAACGAGACGTAGCATTTAGTTTAGATAAAATCCCAAGGTATAATTGTTTTTTTGCGTTCTTCCTCTCATTTTTAATGCACGCGTTACATAAAATGACGTGGAAAATTTGGCCTGCCTCATATTTGGAGCACACATGTTCTTGTCCCATATCGCGCAATTTATTCTGGCGCTGGTTGTTGTTACGGCGCTGGCGCTGCTTGTCTGCCGCGATCGTAAAAGCATTCGTATTCGTTTTATTATTCAGCTACTCGTCATCGAAATTCTGCTTGCTTACTTCTTCCTGTACTCAAACATTGGGTTAGGTGTTGTTAAGGGGTTCGCGGCGGTATTCGACAAATTACTCGGATTTGCAGGCCAAGGGACGGACTTCGTATTCGGTGACATGGTGAATAGTGAGAAGAACCTGATTTCCTTCTTCTTCAAAGTGCTCTGCCCTATCGTCTTCATTTCCGCGCTGATCGGTATCCTGCAACACATTAGAGTGCTGCCGATCATCATCCGCGCCATTGGTACGCTCTTGTCCAAGGTGAACGGCATGGGCAAACTGGAATCCTTTAACGCGGTCAGCTCACTGATTCTCGGCCAGTCCGAAAACTTCATTGCCTATAAAGATATTCTGGGCAAGATGTCTGAAAAACGCATGTACACCATGTCCGCGACTGCCATGTCGACCGTGTCGATGTCTATCGTCGGTGCGTACATGTCAATGCTGGATGCCAAATTCGTCGTTGCTGCGCTGATTCTGAACATGTTCAGTACCTTCATCGTACTGTCGCTGATTAACCCCTACAAAGTCGGTGAAGAGCCGGAATTGCAGTTGGGTAACCTGCACGAAAATCAGAGCTTCTTTGAAATGCTGGGCGAATACATTCTGGCGGGCTTTAAAGTCGCCGTTATCGTTGCAGCCATGCTGATCGGTTTCATTGCACTGATTGCCGCAGTCAACGCCATTTTCAGCGCCATTTTTGGCATCAGCTTCCAGGAAGTCCTCGGCTACGCGTTCTACCCGTTCGCCTGGATCATGGGTATCCCCTCTAACGAAGCTCTGCAGGTGGGTAGCATCATGGCGACCAAACTGGTTTCCAACGAGTTTGTCGCGATGCTGGAACTGCAAAAAGTGGCAGGCGAACTGTCTCCACGCAGCGTGGGCATTCTGTCCGTGTTCCTGGTGTCCTTCGCTAACTTCTCGTCCATCGGGATTATTGCTGGCGCGATTAAAGGCCTGAACGAACAACAGGGCAACGTGGTTTCCCGCTTCGGTCTGAAACTGGTTTACGGTTCCACGCTGGTGAGCATCCTTTCCGCCGCTATCGCGGGTCTGGTGCTGTAACCCTTCATCGTGTTATAGAATTTTTATCCCTATCCGGCAGCCTCGCGCTGCCGGATTTTTTTCCCTACAAACCCTGACATATCTTCCATATTTCCTTCATTTTTGTCCGGCATCTCCTGTTTAAACTAGTAAAATAAGGACATGGTTCCATAACCTGCTTGCTAAAGTGACAACGCACGCACGTGCAGCTTGAAGCATGACGGGTACACCGTGCTTCCCGCGCAACCTGGAGAGAGTAATCCATCACTATGAATGCCAAACGTATCCGAGGCCTGCTGATACTTGCCGCCGTTATCGCTATTGCCGTGCTGATCTGGCGCCACTTTACCCAGACTCCCCCTGCCGCCCCCGGCACGAGTGAACAGCACGCCGCCCGTACGTCACATTCGGGAAACAGCAGCAGTGGCAATGGCGGTGGACGCCGAGCGGCCATGCGCACGCTGGCCCCCGTGCAGGCTGCGCTGACGCAATCGGCGTCCGTCCCCTACTACCTGTCCGGTTTAGGCACCGTCGCCGCAGCCAATACCGTCACGCTGCGCAGCCGGGTGAACGGTGAACTGATGGCACTGCACTTTCAGGAAGGGCAACAGGTTAAAGCCGGTGACCTGCTGGCGGAAATCGACCCGCGGCCTTTTCAGGTGGAGCTCACACAGGCACAGGGGCAGTTGGCAAAAGATCGGGCCGTGCTGGCTAATGCTCAACAAGATTTAGCGCGCTACCAGCAGTTGGTGAAAACCAACCTGATTTCCCGTCAGGAGCTGGATGCCCAGACCGCCGCCGTTCGTCAGGCAGAAGGAACGCTAAAAGCCGATGAAGGTGCCGTAGCCAGCGCACAGCTCCAGTTGGATTACAGTAAGATCACCGCGCCGATCAGCGGCCGGATCGGCTTAAAGCAGGTCGATGTCGGGAATTACATCACCAGCGGCGACACCAATGGCATTGTCGTGATTACGCAGACCTACCCGATTGATGTCGTCTTTACCGTACCGGAAGCGGAAATCTCCACCATTCTGAGTGCGCAGAAATCAGGCCAGCCCCCCGTGGTGGAAGCCTGGGATCGCGCCAATCAAAAGAAACTCTCACAGGGCACCCTGCTGAGCATGGACAACCAGATCGACGCCACCACGGGCACGATCAAGCTCAAGGCGCGTTTTGACAACCTGGACGATGCCCTGTTCCCGAACCAGTTCGTGAATATCCGCATGAAGGTCGACACGCTGAAAAACGCCGTCGTCGCGCCTTCTTCCGCCGTGCAAATGGGGAATGAAGGCCGCTTCGTCTGGATTCTGAATGATAAAAACGAAGTCAGTAAGCGTCAGGTTACCACCAGTATTCAGTACGGCCAGTTGGTTGTGGTAACGGCCGGACTGGACGCCGACGTGAAGGTCGTCACTGACGGTATCGACCGCCTGACCGAAGGGGCGAAAGTGGAAGTCGTGCCCTCAGCGCTGACGGAGAAAACGCCTGCCATCACCGGGGAGAAATCCTGATGCAGGATACCGTTCCAGCCAGCGGCGGCGGGCCGTCACGCCTGTTTATTCTGCGCCCGGTCGCAACAACGCTGCTGATGATTGCCATTCTGCTGGCCGGTATCATCGGCTATCGGGCGCTGCCGGTTTCCGCCCTGCCCGAAGTGGATTACCCAACGATACAGGTCATTACCCTGTATCCCGGCGCCAGCCCCGATGTCGTGACGTCGGCGATTACCGCGCCGCTGGAGCGGCAGTTCGGCCAGATGTCCGGGCTAAAACAGATGTCGACGCAGAGCGCCGGCGGCGCATCCGTCATCACGCTTCAGTTCCAGCTTGAACTGTCGCTGGACGTCGCCGAACAAGATGTACAGGCCGCCATCAATGCGGCCAGTAACCTGCTGCCTAACGATCTACCCTATCCGCCGACCTACAGCAAAGTAAACCCGGCCGATCCGCCGATTATGACGCTGGCCGTCACCTCCAGCGCCATGTCGATGACGCAGGTGCAGGACATGGTGGATAACCGCATCGCGCAAAAAATCTCGCAGGTAGCGGGCGTCGGTCTGGTGTCGTTAGCTGGTGGGCAACGTCCTGCCGTGCGGGTAAGGCTGAATGCGCCAGCGCTGGCGGCATACGGCTTGACCAGCGAAACGATTCGCACCGCGATTACCGCCGCCAACGTGAATTCCGCCAAGGGGAGTCTGGACGGTCCGATGCGCTCGGTCACGCTCTCCGCCAACGACCAGATGAAGAGCGTTGATGATTACCGCAGGCTGATTGTCGCGTGGAAGAATGGCGCACCGGTGCGGCTTCAGGATGTCGCAACCATCGAGCAGGCCGCCGAGAATATTCATCTTGGAGCCTGGGCGAATCGGCAGCAGGCGATCATTATCAACGTTCAGCGCCAGCCGGGTGCCAACGTCATCACGACCACGGACAGCATTAACAAGATGCTGCCGGCGCTAAAAGCCAGCCTGCCGAACGCCGTCGAGGTCACCACGCTGACTGACCGCACCACCAGCATTCGCGCCTCGGTGAAAGACGTCCAGTTCGAGCTGCTGTTGGCTATCGCGCTGGTCGTCATGGTGATTTACCTGTTTTTGCGCAACGCCGTCGCCACGCTGATCCCCAGCATCGCCGTGCCGCTGTCGCTGATCGGTACCTTTGCCGCCATGTACTTCCTCGGTTTTTCCATCAATAACCTGACGCTCATGGCGCTGACCATCGCCACCGGTTTCGTGGTGGATGATGCCATCGTGGTGATTGAAAACATTGCCCGCTATATCGAAAAAGGGGAAAAACCGCTTAACGCCGCGCTGAAGGGCGCGGGAGAAATCGGCTTCACCATTATTTCTCTGACGTTCTCACTCATCGCCGTGCTGATCCCGCTGCTGTTTATGGGCGATATCGTCGGACGGCTGTTCCGCGAGTTTGCCGTTACGCTGGCGGTGTCTATCCTGATTTCCGCCGTCGTGTCGCTCACGCTAACGCCGATGATGTGCGCCCGCATGCTGAGCCATCAGTCGCTGCGTAAACAGAACCGTTTTACCCGCGCCAGCGAACGCTTCTTCACTCGTCTGATTGATGTCTACGGCGTCTGGTTGCGCAAGGTGTTGAACCATCCGTGGCTGACGCTCAGCGTCGCGCTCGGTACGCTCCTGCTGACGGTTTTGCTCTATATCTGGATCCCGAAAGGCTTCTTCCCGATCCAGGATAACGGCATTATTCAGGGCACCGTGCAGGCGCCGCAGACGGTCTCGTTCAGCAATATGGCCGACCGCCAGCAGCGCGTCGCGTCCATCATCATGAAAGATCCCTCGGTGGAGAGCGTGTCTTCATTCATCGGCGTTGACGGCACCAATGCCGCGCTAAACAGCGGCCGACTGCAAATCAACCTGAAACCGCTCAGCGAACGCAGCGAACGTATTCCAGAGGTCATCAGCCGTCTGCAACAGCAAACCGCACAGATTCCCGGCATCCAGCTGTATCTGCAACCGGTGCAGGATCTCACTATCGATACTCAGATTAGCCGCACGCAGTACCAGTTTACGCTACAGGCGATGTCGCTGGATGAACTCAGCGTCTGGGTGCCGAAGCTGATGACCGAACTGAAAAAACTGCCGCAGCTAGAGGATGTCAGCAGCGACTGGCAAGACGGCGCCGCCGTCGCCTACGTCAACGTGAATCGCGACAGCGCCAGCCGTCTGGGCATCACGATGTCGCAGGTCGACAGCGCGTTGTACAACGCTTTTGGTCAGCGTCTGGTGTCCACCATCTATACGCAGGCTAGCCAGTACCGCGTCGTGCTGGAGCACGATACGACGAACAACACCGGTCTGGACGCGCTGAATGATGTGCGCCTCATCAGCAGCGACGGCGGCACCATTCCGCTCAGCAGTATTGCCACCATTGAAGAGCGTCAGGGGCCGTTGGCGATCAACCATATTGACCAGTTCCCGTCGACGACGATCTCCTTCAACGTCGCTAAAGGCTATGCGTTGGGTGAAGCGGTGGATGCCATCACGCAGGCCGAACAGCAAATGAATCTGCCTGCGGATATCACCACCCGTTTTCAGGGCAGTACGCTGGCGTTCCAATCGGCGCTGAGCAGCACCGTATGGCTGATCGTGGCGGCGATTGTTGCGATGTACATTGTGCTCGGTGTGCTGTACGAAAGCTTTATTCACCCGATCACCATCTTGTCCACGCTGCCAACAGCGGGCGTCGGCGCGCTGCTGGCGCTGATGATGGCGGGGAATGAGCTGGATGTGATCGCTATTATCGGAATTATTTTGCTCATCGGGATCGTGAAGAAGAACGCCATCATGATGATCGACTTCGCACTGGCGGCGGAGCGAGAACAGGGTATGAAACCGTACGACGCGATTTATCAGGCCTGTTTGCTGCGTTTTCGGCCGATTTTGATGACAACCATGGCGGCGTTGCTAAGTGCGCTACCGCTGATGCTGAGCACTGGCGTCGGCGCGGAACTGCGCCAGCCGCTGGGGATCTGTATGGTCGGCGGCCTGATCATGAGCCAGATTCTGACGCTGTTTACCACACCGGTGATTTACCTGCTGTTTGACCGTCTGGCAACGCGTTTCCGCCGTTTAGCGCGTCAGGAGGAAGAAACCGAGTGAAGTTCTTCGCCCTGTTCATCCACCGCCCCGTCGCCACCCTGCTGCTGACGCTGGCCATCGCACTCTGTGGCGTACTGGGTTTCCGCCTGTTGCCGGTGTCGCCGCTGCCACAGGTGGATTTCCCGGTGATTTCGGTCAGCGCCTCCCTGCCCGGCGCCTCGCCAGAAACGATGGCCTCCGCCGTCGCGACGCCGCTGGAACGGGCACTCGGCAGGATCGCAGGCGTCAGCGAAATGACCTCCACCAGTTCGCTCGGCAGCACGCGCGTCATTCTGGTGTTTAACCTCGATCGCGATATCAACGGCGCAGCGCGTGATGTGCAGGCAGCCATCAACGCGGCACAGAACCTGCTGCCGTCCGGTATGTCCAGCCGACCGACCTACCGCAAAGTCAATCCGTCCGACGCACCCGTCATGATCCTGACGCTGACCTCGGACACCTACAGTCAGGGGCAGTTGTACGACTTTGCCTCGACTCAGCTGTCACAGAAAATTTCGCAGATGGAAGGCGTCGGCGATGTCTCCATCGGCGGCAGCTCCCTCCCCGCCGTGCGCGTCGCGCTGAATCCGGTGGCGCTGTTCAATCAGGGTATTTCCCTCGACGAGGTACGGCAGGCTATCGCGCAGGCGAACGTCCGCCAGCCGCTGGGCAATGTGGAAAACAGCCAGAAAAGTTGGCAGATACAAACCAACGATGAGCTCAAAACCGCCGATGCCTACGCGCCGCTGATTATCCACTACAACAACGGCGCCGCCGTCCGCCTGAGCGACGTCGCAACGGTGGAAGATTCGGTGCAGAATTCCCGTAACGCGGGGATGGCGAACGCGAAACCTGCGATTCTGGTGATGATTCGCCGCGCGCCGGATGCCAACATTATTACCACGGTAGACAATATCCGTGCCGCCATGCCGGAGCTGCGCGCTAGCCTCCCTGCCGAAATACAGCTGGATGTCGCACAGGATCGTTCCCCCACCATCCGTGCATCGCTGGCGGAAGTGGAACAATCGCTGGTGATCGCCGTTGCGCTGGTTATTCTGGTCGTCTTCCTGTTCCTGCGTTCCGGCCGTGCGACCGCCATTCCGGCGCTGGCCGTACCGGTATCGCTCATCGGCACCTTCGCGGCGATGTACCTGTGCGGCTTTAGCCTGAACAACCTGTCGCTGATGGCGCTGACCATTGCCACCGGTTTCGTGGTGGATGACGCTATCGTGGTGCTGGAGAATATTTCCCGCCATATCGAAGCGGGCATGAAACCGCTACAGGCGTCGCTTCAGGGCGTGCGCGAAGTGGGGTTCACCGTCTTATCCATGAGTCTGTCGCTGGTTGCCGTGTTCATCCCACTGCTGCTGATGGACGGCTTACCGGGGCGGCTATTCCGCGAATTCGCCGTCACGCTGTCGGTGGCGATCATGATTTCGCTGCTGATCTCACTCACGCTCACGCCGATGCTATGCGCGCGACTGCTGCGTGCCGTCCCTAAACGCAGCCAGCCGCGCAAGCAAGGTTTTAACCGCGTGCTGTTGGCGATGCAACAAGGCTATGGGCGATCGCTGAAATGGGTGCTCAACCATGCACGCTGGGTTCTGCTGATCCTGCTGGGCACCATCGCGCTCAACGTCTGGCTGTATATCAGCATTCCAAAAACCTTCTTTCCCGAACAGGATACGGGCCGGCTGATGGGCTTTATTCAAGCTGACCAGAGCATTTCTTTTCAGGCCATGACGGTGAAACTCCAGAACTTCATGACCATTGTCAGCAGCGACCCGGCGGTGGATAACGTTAACGGTTTTACTGGCGGATCGCGCACCAACAGCGGTTCGATGTTTATTTCGCTTAAGCCGCTGTCCGAGAGAGATGTGTCGGCACAACAGGTGATCAGCCGCCTGCGCATCAAGCTGGCAAAAGAACCCGGCGCTAACCTGTTTTTAATGCCGGTGCAGGATATCCGCATCGGCGGGCGGGAAGCGAACGCAGGATACCAGTACACGCTGCTGTCTGACGATTTGAGCGAACTACGCATCTGGGAACCCAAGATTCGTGCGGCGTTTAGCAAACTGCCTGAGCTGGCCGATGTGAACTCCGATCAGCAGGACAAAGGCGCGGAAATGGCGCTAACCTACGATCGCGATGCGATGGCGCAGCTCGGCATCAACGTCTCTGCCGTCAACGCGCTGCTCAATAACGCCTTCGGGCAGCGTCAGATTTCAACCATTTACCAACCGTTAAACCAATATAAGGTGGTGATGGAAGTAGATGACGCCTACACGCAGGACGTCAGTTCACTGAACAAGATGTTCGTAATCAACAACGAAGGTAAACCCATCCCGCTCTCTTATTTCGCCAGTTGGAAACCGATCAACGCGCCGCTATCGGTGAACCATCAGGGGTTGTCTGCCGCCTCGACCATCTCTTTCAACCTGCCGGAAGGCACCGATCTGTCCAGCGCCACGGCGGCGATAGAAAGAACCATGACGTCGCTGGGCGTGCCGTCAGCGGTACGCGGCCAGTTCTCCGGTACGGCGCAGGCGTTCCAGCAGTCGCAGTCTTCCCAGCTGTTGCTGATTCTGGCGGCAATTATCACCGTGTATATCGTGCTGGGTATGCTGTATGAGAGCTATGTGCATCCGCTGACGATTCTGTCTACCCTGCCCTCGGCGGGCGTGGGGGCGCTGCTGGCGCTGGAGTGGTTTGGCGCGCCGTTCAGTCTGGTGGCGCTGATTGGCATCATGCTGCTGATCGGGATCGTGAAGAAGAACGCGATCATGATGGTGGATTTCGCGCTGGTCGCCCAGCGCAGCGGCAAGCTGAGCGCGCAGGACGCGATTTTTCAGGCCTGTCTGCTGCGTTTCCGCCCGATTATGATGACCACACTGGCCGCGCTGTTTGGCGCACTGCCGCTGGTACTGACTAGCGGCGACGGTGCGGAATTGCGACAGCCACTCGGCATCACGATCGTCGGCGGGCTGGTGATGAGCCAAATCCTCACGCTGTACACCACCCCAGTGGTATATCTGTTTTTCGACAAGCTGAGGAATATTCGGCGCAAAGCACCGGAGAGGGATGTGTCACTGTCATAGCTAAACATGAGCACTGGTAAAATGCTACTTTAGGGGAAGTTTCGTGCGCTTAACGTTCGCTGTTTTTCTAGTAGCGTTCCGAACGCGCCCGACCAAGGGCGGCTCAATTGCCGTCGCCCTTGGAACCCTGGCTTGTGGCGCTAAATTGTACCGCTACGCGGTGCCTTCGCCGAAAGCTGTCTCTTTACGGGCCGCCAGTGACGCGCTCCCGGCGCGGCACTGTCTTTCGTGGCGTCCATGCCACTCACCCGTGAGCCAGCTTCCGTCTCAGTACAATTTTTTACGCCGAGGAAAATGTTAAGCGCACGAAGTGACAGAAAAGGAATATATAGCTCGCAACGAACTCCCACCTTGGCATAAATGATGCTGAGGAGGAGATGATCTCTCGGATGAGCGGCAGGATTTGTCACTATCTGGCTGAACATGAGTAACGGTAAAGATCTAATAACATGCTATTCCAGGGGAGGTTTCGTGCGCTCAAGCTTCACCATTTTTCTAGTAGCGCCCCGAACGCGCCCGACCAAGGGCGGCTCAATTGCCGTCGCCCTTGGAACCCTGGCTTGTGGCGCTAAATTGTACCGCTACGCGGTGCCTTCGCCGAAAGCAGTCTCTTTACGGGCCGCCAGTGACGCGCTCCCGGCGCGGCACTGTCTTTCGTGGCGTCCATGCCACTCACCCGTGAGCCAGCTTACGCCTCAGTACAATTTTTTACGCCAGGGGCAACAACAATGAATTCCGCCTCTGTCCGCTGGCAGCTCTGGATTGTTGCCTTTGGCTTTTTTATGCAGACGCTGGATACCACCATCGTGAATACCGCGCTGCCGTCAATGGCCGCGAGTCTGAATGAAAGCCCGCTGCATATGCATTCGGTGATTGTTTCCTATGTGCTGACCGTGGCGGTGATGCTGCCCGCCAGCGGCTGGCTGGCGGATCGTATCGGCGTGAAGAACATTTTTTTCGCCGCGATTCTGCTGTTTACGTTCGGGTCGCTGCTGTGCGCCCGTTCAGAAACGCTAAATGAGCTGCTGATCTCACGCGTTATTCAGGGCGTCGGCGGGGCGATGATGGTACCGGTAGGGCGGCTGACGGTGATGAAAATTGTCCCGCGCGATCAGTATATGGCAGCGATGACTTTCGTGACGCTGCCCGGTCAAATCGGTCCGTTAATGGGGCCCGCACTCGGCGGCTTTCTGGTGGAATACGCCAGCTGGCACTGGATCTTCCTCATCAATCTGCCCGTTGGCATTATCGGCGCGCTGGCTACCTGGTTCCTGATGCCCAATTACACCATGCGGACACAACGCTTTGACATCAGCGGCTTCCTCTGGCTTGCCGTCGGTATGGCGACGCTGACGCTGGCGCTGGACGGTAACCGCAGCCTCGGCATTCCGCCGATTGCCATTTTTGCGTTAATCACCGTCGGGCTGATCGCACTGCTGAGCTATTGGCTACACGCGCGCCGTAACGAACGAGCCCTGTTTAATCTGCGTCTGTTCGACACCCATACCTTCTCTATCGGCCTGACAGGCGGGCTATTGGCACGCATCGGCAGCGGTATGTTACCGTTTATGACGCCGCTATTTTTGCAGTTGGGAATGGGCTTTTCGCCGTTCCATGCCGGGCTGATGATGGTGCCAATGGTGCTAGGCAACATGGGAATGAAGCGAATCGTGGTGCAGATCGTCAACCGCTTAGGCTATCGTCGCGTGCTGATTGTCTCCACGCTGCTGCTGGCGCTGGTCACCGCGCTATTTGCGCTGGTCGCGCTTATGCAATGGATCTGGATGATTCCGATCGTGCTGTTCTTCCTCGGCATGGTGAACGCCATTCGTTTCTCCACCATGAACACGCTAACGCTGAAAGATCTACCGGATACGCTCGCCAGCGGCGGCAATAGCCTGATGTCGATGACCATGCAGTTGTCCACCAGCCTCGGCGTCAGCATCGCAGGTATTCTGCTGGGCATGTTTTCTCAACCGCACATGGCAGCAGGAAGTGGAGAAACCCACATGGTGTTTATTTACACCTATCTCAGCATGATCGTCATCATCGCCCTGCCCGCGTTGATTTTTAACCGTGTCCCGCCGGACACCATCAAGCAGTCAACGCTGCCGCGTCAATCGTGAGGTCGTTATGAAATTCGGAATCACCGCCAAGCTGTTCCTCGCGATTTTCGCCACCTGTATGCTGGTGCTGATTACCATGCACTGGGGCGTGCGCGTCAGCTTCGAGCGCGGCTTTATCGACTACATTAAGCGCGGCAACGAACAGCGGGTCACGCAGCTACGCGACGCACTCGCAGAGCAATATCAGTTGCACGGCGACTGGTCATTCCTACGCAACAATGAACGTCTGGTGTTCAAAATGCTGCACTCGATGGATCAAAACAGCGACACTGACAACAGCATGCAGGGATGGCGAGTGCGTCTTTGGGTGCTGGATGCAAACAAACGCAAGCTGTTTGGTTCCCCGGCACCGATACCGAAAGAAGGTACCTCGCAGCCCATTCAGGTACAAAACCAGACGGTCGGCTGGATTGTGGCCTCACCCGTTGAGCGCCTGACCCGCAACGCCGACATCAGCTTCGATCAACAACAGCAGCGCACCAGTTGGCTGATTGTCGCGCTCTCGACGCTGCTTGCTATCATCGCCACCTGGCTGACCGCACGTGGCCTGCTCGCGCCCGTCAAACGGCTGGTTAACGGCATGCACAGTTTGGCGTCAGGTGATTTCAGCACCCGTGTGACAGCCAGCTCGCACGATGAACTCGGCAGGCTGGCGCAGGATTTCAACCAGCTTGCCAGCACGCTGGAAAAAAACGAACAGTCTCGCCGCGCCTTTATGGCCGACGTCTCTCACGAATTACGCACGCCGCTGGCGGTGCTGCGTGGCGAACTGGAAGCGTTGCAGGACGGCGTACGTAAGCCCGATGCGCATTCTCTGCATTCGCTCCAGGCTGAGGTGACAACGCTCACCAAACTGGTGGACGACCTGCATCAGCTCACCCTGTCCGATCGCGGGGCGCTGGCCTACCGCAAAACGTCGGTAGACGTGGTGCAAATTCTGCAGATTGCTATCGCCGCGTTTCATGAACGTTTCCAGAAAAAGCAGATTACGCTCACCACCGAATTACCGACTCAGGCTGATGTGTTTGGCGACCCGGATCGCTTAAGCCAGCTATTTAACAACCTGCTGGAAAATAGCCTGCGCTACACCGATGAACAGGGGCAGGTGGCTATTACGCTGGTTCAGCAACATAAACGCTGGGCGATTATCTGGCAGGACAGCGCCCCCGGCGTGACCGACGAGCAGCTCACGCTGATTTTTGAACGTTTTTACCGCGCGGAAGGGTCGCGCAACCGCGCCAGCGGCGGCTCCGGGCTGGGGCTGGCAATCTGCAATAATATCGTTGAGGCGCATAGCGGACGGCTGTATGCTGAACATTCGCCATTAGGAGGCGTGATGATTACCATTGAGCTACCCTTGCACAATCCTGACTGATTGCTATTCCTGAAACCGAAAATAAGCAGAGCTATGACAACCGCACCCGATTTCGCTATAGCGTCACCCATTCTGATCGTCGAAGATGAACCCAAATTGGGGCAACTGCTGGTGGATTATCTTCAAGCCGCGGACTATGCCACACACTGGCTGCCCAACGGCAACGACGTCGTCGACTGGGTGCGGCAGCATTCCCCCTCACTCATTTTGCTGGATTTAATGCTGCCGGGCTGCGACGGCCTGACGCTCTGCCGCACGATCCGCCAGTTTTCCAACGTGCCGATTATTATGGTCACCGCCCGCAGCGAGGAGATCGATCGCCTGCTGGGGCTGGAAATTGGTGCCGACGACTATATTTGTAAGCCCTTCAGCCCGCGCGAAGTGGTGGTGCGCGTCAGAACGCTGCTGCGCCGCTGCGGCTGGCAGAACGACGGCGTGAAAGCCATCGAGAAAACCGAAACCGCGCTAGTGATTGATAAAGGCGGCTTTCAGGCCAGCTATCTGGGGCAGAACCTTGACCTGACGCCAGCAGAGTTTCGCCTGCTCAAGACACTTTCCACCGAGCCGGGCAAGGTGTTTTCCCGCGAGGCGCTGCTGGATAAGCTTTACGATGATTACCGCGTCGTGACTGACCGCACCATTGATAGCCACATCAAAAACCTGCGTCGTAAGCTGGAACTGCTGGACGAAGAGACCTCATTTATCCGCACGGTATACGGCATCGGCTATCGCTGGGAAGCCGCGCCCTGCAATGAGGTATAACACCAACCGCCCTATGATGCACACGAAGAGAGGCTTTCACGATAATGACTGCGCTATTTTCCGAAACCACCAAAATCGAAACACCTCGCCTGCGGCTGCGTCCGCTCTACCGTGATGATGCACCTGCGCTGTTTGTCTTTATGTCCGATCCGGTTGTGATGCGTTTCTGGAACCATCCGCCCTGGCAGCAGATCGAACAGGCGCATGACGCGATCGACGAATACTGGAGCGCGTTATGCGCCGGACACTATATGAAGCTGGGTCTGGAGGTGAAGGAGAGCGGCGAGCTCATCGGCACCTGCGTACTGTTCAACCTTGAGATTGACTCTAAGCGCGCCGAGATCGGCTACTGTCTGGCGGCGAGTGCGCAAGGGAAAGGTTATATGGCGGAAGCGCTCTCTGCCCTGAGGGATTTTGCCTTTGGAACGGTGGGGCTAAGCCGACTGGAAGCCGAAATCGATCCCCGCAATGTGGCGTCAGCCCGATCGCTGGAGCGTCTGGGATTCACGCAGGAAGGGCTGTTAAAGCAGCGTTGGATCGTAGACGGCGAGGTGTCCGACTCTGCGCTATACGGCCTGCTGGCGGCTAAGCGTTAGCCACCCCACTCCCATGCTGGTCAAAAATACTGTCCGACTTAATGAAAATTTTGTCATTTTCTCTTTTCCTGAGGCTGCTACCATTTTAAGCCTACAATAATAACGGGTATCACCTCGCACACAGTGCGGGAGAGGGGTCACCTGCAACAGCACAGATAAGGGAAAAGCATATGTCAGGTTTAGTGAACGGCAAATGGGTTAACGGCGATGTCGCGGCGGAAGAGATCAAAAACGGCGCGTTCCACCGTGAAGAAACCAAATTTCGGCAAACCGAGCTGGTGCCAGAAGCCGGGCGTTACCAGCTTTTTGTCTCCTATCTCTGCCCGTGGGCATCGCGCACGCTAATTTTCCACAAGCTGAAAGGGCTGGAGAACATCATCTCGCTTTCCGTTGCCAACCCACGCATCGCCGATAACGGCTGGGAGTTTGCCACCCCGCAGGATGCTGGCGAGCATGTAGGCGAGATTCACTACCTGCACCAGTTGTACACCGCCAGCGTGCCCGACTATACCGGAAAGGTGTCGGTGCCTGTGTTGTGGGATCGGGTAGAAGGCCGCATCGTGAACAACGAATCGGCGGATATCATCCGCATGCTGAACAGCGAATTTAACGACCTGACCGGTAATCACCTCGATTTCTATCCATCAGATTTGCGCGCTGAGATCGACAGCAGGAACGAAACCGTGTACCACAACGTCAACAACGGCGTGTATAAAACCGGTTTTGCCAAAACGCAGGAACATTATAACGGTGCCGTCACCACGCTATTCGCCACGCTGGACGAGCTGGACGATCATCTGGGTAATCATCGTTATATGCTCGGCGACACGCTGACCGAGGCCGACTGGCGTCTGTTCGTGACGCTGGTGCGTTTTGACGTGGCCTACCACGGCGCGTTCAAATGTAACCTGAAGCGCATTGCCGACTACCCAAATCTGTCGAACTACCTGCGCGAACTCTATCAGTGGCCGGGCATCGCGGAGACGGTCAATATCGACCACATCAAAGCGGGCTATTACGGTATTGCCTGGCTGAACCCGACGCAGATTGTACCGATTGGTCCATTGGTCGATTTGTCTCAGCCTCATAACCGTGAAACGTTTGGAAAATCCCGTATCGCCACGCGTTAATACCACGAGATCTGGCCTGTTCCATTAATGGCAGGCCATTCTTTATTTAGGTCAAAAAATTGATTTACGTCAAACAATAGGCCCACGTTTCGTGTGTCGTCTACTGCAATTTCCCCCTATTAGCGCTAGAATCCTCCGCCTTTACTGCTCCCGCCGTGGAGCGGCCTGACTTGTGATCAGAATCGAGAGATACCATGTTTAAACCGGAACTGCTTTCTCCGGCCGGTACGCTGAAAAATATGCGCTACGCCTTTGCCTATGGCGCGGACGCGATTTATGCCGGTCAACCCCGCTACAGCCTGCGCGTGCGCAATAACGAATTCAACCATCAGACGCTGGCGCAAGCCATTAACGAAGCGCATGAGCTAGGCAAGAAATTCTACGTCGTCGTTAACATCGCGCCGCACAATGCCAAACTGAAAACCTTCCTGCGTGACCTGCAACCCGTGATCGAAATGGGGCCGGATGCGTTGATCATGTCCGATCCGGGTTTGATTATGCTGGTACGGGAAAACTTCCCACAGATGGATATTCACCTTTCCGTTCAGGCTAACGCGGTCAACTGGGCGACGGTGAAATTCTGGCAGCAGATGGGGCTGACGCGTGTGATTCTGTCCCGCGAACTGTCGCTGGAAGAGATTGCAGAAATCCGCCAGAACGTCCCGGATATGGAACTGGAAATCTTCGTTCACGGCGCGCTGTGCATGGCTTACTCTGGCCGCTGCCTGCTGTCCGGCTACATCAACAAACGCGATCCGAATCAGGGCACCTGCACCAACGCCTGCCGCTGGGAATATAAGGTTCAGGAAGGCAAAGAAGACGAAGTCGGAAATATCGTCCATCAGCACGAACCTATCGCAGTGAAAAACGTTGAGCCCGCGCTGGGCATCGGCGAACCGACCGACAAAGTCTTTATGCTGGAAGAAAGCATGCGCCCCGGCGAGTACATGAGCGCCTTTGAAGACGAACACGGTACCTACATCATGAACTCCCGCGATCTGCGCGCGATCCAGCACGTTGAACGCCTGACGCAAATGCAGGTTCATTCGCTGAAAATCGAAGGCCGCACCAAGTCATTCTATTACTGTGCTCGTACTGCACAGGTTTATCGCCGCGCTATTGACGACGCAGTAGCAGGGAAACCGTTCGACCCGACGCTGCTGGAAACGCTGGAAGGCTTAGCGCACCGCGGCTACACCGAAGGCTTCCTGCGTCGCCACGTGCATGAGGATTACCAGAACTACGACTACGGCTATTCCGTTTCCGATCGCCAACAGTTTGTGGGGGAATTCACTGGCGTGCGCCGCGATGGGCTGGCAG
This sequence comes from Pectobacterium sp. 1950-15, assembly GCF_037136835.1. Taxonomy (NCBI): domain Bacteria; kingdom Pseudomonadati; phylum Pseudomonadota; class Gammaproteobacteria; order Enterobacterales; family Pectobacteriaceae; genus Pectobacterium; species Pectobacterium sp. 1950-15. The sequence goes on along the minus strand of NZ_JBBBQR010000020.1, from coordinate 15,165 downwards.
AAGTCGAGGTGAAGAACAAATTTTCCTGCGGCGACAGCGTGGAAATGATGACGCCAAACGGCAATATTCAATTCACCATCGAATCGATGCAAAATGCCAAAGGTCAGCCGACCAATGTGGCGCCGGGTAACGGCCATATCGTCTATCTGCCCGTACCGGACGATGTCTCGCTGGATTATGCGCTACTGCTGCGCAATCTGCCGGGCACCACCACGCGTAACCCTAACGCGGAATAAACCGGTCATACCGCCGGATGTCCCGTACATCCGGCAATGCCTCCCACAAGGCGAGCCCTTCCTTATAGTATGCTCTCCTATTATCGACCTTTCTCACCCGCGACTCGGTACGTCAACCGCCCGAAGGTATCGTTACAAAGCTCAGGGTTTTTTAACGAATATTAGAAACAGATCACATCAATTCACCGGTCTTGTGGTTAGTATTGCGTCGCTGAGAAAACATAGAACGAAAAATAAGCGTAGTGATACTACTAGGAACCACCTCCTTGGCCAGCTCAATCTCCCTTGAGCTGGCTTTTCTTTTCTCACGCCCACGTATTTTCCCACCGCACACATACACCGACTCTTCTGATATCTGCCTGCCTATTTAGTGACTATGATTAACTGCAACACGTTTGTATTCACTGTGCTATTTCTGAATTAACGGCCTCTGAATGAACGACAACATCGCAGCCTGAGAAATAAGATATGGAAAAAAATCCAATCACACTGCTGATTCTGAACGGGAAGAGCGCGGGCAATGAAGAACTCCGCGAGGCCATTGATGAGTTGCGAAAGGACGGCTATACCCTGCATGTCCGCGTGACGTGGGAATATGGCGATGCTAAACGCTATGTGGAAGAGGCGATCCAGCTCAACGCGGATAACGTCATCGCCGCAGGCGGCGACGGCACCGTCAATGAAGTCGCCGCCGCTTTAGCGGTGCAGCCGGAAGCGGTACGTCCGTGTCTGGGGATTGTACCGTTGGGTACGGCCAACGATTTCGCCACCAGCTGTCAGATTCCGATGGAGATGCACAACGCGCTGACGCTGGCGATCAAAGGCCGCGCCACCGCCATTGATGTCGCCAAAGTGAACGACAGCCACTATTTCATTAACATGGCGACGGGCGGCTTCGCCACGCGTATTACCACCGAGACACCGGCCAAGATGAAGGCCGCGCTGGGAAGTGCTTCTTACGTGCTGCACGCGCTCTTTCGCATGGACATGCTGCAAGCCGAGCGCTGTGAGATTCGCGGGCCGGATTTTCACTGGGAAGGCGATACGCTGGTCATCGCGGTGGGGAACGGTCGTCAGGCTGGCGGCGGACAGGAACTTTGCCCAGAAGCGCTGATTAACGATGGGCAACTGGAATTGAGCGTGCTATCGGCAACGGAGCTGCTGCCCAATATGCTTCAGGCCTGGTTTACCGGCAGCGAAAACCAGAACATGATTTCCGCTACCCTACCCTGGCTGGAGATTACCGCGCCAGACGATATGACGTTTAATCTGGATGGCGAGCCGCTCACCGCCAAACGCTTCCGCATCGAGGTGCTTCCCGCCGCGATTCACTGCCGGCTACCGCCTCAGTGCTCGCTGCTGGAATAGCGGTGCGTTTCGACTATTTATGTTTCTCTTATTCCCGTTTCAGGCGATTACTGTTTGCCAGGTACAGCGTCACTACCAGCAGCAGGATCGCCGCGGAATACACCAGCGTATCCGACGGGCTTTTGTGATCGACGATAATCAGGCGAATGATGGCCGTAATGCCGATGTAGATAAAATAGCGCAGCGGGAAGTGATAGCCTGACTGGAAATACTTCACGATCAGCGCAATGAACTCAAAATACAGGAAATAGATCACAATGCCTTCTATCAGCTGATAGGAGGAATCTTTCTCGTTGGAGATCAACAGCACCTTCGCCAGATGGAACGTTTCCTTGACTAAAAAAATCACCAGAATAGTCGCCAGCACCAGCAGGCCGATATTGAGTATCGTCTGAAGTGCCTTGGCAGCCATCGCACTGCGAGCAGAACCTGCCATATGTTATCCCCACACCCTATTTCATATTAACGCCAAGATTTCACAGCAAAGTAACCGGATGCCCCCGCCCTGTCACGCCGAAATGCGCTTAATTTAGTTTGAAATTACTGGCAAATATGTCACGCAAAGTACAAGTCAATTTACTTATGGTTTTACCACCAGCGGTGGAAGTGATGAACGGGGCCAATGCCATGTCCGACCTCCAGCGTGTCGGCCTGCTGTAACGCCTGCTGTAAATAGTCCTTCGCGGCCTTGACCGTCTCCCCCCAGCTATCGTGGCGCGGTCGCAGCGCCGCCAGTGCGGCAGATAACGTGCAGCCGGTGCCGTGCGTATGGCGGGTATTCACGCGCGGGGAGCTAAAACGCAGTGGTTCGGCCTGACGGCTGAACAGCCAGTCCGGGCTCTCCGCTTCACTCAGATGGCCGCCTTTCATCAGCACCGCCTGACAGCCCATCGCCAGCAGCGCTTCCCCCTGTTCACGCATTTCCCGTTCGTTGGTGGCCAGTGACGTATTCAACAGCGCCGCAGCCTCGGGCAAGTTGGGCGTAGTCAGGGACACCAGCGGCAGCAGCTCACGGCGGATCGATTCCACTGCCTCGGGTGCGAGCAGCGGATCGCCGCTTTTCGCCAGCATTACGGTGTCCAGCACAATGAAAGGCACCGCGTAGTGACGCAGGCGTTCGGCAACGGTGTCGACAATCTCGGTCTGTGCCAGCATCCCAATCTTGGCGCTATCGATACGGACATCGCTCAACACGGAATCCAGCTGCGCCGCGACAAAATCCGGCTCAATTCGGTAGACGGACTGTACGCCGCGCGTATTTTGCGCCACCAGCGCGGTAATAACCGACGTGCCGTAAGCGCCCAGCGCGGAAAAGGCTTTTAAATCCGCCTGAATCCCCGCACCACCGCTCGGATCGGTGCCCGCAATCGTCAACGCATTAATACGTTTCATGCCAGATCCTCCGCGCGCAAGGTATAAAGCCGATCGAGAAAGTTGGGGATAAAACTGCCCGTACCTTGCGAGACCGAAGCCGCCTGCTGCCCTGCCAGCGCCATGACATAGCACGCTGCCGCCACGTGGGATACGCGATCCCCCTCCAGAGAACAGAAGCCCGCGACGACCGCCGACAGCGCACATCCCGTACCGACCACGCGCGTCATCATGCTATCGCCACCGGTTATCGCGATATCTCGCTCACCGTCCGTGACATAATCCACCGCACCGGTCACCGCAACAATCGTCCCCACTTGTCGCGCCAGCTCGCGTGCAGCAGGGAGCGCCGCCAGCGAATCATCGGCGCTATCCACACCGCGCCCCTGTGCGGCTAAGCCAGCAAACGCCATAATTTCAGACGCATTGCCGCGAATCGCCGCGGGTTTCCGTGCTAACAATTCACGACAGAATGCAGTACGAAAGGTCAAACCACCGACCGCAACCGGATCGAGTACCCACGGCGTCCCCGCTTGATGCGCGCTGTTGACTGCCACCCGCATCGCCTCGGCGCGCGAACGCTCCAGTGTCCCGACATTAATCAGCAGCGCATCGGCTACCGCGCTGAACTGTGCGGCTTCTTCGGGATCGACCACCATCGCAGGCGACGCATTCAGCGCCAGCAGCACGTTAGCCGTAAAAGATTGCACCACGTCGTTGGTCAAACAGTGCACCAGCGGCGAGGCGGAACGGAATTGGGTCAGTGAGGTTGCTGCCTGAGCGGCAGAAAAGTCGGTGGGTCGCGTGTTCATAAGTCTCCCAACCGGCGTGGAAGAAGGCGGCAACCGGTGGGCATACCGTGACTTCCCTACGCTGGCATTATCCAGATCAGGTGGTACGGGTATTTCTCAGCCTTCACAAAGAAGGGCACCCCGAGTCATTTACTACGCTTTGCAGCATAAGTAAGTGCATAACGTAAATCAAGCGCTGCCCGCCCCCTCTCCACCTGACACAAAATGAAAAACCACAGGCACGTTGTGACATAGAGAAAAACGCCATAACCCTTTAGACTGGTTAATCAAACCCATACTGAGGAGATTGTGATGACGATGATAAAAAGTTATGCCGCACCGGAAGCAGGCGCTGAGCTGGAGTTGTATGAGTTTGATGCGGGTGAATTGCAGGCGGAAGATGTCGAAGTCGTGGTTGATTACTGCGGCGTGTGCCATTCCGATCTCTCGATGATCGATAACGAATGGGGCATATCGAGCTATCCGCTGGTTGCCGGGCATGAAGTGATTGGCCGTGTGCACGCGCTGGGCGACGCGGCGAAGAACAAAGGCTTAAAAGTTGGTCAGCGTGTCGGTATTGGCTGGACGGCACGCAGCTGTGGGCACTGCGATGCCTGTATCAGCGGCAGCCAAACTAACTGTCAGCAAGGCAGCGTGCCGACGATCCTGAATAAAGGCGGTTTTGCCAATAAGATCCGCGCGAACTGGCAGTGGGCGATCCCGCTTCCTGATTCCATTGATATCGAATCTGCGGGTCCGTTGCTGTGCGGCGGCATCACCGTTTTCAAACCGCTGCTAATGCACCATATCACCGCAACCAGCCGCGTCGGCGTGATCGGTATCGGCGGTCTGGGACACATCGCGATTAAGCTTCTGCACGCGATGGGCTGTGAAGTCACAGCATTCAGCTCAAACCCGGCTAAAGAGCAGGAAGTGCGGGCGATGGGTGCCGATAAAGTCGTCAACAGCCGCGATCCGCAGGCGCTGACCGCACTGGCAGGCCAGTTCGATCTCATCATCAACACCGTGAGCGTCGATCTGGAATGGCAGCCCTACTTCAACGCACTCGCCTATAACGGGAAATTCCATACCGTCGGCGCGGTAATGAAGCCGTTCAGTGTTCCAGCCTTCACGCTTATTGCGGGTGACCGCAGCGTTTCCGGCTCTTCTACCGGTTCACCGCATGAGCTGCGTTCTCTGATGAAGCTCGCCGCGCGCGCCAACGTGAAGCCGCAGACGGAACTGTTCCCGATGTCGAAAATCAACGATGCTATCCAGCACGTACGCGACGGTAAAGCCCGCTACCGCGTTGTACTGAAAGCGGATTTTTAATCGGTCAAGACGCCTGAGCAATCGGGCGTCTGCTTTTTGCAGATCAGCTCAGCCAACGTCGTTCTCTGGGGTATACCGCTTGGCACCACGCGACTCAATGTATTCGATGGGTTTCATGATAGGATTGAAAGGTGATGCAAGAGGAGATCCGCAATGCCTTTTAAAGAGTATGACCACGATTTTATTGATAGAAATAAGAAAGCCTCCTCGTCTGTAAGGCTCGCCCTGCTATTGTCTGCGTCGATCATTATATTCAACCTTTTATTCTTCAAACACCGCGACTTTCAGGAGCAGTTGCATAATAACCCAGGCTCTTATACTGACTCGATTGCGCTGGTTTTTCTTTTTTTTATCCTGTCCTGTACCAGTAAAATATCACTGAACCATACTTCCGCTTTATCCATTCGCCTCGGACTACACGTCTGGATATGCTCAGCCACGTTTGACTTCATGGATGAGTTTATCTATCAGCCCAAGCTGGTTGGGTATTATGTTGAGGATATGCTGAGAATTATTGGTATGTTTGGCGTCGGGTTTGGTGTCTATACCCTGATACAGCAAATCAATAATAAGTATGTCGAAGCCAGAATACAGTCATTCAGCGATGAACTCACACAGCTTCCTAATCGCCGGTTTTTTATTAACGAATTAAAAAAGCTCGAAGCGAAAACACCCTATTTATTTATTATCGACATCGACAATTTCAAAGTTATTAATGATAAATATGGGCATACGAAAGGCGACGAAGTATTAAGCAAATTTGGTCATATACTTTCCCGTTTCGATAACAGTGAGGTGGTCGCAACCCGAATCGGTGGCGAAGAGTTCGCGATTATTCTGTATGCCGGAACGCAGGAACGGGCAGAGAAACTGGCAAGAGAAGTACTCAAAAATGCGAACAAAATCATTATCAAGAATATGCACCACCTTTCAGTCAGTATTGGGGCCGGCAAAAAACAGCCGCGGGAACCCACCGAACACTTTATGAAACGCGTGGATGTCGCACTTTACCAGGCCAAAAACACCGGTAAAGGCAAAGTGGAATGGGCTCTGGAGCCAAAAGAAAAAGCCCTATAGCCCGACGTCGCCCCATACCAATACACGGCCGCAAGGACGCGTGCCCCAGCCCCGAAATCCTGCTCCATTCAGAAACAGAATTCCGGCATGATAAAGCCCCCCCTGAACAGAGGTTGAGCCAATTAACTTAGTAACACGTTATGTAAGGCTTTCTTAGTTTACTTTTTCTTTTATCGACAGTTTAAGATAGGACTCCGCCCTCCGTTCATAAAGGACATAGATCGCAATGGATAGAACGCTAATAACAATACAGGAAAAAACAAAGAAAGAGAAATTAGACAATTCAAACTTAACGACAATTCTCTTAAGAACAATAATTAAAGGCTGGTGAATCAGGTAAAAAGCAAATGAGGCATTGCCCAGTAAAACCATAATTTTTGTGGAAAAGAAGCGAACAACAAGCCCTGACTCTGTTAAATGAGCATAAAAAAACAAAATAATAACCGGTAAGAAAAAAAGTGACATTCGAAATGGTTCAGGCACTTCTTTGGCGAAATACATTGATACAAGAAGCAAAACGTACGAAGGCAAAATCACCCAACCAGGCAAGCGAAAACCACTCTCCCAAAGCTTAAAAAGTAACATACCCGCAATAAACTCTAGCAGTCTAAAGCCAGGGAAAATATAAAAAAGCCAGTGGGCAAGTGTACTACCGCCGAAAAAAATTTTCTCAGAGTATAGAAGCTCAACCAGTGAAGCACTAAAGAAAATTAGTGCAAAAAGCAAGATGAAAATTTTAAGAAGAGTTTTTATCCTAATAAAAATTAGCGGGAAGAAGCAAATATAAAAAAACATCTCGTTCGACAGAGACCAAGATGGAGCATTAAATGAAAAGTAGTAGGTTGAGTTTGGCACCCAACTTTGTAGATAAAATAGATTCAACACTAACTTAAAGAAGCTCAAATCCAATTTATAAAGCGCGTATAAAAAAAATGGTAAGGCAGTCAAAAAATGTAATGGTGAAAGCCTTGCCAATCTCAGTAAAGCGTATTTAATGAAACTTAATGAACGATCTAGAATTTTTTGCTTATAAGAATATGAAAGAACAAATCCTGATAACAAGAAGAAAAAAGAAACACCTACATAGCCAGATTCAAAAATTCTTACGAGATATAAGCTAGAACCACCCCAGCTTAAATGAGACAAAAAAACTAACAAAGCAGCGAAATATCGAAGACCTGTTAGTTGATCAAGCCTTATTTTTTCCATTTTAGATTTATACTCTAATTTTAATAGGGTATGATGACACAACCCTCCTGATTGAGCATCAAAATATAACAATTATAGGGAGGACGTTCAATATTATTTATTAGCGTAGTCACTGCCGTTGCGTATGCGGCCTTTAACTCCGCGGTCGATGCGGTTCGCGCAGGCGGGCGTATTGTCGCCGTCGGCCTGCCGCCGGAATCTATGGATCTGAATATTCCACGTCTGGTGCTGGATGGCATTCAGGTCGTGGGATCGCTGGTCGGCACGCGTGAAGATCTGAAAGAATCGTTCCAGTTTGCGGCCGAAGGGAAAGTGAAACCGAAAGTGACACGCCGTCCGTTGAAAGATATCAACGCTATTTTCGCTGAAATGAAAGGCGGGAAAATTACCGGCCGTATGGTGATCGACCTGTCAATGTAAGCCGCGTTTTACCGATATAAAACGGGATAACGCAGTGTTATCCCGTTTTATTTTTTATATTTTAGCTAAGCGTCTGCGTATTACCGGGGCACACCAGTTGTTTACTTTTAATATGGTAAACCTCGACATCAGGACGCGTGAAAAAGGCGATTTCCCACGGGTTCTTGGTGACGAATTCATGGCGCACTTTTTCATAGAGCGGATTGTCACGCGCGATAATAAACGCTTCCCCTTCAATAAGGGTGTAGTTCCATTCAATCGCCCGCTCAAAGGTATAATGGCTGCGCTCATCCATCGCAAAAAAGCAGTGTGGATTGCGTTTGAGCAGCTGAGATTTAAAGGTTTCGGGGAACGTGATCAGGAAGATATCGTTATCCACCGATGACAGGAACGCCAGCACCGTGGTATGCGGCTGTTCGGCAGCCATGGTAATGAGTACGCCGACCTTATTGGTGAAATCCTGCTTTTCCGTCGGTGGAAAATCGACCATCGGCGTTAGCGGTACTGGCGTTGACGGACGGTTGTCTTGTGGAAACTGGTAGCCCGGCTCGCGGATATCCAGCACTGGCGTGAAACCGTGCAGGAGCTGACACTCTCTCGGCTCCAGCACCACCCAATCTCCGTCGCTGACGACAACGCGGCCTTTGTAAGAAGCACGATAAACCTGAATATTGGCATCAAATTCATCAACCCCGGAGCGGTTATCAAGATGGATCGTTGCCAGATCGCCAACGGCAAACTCATGCCCGTGTGGGAAAAAAACGCGCAGGCTGTTATCCGCATTGGGATAGACGCCGCAAATATGGATGACCACGCCATCCTGCTTATAACCCGCCAGTACACCGAGAGTTTGCTTTCCTAGATAGCTCACGAGACTCATACATCACGCCTTATTCAGATTGGGCTTAAGAGGGGACGTCGACCCTGCTTCGCTCGGGCCGTTCCAGCAGCGGTCAGGAAGCGAATAAATCATCACGCTAACCGCATCACTTCCTACCTATCAACGGAGAAAGCGCTGAAAACTTTAGGCTTAATGCCACGCTATTTAAAGGAATAAATAGGAATTAAACGCGAAACGATGAATACCGGGTTTATTTACCTGCATTCATTCAGGCGACGCGTTCTTGCCAGCCTCAGCCGTTATCCACTCTGTCATCTGCTGAATAGCTCCGGGCGCATAGGCTTTCCTGCCCAATACGATGAACGCTCCCCTTTTCCACTGCGGCCACGCTGTCGTCAGTTGGTCATTGAACAACTGCGCGCGCAGGAGCCCATGCGTCGCTTCCGGCACTATCACAGCCTGCTGATCAAAACGGGCTGTCAGGAACTGCTGATATCGCTTCGCATTCTGCTGCGGATCGACATTGAGATCGTCGCTACCCCAAAGCGCTAACACCGGACCGGGCATTATGCTAACGCTCTGCGTCGCATCCGCCAGGTAGTTACGGGCAATGAACGCAAACCGTTTCGGCTCGATATCCGGCCGCCGGGAAGGGTCGGCAAGCTCAGGCTGACCGAAAACGACATCATTGGCGGCTAATTCGGCGCTGACCTGCCGCTCAATCTCCGCGTCAGCCATGCCAGCACGCGCCAGTTTCTGACGGGTATAATAGGCACCCTGTTCTCTCCAGTTGAGCGCGCCGCCCACAATCACGGAGAACGCAGGCTGAGACTGGCGGGCTGCGGGAGGAATGACCCAGCCCGCCTGAGAAAAACCGAGGAACCCGATTTTGCGCCGATCCATTCCCGGTTGTGCTCTGACGGCATTCAGCGCCGCCACTGCTTCATCAGCACGATCCTGCATGGATTGCTCCAACCACTCACCTGAACTTTCTCCAACGCCGGGTTTATCCCAGGTAAAAACGCCAATACCCGCGTCAATCAGCTGATTAATTAAAGGGAGATAGCCGGAATCGGAGAAGCGGTCTTGCGCCCCATCGCCATGAACAATCAGCACAACGGGCGGAGACGTAACGCCTTGCGGCGCAATCAGAGAGCCTGACAGAACATTCTGCCCAGACGAGAAACGGAGTGTCGATACATTGGCGTTATCCAACTCAAAGTCAGATAGCCCGGAAAGCGTAAACAGCACGGCCATAATGGCAACCGCGCAGACGCCAACCCACGCACTCCATTTTTTCATCTGCATGTTTCCCGCCTCACGACAAAACCTCTTGATTTAGCCATTATTTAAGCACCAGCATGGTGATACCCACGCCGACCAGCACCAGACAAAAGGCACCTCGCAAATAAACGACGGGCAGTTTATGGGCAACCGCGACGCCCCAGGAGACGCTGACAATGCCCCCCAACGCCAATGGTACGCCGATACTCCAGTCAACGTTCCCCGCCTGCGAGTAGGAAAGCAGCGCCGCCAGCGCGCCGGGCACCACCAGAATCAGCGCCATACCCTGCGCCTGCGTTTGCGCAAAGGCAAACAGCGTGACCAGCGCGGGAACCACCACCAAACCGCCGCCAACGGTAAAAATGCCCGACATAAACCCGCTCGCTACACCAAGCAGCGGCAGATATTTGGTCGACAGAACCCTCTCCGGCGTTTGGCTGCGTTTTTTGTTATACCACTGCCACATATAGTACGCGGCCAGCACCAGCAGGAAAGTGGCGAACGCACGCTGTAGGTTGTGTACATCAATCGATGAGGCAAGGTGAGCGGCAAAGTAGGCAGACCCCGTCGCGAATGCACACATCGTCAATGCCATGCGCGTATCAATACGGTTACGCTGGCGATAGCGTAGAAAACCAATCAGGACGTTAGGCGTAATCATCACCAGCGCCGTTCCCTGCGCCAGATGCTGATCCATCCCAAAAAGTACGCCCAGAATCGGAATCGCGATAATCCCCCCGCCAATCCCCAACATTCCCCCACAAAATCCCAGCCCGACGCCCAAAAGCAAACACAACACAATATCGCTGAACATCATTAAGCTAAACATAAAAGTGCATGACCTATAAATAACAAGACAATCTGGAGAACCGCGTTTCAGGCTGGTAGACAGACGATGGCTTTAGGATAAATATTCCGCGATTTCAATGAGGTTAAGATCGGGATCGCGCAGATAAATAGAACGGATAGGCTGTGTGGCGCCGGTACGCATCACTGGCCCTTCGGTGATTGGCCAGCGGTAACGCGCCAGATGCGCGATAACCTGCTCCAGCGGCACCGACGCAATCAAACACAGATCGAGCGCCCCCGGCACAGGCAGATGTGCCTTTGGTTCATGCTCGGCTCCACGCAGATGCACATTGATTTTCTGGTGGCCAAAATGAAAAGCGACGCGCCCGTTTTCAAACGTTTCTTCCCGCATTTGCAGCACCTCGACATAAAAATACCGGGTCTCCGCGAGATCAACGCAGGTCAATACGAGGTGATCGATATGATCGATAAATGGCATTTCCAAGCTCCCTCTTACATCAGACATCTCACATCCTAGGAGTAACAGGGTCTTTTGATAATCACTGAATCGTCAACGACCCTTTCCTGTCAGGAAAACCTCCCGCTGTGATAGAGTTAGCGTGCCATAAGAAAGTTGACAACACGCTGCTCTGCATCAATACACCGGTCACTGAGGTGTTTTTCACACCACCGAGGAAGCTCGAACGATTATGATTAACCCTGCGCATTTTGACCTCCAGTCGCTCCGCATTTTTTTACAGGTTGCTCAAACGGGCAGCCTGACCAAAGCCGCAGAAAAATTCCACATCACGCTTTCTGCCCTGAGTAAACGTATCGCCGAACTGGAGCGTACCGTGGACTGTGCGCTGTTCATCCGCATGCCACGCGGCCTGACCTTAACGCCAGCCGGCAAGGAATTGGTGAATCTCGCAGGCAATGTGTTGAGCAACGTGGAGCGCATGGCGAGCGAAATGAATGATTATGCCGTTGGCGTGCGCGGCCACGTACACATGTGGGCAAATACCTCGGCGATTATTCAGTTTCTTCCGCAGGATCTGGCGTCGTTCCTTCTGGCACGACCACTTATTCGTATTAACCTTGAGGAAAAGCTCAGTAAAACCGTGGTGACAGCGCTGGCGATGGGAGATGCCGATATCGGTATCTTCGCTGACAATGTCGGATCGCAAGGGGTCGAGAAGATTCCTTACCGTAAGGACAAACTTGTCGTACTCGTTCCGCCCCAGCACCCGCTTTCCGCCCTGTCAGACGTGAGTTTTAACGACACATTGGGCTACGATTACGTCGGCCTCAATAGCGGTAGTTCTTTGCTGAAACAGCTGAAAGACGCTTCGGATGAATTGGGAAGAGTGCTGCGTCTGCGCGTACAGGTCAGCAGCTTTGACGGGATTTGCCGCATGATCGAAGCGGGATTGGGGATCAGCGTCTTGCCGGAGGGCGCAATTCGCCCGGAAGTGCTCGGTACCGGATTGCGCGCCATCAATCTCACCGACGAGTGGGCTTCACGCCAGCTCTGGCTGGGCGTGAAATCCGGTGCGATTCTGCAACCCGAAGTCGCTAATCTGCTAACGCACCTGCGGCAGTGCGGCGCATAAGGAGAAGGCTTTACCCTCAGCCTTCTTCACTGCCCGTTTTTTCATAGCCGAGACGGCCAACAAAGGGCAAGCGCAGCGCGGGCGGATTCATATCCACACCCATGTTCAGCCCCAGAATATTGGCTTCAATCCCCTCTTCAATACCCATCGTGATACCCAACACACCCAGCAGCGAGATCTGCACGCCGCTTCCCGATGGCGACATCCCCACAGGGCGCGTGATCGGGCGATAATCCTTACCAATGGCATTAGCCGGCATATCCAGCTTGAGCGCCGGTACTTCGCGGCCAATGTGTGCGAGAAACGTATTGCTATTTGGTCCCGGCCAGGCGTGGTAGGTATTCGGCCACGGATAGCTTTTAATCGCAGCCTCAATCTGCGGGATCATGGCTTCTGCTTTGTCGCCACGGTGCTCCACCAGCAGCTTCGGCATCGCCCCGTACCAATACGCATCTGCCGCCGACCGGTTAAGACGGACAACATTATCGCTCCCCCAGCTCACCACTTCGTAACGGCGATATTGAGTTTCCCCCGCTTTCTTGAAAATGATCCACGGGTGCACCGCCACCAGCCCGCGCCAGCCGTATGTCGGCGCAGCGTAAACCTGCACGATAGCCGTCTGGCGAAATTGCACCGGGTTCGGCGCTAACCCAGAAGAATCCCGTTTGGCAGACCACCAGGTTTGCCCGCTAAACGTTTCGCCGTTGCGCGTCGACTGCGCCCAACTTTGCCAAAAAGATAGCAACAGCACACAAATAAACCCAATCCCCAAATATTTGAGGTACGTCATAGGCCAAATAGCTCACTGAAAAAGAGGGAACGGAATCGATACGCATGCGGGAGAGTATCCGCAGTGAAAATCGGTCAAAAATCATTCCGCCAGTTTACTGCCAGTTGGCGGTAAGATTAAAGCGATGGGTAAAATGTTGACCTATTTTTACGTTGTGTGGGGCTACAGGCGAGATTCTTCCTTTATTCAGACCGCATGCCACAGAATATTCGATGTTAAACACACTGAGAAACAACGACATGAACGATAACGCGTCTCTGGCAGCCGCTTTCTATCAGGCCTTCAACACTAATGACCATGCCGCTTTCGACCGCCTGTTAGCGACCAATTGGGTCAATCATCCTGCCGACCCCGGTCAGCCGAATACACCAGCCGGGTTCAAACGCGCCGTGGCACATACACATGCGGCTTTTGAAGGCTTCCATATCAATATCGAAGCCGTGGTTACCGAGAATGATCTGGTGGTCTGCCGGATTGCCATGAGCGGCCGACACGTTGGTGATTTCGACCGCTGGAAAGCCTCCGGTCAGCAGGTACGTTTCTCTGGTATGGATATGCACCGTATTGAGGGAGGCCGCATCAGCGAAACCTGGCATTTTGAAAACTTCGATGGATTAAAAGCAGAAGAAACGGCCTGACCGGCTGCGTCTGACATCCCCGATGTTCCGCATGAAACCAATTGCGCTCGGGGATCCAGATGATTTTTATCGAACGCTGAAAAATGTCATCTCAACAAGCAACATCATGGCGTGTAAAAGAACTTACTATGAAAATAATATATTCAAAAAACATATTCATTAAATAATCATTCAACATTCCTGCATCTATTTTACGATTTTTAACGTCATTAAATAATCGCTGACTATAATCAATTGGCAAGTTCTATTAACGACACACCTCTGGAAATAGAGAATGGAGAAATTAAATGAAAAAAAATAATAAGCATATTAAGTCTACGGTATGTGTACTATCATTAGTCGCATTAACGCTAGGCTCGGCGGTTTCACTTGCCTGTACGCGGCTCGTTTATAAAGATATCAATAATCCTGATTACCCCATTACCGCCCGATCAATGGACTGGGCCGACGATACCCATACTAATCTCTGGATTTTCCCACGAGAACTAAAACGTTCTGGTGCCGCTGGTCAGTATTCTCTGGAATGGACATCAAAATACGGCAGTGTTATTGCCTCTGCTTTTGATGGCAACGAAAAAATGGCTTCCACAACCGATGGCCTGAATGAGAAAGGGTTGGCGGCTAACGTGCTCTGGCTGGCGGAATCTGAATACCCTAAAACCAAGCCAACCGCGAAAAAACCGGGCTTAAGCGTCGCCGCATGGGCACAGTATGTGTTGGATAATTTTGCTACCGTCGATGAAGCCGTGAAATCGCTACAACAGGAAAAATTTATACTGGTAACCAAAGACGTACCGGGACAGGATCGCATGGCAACGCTCCATTTGTCCTTGTCAGATTCGTCTGGCGACAGTGCCATTATTGAATACATCGACGGCAAACAGGTTATTCACCACAATAAGGATTATCAGGTAATGACCAATTCTCCAACCTTCGATCAGCAGTTGGCGCTGAATGCCTACTGGGATCAGATTGGAGGGAATGTGATGCTGCCGGGAACGAATCGCGCAGCCGACCGCTTTGTTCGTGCCTCATTCTATGTGAAAAGTGTTGCCCCCAATAAACTCATTCCAGGGGTAGCAGAAAAAAGTAAAATAGAAAAAGATAAAGCGGACTTAGCCACCGCATTCAGTATTATACGCAATGCATCGGTTCCTTATGGCTATTCCTTACCGGGTATGCCAAACATTGCCTCAACACGCTGGCGTACGGTCATCGATCATAAATCGCTACAGTACTTTTTTGAATCTGCCGTCTCCCCCAATATTTTTTGGGTTGATTTGAAAAAAATCGACTTTGCTCCGCGTGGAGATAACGCCAGCAAATTAGATTTAGGGCCAAACCAGAGCACTATTTATTCTGGTCAGGCTTCAGCACACTTTAAGCCCGCCACGCCATTTAAATTT
>NZ_JBBBQR010000019.1:0-86875 GCF_037136835.1 Pectobacterium sp. 1950-15 | reverse complement strand
GGCTTTGACGTCGTTATCGACTTTACCGCTGACGGCAATCGTCTGTCCGGATTCAGCCGCGTTGATCACGTTATCGGACGTGACATCGTCAATAGAGATCGAGGCGGTTGGTGCAACGGTATCCACGCCGTAGGCATGAGTGGTATTCGCGGTGGTGACGTTACCTGCGGCGTCACGCGTGGTGACCGTGGCACTCACATCACCATTAGCGGCCAGCACCGATCCCGGTACGTTGACGCTCCAGGTTTTACCATCGGCATTCACTGTCGTCTGGTAGGTCTCGGTGCCGACCTTAACAGTAACTGCATCACCGGCTTTGACGTCGTTATCGACTTTACCGGTGACCGTAATGATCTGGCCGGATTCGCTGGCATTGATCACGTTATCGGACGTGACATCATCAATAGTAATCGAGGCGGTTGGCGCAACCGTATCGACACCATAAGCATGGCTGGTGTTGGCGGTGGTGACGTTACCTGCCGCATCGCGCGTGGTGACGGTCGCACTCACATCGCCATTGGCGGCCAGTACGGAACCGGGAACGTTCACGCTCCAGGTTTTTCCATCCGCATTCACCGTCGTCTGGTAGGTCTCGGAACCCACTTTAACCGTAACTGCATCGCCCGCTTTGACGTCGTTATCCACTTTACCGGTAACGGCAATCGTCTGACCGGATTCGGCCGCGTTAATCACGTTATCCGACGTCACATCGTCAATAGTAATCGAGGCGGTTGGTGCAACGGTATCGACACCGTAGGTATGAGTCGTATTGGCGGTGGTGATATTGCCTGCCGCATCGCGTGTCGTCACGCTGGCAGAGATATCGCCATTCGCCGCCAGCACAGAGCCCGGCACATTGACGCTCCAGGTTTTGCCATCAGCATTCACCGTCGTCTGGTAGGTCTCGGTGCCGACTTTAACGGTAACCGCGTCGCCCGCTTTGACGTCGTGATCAACCTTGCCTGTGACCGCAATGGTCTGGCCGGATTCGCTGGCGTTAATCACGTTATCCGACGTCACATCGTCAATAGTAATCGATGCCGTTGGTGCAACGGTGTCTACACCGTAAGCGTGGCTGGTATTGGCCGTGGTGGTGTTGCCTGCTGCATCGCGCGTGGTGACCGTCGCGCTCACATCGCCGTTGGCGGCTAACAGCGAACCGGGAACGTTCACGCTCCAGGTTTTACCATCCGCATTGACGGTGGTCTGGTAGGTTTCAGTACCGACTTTAACGGTAACCGCATCACCCGCTTTGACGTCGTTATCGACTTTACCGGTGACCGTAATGGTCTGACCGGATTCGGCCGCGTTGATGACGTTATCGGACGTGACGTTATCGATAGAGATCGACGCGGTTGGCGCAACCGTATCGACACCATAAGCGTGGCTGGTATTGGCCGTGGTGGCGTTGCCTGCGGTGTCACGGGTGGTGACGGTAGCACTCACATCACCATTAGCCGCTAGTACAGAGCCGGGAACATTCACGCTCCAGGTTTTACCATCGGCATTCACCGTGGTCTGGTAGGTCTCGGTGCCGACTTTGACGGTAACCGCATCGCCCGCTTTGACGTCGTTATCCACTTTACCGCTGACGGCAATCGTCTGTCCGGATTCAGCCGCGTTAATCACGTTATCGGACGTGACATCATCAATTGAAATTGAGGCAACAGGAGGCAAAGTATCGACCGTTACTGCTTCACTTCCGCCTGTTCCAGGGATGCCTGCGGCATCAGTGTAGCTGCCATCTGGAATGCTGACCCGAACTTCGCCCTCAAAATTTGCGGCAGGCGTTAATGTCGCCGTCCAGCGAGTGGGATCGTTAGGATCCTGCACCAGATTCTTTACTGAGCCGTTTGTTACGGTGATATCAGTAAGGTCAAAACCAACGGGTGGTTTTGTAAAAACGAAACTTATTGTGCCGTCACTGTTTATGACAATGGTGACAGAGGGAGGTGTGGTATCAGTGGTATCCGCGGCGGCAGTCAGCAGCGTGGATGAATCGACCCCATCCAGCACAGATGAGGCTCTGTCAGTAAACGAGACGCCGGCGGTATCATACCCAATCGGGGTAGTAACCACTTCGGCCGTCAAGCTCAAAACGACCGTTGGATTGAAATGCCCGCCGCCGCCGTCACCCGCTTCTCCGGTGTCGTCATTACCTGCGGCAGTGGCTTCCAGCACCTGTGTTGGGTCGGCCCCCTGAGCGATAGCATCTTGTATCGCGGCGACATCATTGGCGACATCTGCACTGCTCTGAGAAGACGCATTGCTGACATCGCTCCAGCGGCTATCACGCCCCAGATCCAATGTTTTGCCATCCGGTAATGTGATTGAAACCGCGCCATTAGCACCGGTCACGACCTCTTCACCGCTGTAAACCCGATCGCCGGCAACCAGCAGTCTCTGGCTTCCATCAAGCGCGACGATAAAAACCTGTCCAATAACGAATTTAATGACGCCAATCACACCGTTCAAAATACTTTCTCCTTGATATCTATAATTATTTTTATAATGTGGCGATATTGCGGCTATAGATTTTTGCTATCATCCTGATAAGGCTGATTTGCTGTGTGTCGTCCTGACATTTTATTAAAAAAAGCGTTACGATAATGTTGTCGTGATGCGTCAAACGCTTGACTCAATGCACGATATAATAAAAAATTCAGAATATTCTTTCCAGAACTTTACTCATTTAGAGTAATCCCTATTTTTTTCGCTCTGGACGATTTAGGAAAAGAAATTAACATATTGATATAAAAGGAATAAAAGCAAATCAATTCGTTAAGCGTTTATATAACACTCAAACACTTTAATAGGAATAATCACAAATAAAGTTTTTGTGAAGGAAAACTGCTGATGATGCGTAGATACTATTTTGCTTTATTACCTTTTATTACCGTTTTTTCCACAGCGACGTATGCCGAGACGATCCAGGAAGCCATTAAAAGCACGCTCTATACCCATCCCGAAGTGAGCGCCTCCATTAACAGTCGTTTTTCTGCCGAGCATGATTTGCGTGCGGCAAAAGGCGGGTATCTTCCCTCCATCACGCTGAGTGCTGGTGTTGGCCGCGAAGAAACTGATAGCCCCTCAACACGAGCCAGCATCAATAAACGCGTTGAACTCAGCCGTCAGGAATCGAGCATCAATCTAAGCCAGACGGTGTTTGACGGTTTCGCCACTTCAAGCGAGGTTGGCAGACAACGCGCCACGGTCAATTCACGCGCCTATAAAGTATTAAATACCAGCGAGTCGACGGCGTTAAATACGGTTCAGGTCTATCTCAATGTTCTGCAACGCCAAGAGTTTGTTCGTCTGGCGGAAGCCAATCTGGCAAGCCACGAGCGTATTTACGATCAAATCAGGCTGCGTAGCGAACAAGGCGTTGGCCGACTGGCCGATTTGGATCAGGCCGAAGCACGTCTTGCGCAAGCGCGTAACAACGTGCTGACAGAACAAACCAATCTGGACGATGCCAAAATCAACTACATGAGCATTGTGGGTAAAGTACCGGATAATTTGGTGATGCCCGATGCTTCTGCGATAAAACTCCCCGCGTCGCTGGAAGAAGCCCAGCGCATCATGCTGGCTAACAGCCCGGCGCTGAAATCCGCAGAGTCAGATATTGAAGCCACGCAGCAGCAATATGAGGCTTCAAAGTCAACGTTTTACCCACGCCTCAACGTTGAACTCTCTCGTACGATGGATAACAACGTTGACGGAACGCGCGGCCAAAACAATGAGTGGCAGGCAATGTTGCGGATGCGCTACAACCTGTATGAAGGCGGTAGCAGCAAGGCCAACATGGAATCAAAAGCTTATCAGGTAAAAGAAGCGCAGGATGTGCGAAATAATGCCCTGCGCCTACTGGGCGAAGAGCTAAAGCTAGCCTGGTCAGCGTTAAACAATTCTCGCCAACAGCTGCCGATCGCTGCTGAATATGCCGACCGCAGTATGAAAGTACGCACTGCCTATCAGAAGCAGTTTGGCCTGGGGGAAAGAACGCTGTTGGACCTGCTGGACAGTGAAAACGAGCTGTTCACCGCACAACGCCGTCTGGTCGAGGTTCGCTTCACCTCCCTCTATACCGAATACCGGATCGCATCACGTATGGGAGAGTTATTACATCGTTTGGCTATCCCAGCCCCTGATGCCGGTACCAGCTTGACAAACGTAACCCCCCTCGCAGAGTTGCCGAGCCTTAATTAATATATTTCATTGGTCAGACGGCGATAAATTATGGTTTATATGCGAGGAATTACGTTGCGTAAGGGAACGTTCCGTTAAATGAAGTTGCATTCAGTACAAGAGACTCAGGGTTCTGATCAATCCGTTGCCCAGGAGTCTATCGTCCATGAACCTACTGTTGTTCATGAATCGACGGCTGTTCAGGGGCCACCTGTCACTCATGAACCCAGCGTTCATGAAAATAATAGTGACCCGCGCAGCCGTCATGATGACCCGTTATTGGATAGCTTATTGATCCTCTGTGCCTTGCAGGGAAAATCAGTCAGCCGTACCACTCTCACCGCAGGGCTTCCCTTAGCCAACCAGCGGTTATCTGTAAAATTGCTTCCGAGAGCCGCTGCGCGCGCTGGGCTTCAAGGGCGCGTTCTCAAGCGTTCTCTGAATAAAATTTCCGAGATGTCACTCCCTGCAATGTTGCTGTTACGAGAGGGACGCGCAGCGATTCTGCTAGGCTGGAATGCTGACGGCAGCGCACGCCTGATGCCCAGCGAAACAGAAGGCGGGGAAATTTCCGTTGAGCACAACACGCTGCAACAGAATTATCTGGGTCTGGTGATGTTCGCCCAGCCTCGTCACCAGTTCGATCTACAAAATCCGTCGCTGATCCCCCGTACCAAATCCTGGTTCAAGGATACGCTTAAGCTTTCACGTTCACTCTATCTCGACGCCATCCTCGCCACGCTGCTGGTGAACATTATCGCGCTTGCTACGCCGTTGTTCGTGATGAATGTCTACGATCGGGTTGTGCCCAATCAGGCAACAGCGACATTGTGGGTGCTGGCTATCGGCGTTACCGGCGCCTTTGTTTTCGATTTGATACTCAAAACGCTGCGCGGCATTTGCCTCGACATGGCGGGCAAAAAAACCGATCTGATTATTTCCGCTACGCTATTTGAACGCATTACCGGTATGTCGATGAAGGCCCGGCCACCACGGGTTGGTAGCTTTGCGCAGAATATTCATGAATTTCAATCGCTCAGAGATTTCCTTTCCTCACTGACGCTAACGACGCTGATCGATTTTCCTTTTACGCTGCTTCTGCTGTTGGTTATCGGCATCATCGGCGGCCCGCTGGTCTGGGTTTCCATTCTTGCCTACCCCGTCGCCCTGTTGGCCAGTTGGGCGATGCAAAAGCCGCTGTCCGCCACTATTGAAAAAACGATGCACCTTGCCAGCGAACGGCAGGCTACGCTGATCGAAACGTTGAGCTGCCTCGATGCAATCAAGGTCAATAACGCGGAAAGTGAACGTCAGCACCAATGGGAACAAACTATTGGCAGCCTGAGCAAACTGGAAATGCGGGCCAAGGCGCTGTCTTCACTGGCGGTAAACCTGACGCAGTGGTTCCAGCAATTTGCCGGCGTTGCCATGATTGTCGTCGGCGTCTACATGCTGATTAACGGTAAGCTCAGTATGGGTGGGCTGATTGCCTGTTACATGCTAAACGGCAGAGCGCTTATGCCGTTGGGTCAACTGTCTGGTCTGGTTAGCCGCTACCAGCAGGCGCGTTTGACGATGCAAACTACCGAACAGATGATGCAGTTGCCGCAGGAGCGTAGCGATAACGAACGTCCGCTGAAGCGCGAGAGCATCCGGGGCGGTATCGAATTTCGCGATGTGACGTTCAATTACCCGGAGCAAAAAACCAGTTCGCTACAAGGCATCAGCCTGACCATCGCTCCCGGTGAAAAAGTGGGCGTTATTGGCCGCAGTGGTTCAGGAAAAAGCTCGCTGCAAAAACTGATAGTGAACCTCTACCAGCCTAATACCGGTAATATTCTGATCGACGGCGTCGATGCCCGTCAGTTGGATGTCAGCGATTTACGCCACAATATCGGCTATGTTCCTCAAGATATTCAGCTGTTTAGTGGTTCACTGCGCAATAACCTGATTAGCGGCGCACGCTATGTCGAAGACGAAGCGATGTTGCGAGCCGCAGAGATTTCAGGAGTGAACGAATTTGCTCGCCTGCACCCGGATGGTTATAACCTTCAGGTTGGTGAACGTGGCCAACAACTCTCCGGCGGGCAGCGTCAGGCTGTCGCGATAGCCAGAGCGCTGTTGCTCGATCCGCCGATTTTGGTGCTGGATGAACCCACCAGTTCGATGGATAACACCAGTGAAGATCGGTTGAAGCAGGCTCTGGCCCCCGTCATTGCGGAGAAAACGCTCTTACTGGTTACCCATCGGGTTTCCATGCTGGCGCTGGTCGATCGTTTAGTGATCGTCGATAAAGGTAAAATTATCGCGGATGGACCGAAAGCGATCGTGATGGATGCGTTGAAGAAGGGGCAGATCAATGCGTCTCGGTAAATATATCAAACGAATCAAACGGTATTTTGTCGGTGGGGATGAGGAAAGCCTGCAAACGATGCCCGAAGTGAGCCGGGCAATGGCCGAGGATTCGCCACGTTCTATTCGCTTCACACTATGGGCTATCGGCGCTTTTTTCCTGTTTTTCATCTTGTGGGCTGGGCTGGCGAATATCGATGAAGTCACCCGGGGTGACGGTAAAGCCATCCCCTCCTCCCGATTGCAAAAAGTCCAAAACCTGGAAGGCGGCATTGTCACGGAAGTGTTCATTCGTGAAGGTCAGGTCGTCAATGCAGGCGATCCTTTGCTGCGCCTTGATGATACGCGTTTTGCTTCCAACGTCGGTGAAACCGAGGCCGATCGGCTTGCACTGCTATCACGCATTGAGCGCCTGAACGCCGAAATCAACGATCGGGAGCTCGTGCTTTCAGAAGAAATTACGACGCAAGCGCCTAAAATCGCGGCAGGCGAAAAAGAGCTGTATAACAGCCGCCGCCAGCAACTCCACAATGAAGTGTCCGGTCTGGAAGAGCAGTTGATCCAGCGTCACCAGGAACTGAGAGATTTCTCTGCCAAGGAAATTCAATTCCGCAATAGTCTGGGCCTGCTCCAACAAGAAATTAAAATGTCAGAACCGCTGATCGCGGAAGGCGCCATTTCTAAAGTAGAAGTTTTACGCCTGCGTCGCGCAGAGGTCGAAACCCGTGGCCAGCTTGATTCCATCAAGCTTTCGATTCCTCGGGCGGAATCTGCGATTAAAGAGAGCGAAAATAAAATAGAGGAAACGCGAAGCCGTTATAAAAGCGAAGCGTTATCTCAGTTAAGTGAAGCACAAACCAACCTGAACAAAATCGAAGCCACGGGTAAAGCACTCGAAGACCGGGTAAACAGAACGCTGGTCGTCTCCCCTGTTCGCGGTATCGTGCAGCAGGTTCTGGTGAATACCATCGGCGGAGTGATTCAACCGGGTAGCGATCTGGTAGAGATTGTGCCACTGGACGACAACCTGCTGGTAGAAGCCAGGATTCGTCCACAGGATATTGCGTTTTTGCACCCAGGTCAGGATGCCGTAATAAAATTAACGGCCTACGACTACACCATCTATGGCGGTTTAAAAGGCCAATTGGAACAAATCAGCCCAGACACCGTAACCGATAAAGAAGGGAACAGCTTTTATATTATTCGTTTACGGACAGATAGGAATTATTTAGGCTCAGCCGATAAACCACTTCTTATCATTCCAGGCATGGTGGCCTCTGTTGATATAATAACGGGAAAGAAAACGATCCTCAGCTATTTGTTAAAGCCGATTATTCGGGCAAAAGCAGAGGCTTTACGAGAAAGATAATAAAAAAGGCGCCCAACAGAGCGCCTTTTTTATATTCCATTTATCAATGATCGTTCATATTGTGATAAATCTGAGTTTGACTGCGTCCCATGGCTTTAGCCTGATACATGGCAGAATCGGCATTAATTGCCAATGTCAGAGAGTCAGTACCATGTTCTGGATACAACGCAATACCGATACTGCATGATATATCTAGCGTTTTCCCATCGATCTCAAAAGGCTTGTTCAAGGCGTTATGAATTTTATCTGCAACATAAAGCGTATTGTCAATTTCCTTAATACCCTGAAGCAGAATAATAAATTCGTCACCGCTGCGGCGATATACCGTATCCGAATCGCGAACCGCACCGCGCATACGCGCCGCCGCTTCTTTCAAGAGTAAATCGCCAACAGCATGTCCGAACGAGTCGTTTATCTGTTTAAATTTATCGAGATCCAGGAACATCAGCGCGATTTTCCTGCCCGTTTGTTTGGATAACAGAATCGCCTGTTCCATCTGCTCGGCAAACGTCAGGCCATTAGCCAATGACGTTAATGAGTCATAGTGCGCCAATTGACGATAGTGTTCCTCGCTGCGCCGCAGCATATCAATGGCATGATACCGCTCTATGGCGATCGCAATCAGCTGTGCCGATTTCTCAATAGAGAAGATTTCCTCTTCGGTCGGGACATATACTTTGCGATGGTAAACGCTTAAAACACCTAATATTTCTTTGTTCTGACCGATGATAGGTTCAGACCAGCAGGAACGCAGCCCGGCATATAATGCGAGCCCTTTATATAACGACCAATGCGGATGGACAGAAATATCGTCGGCAATGACGCGCTTTCCGGTATAGGCAGCGGTACCAAAAGAAGCCACACCATCGGCAATTTTCACATTGTGAATGGCATTTTTATAAAAGCCCGGCAAACTCGGCGCCGACCCAAGCGTCAGACATTTTTTGTCTTTATCGACCAGCAGAACAGAGCAAACGATACGACCAGGATTTTTTTCCTCGACGCTGAAAATAATCGCATCAAGAATATCTTTCAGCGGCGCGCCGCTTGATAACAGCTCCAGCGCACGATTGTATGAATTATCATGATGTTCCTGCGATTTTCGTTCCGTGATATCTAACTTAATACCAACATACTGGGTTGTGTTACTCGCCTTATTATATATTTTAACGATATTGGCCTTTTCCCAATACAACTGTCCATCTTTACGCCGGTTAACGAACTCCCCACTCCAAACATTACCTTTATTTATGGTAGACCACAGATCTTCATAGACGCTGGCGTTAGTCATACCCGAGTTTAATATATTCGTTTTCTTGCCAATAACCTCATCCGGCATATAGCCTGACATGGTAATAAACTGACGATTGACGTAAATAATTTCACAATTTTCATCTGCGATCATAATTGAAGCAGGACTATATTCCATTGCAAAGAAAGTCATGTTGAGAAAATCTTGTTTTTTCTGCTCAGTTCTAAACTTTTGTTTAATTTTTCTATTTTTTACAGAAGAAAACAATAACAATAGCAATAGTAGGGTTATTATAATTTCATACACAATAACACTCTCCTCAGGCCCGAGTGGTCCTGATCGTACAAATCACAACGCTGATGACGAAAAATCCCGGTAACAAACCCCTACCCCGTCGATTTTCGGGACTGGTGCATTTCCGGAGAGCAGAAAGGATGAAAGAAAAAACGCTCCATGAAGCAGGAGTATTTAGAAACATAGCAACGTCAGCATAAAGCCCTCGCATATGACTGTGCGCAGATAAAAACAACAAATTCAAAAGAGTATCTTAATTTAATAGTAGTAATTGTTCGGGTTATAAGCTTCTCTAATGGAATAAAAGAATATTCCTAAGGGTACATGGCGATATATTCTGAACATCAATTTTTTGTAAGCAAATCAATTATACCAATAAGTATCATTGTTTTAATCAACAAAATCTATCACAAAATGATTTTTGATCGTTAACAGTAAACATTATATTTTTTTACCATTAAAAATCAAATAATTAAAAGAAAAAAATAAAATCATTAACGCAAGCGTTTGATTATATATGTCATAATTTGATGCAAAATCAGCAGTCGCTCCCCTTATCATTTCTTTGAAATTAAACACTGTCATAACAAATAAAACAAGAATTAAACAACAAAAATAAAACAAAATGCAGCATTACACGTTGCAGACTAGAGGTGGACACTGAGTAGCTGAAGAGGCGATATTTTGTACGGCAATGACATATTAGGAAGTATAATGAATGAATATGGCGGGAAAGAATGAGAGGACATATAGCAGTGCGTTAATACAAAAAGTGATAGCCTAAACAACAGGTTACCACCTAAAGTTCGAGCTTCAGTGCCTCAAAGTTCTCAAATGGCTGAGGCCGCGAGAGATAGTACCCTTGGGCGGCGTAAGCATGCGATGCCTGAACAATTGCCCATTCCTCCTTGGTTTCGATCCCCTCAATCACAACATAGTTGCAAAAACGCGATAGCAAGGCGATCAGCGCAGGAAACACGGTCTTCCCTTCGCCACTCTGTTGCAGGAGAATAAAGAGCTCACGCGCCACTTTAATGCAATCGTACTGAGCCAGCATCAGTGATGAAAAATTCGCCATGCCACAGCCGAAATCATCCAACCACAGTGTTTGCGCTTCAGGGAGTTTGGTTAATATTTCTTTTGGCAGCCCTCCCTGATTTTCGACCATTTCAAAACGAATCCAGGGCATTGCCGCGATCAGGCGTTTGGCTTCAAGATTATTTTGCAGCGCCAGTAGCGTCATACCATCAATATTGACGGAGGCAAAAAGATCGTCGCGAGTAAATCGAAAACTCCACTCAGATAAAAGTTGCAGTTGTTCTACAATAATTAACAGGCGGGTTTGAACATCAATATTCGCGAAGTATTTTTCAGGAGAGATAAATTTTTGCGGCAGGGTAGGAGAAAAAACGGAAGTCAGTAGCTCAATAGCCATTAATTTACCTGATGTTCGATAAATTGGCTGAAAAGTATACCGCCGTTGACATTTATGCCAGTAATCAGCGCTTAATGACTCCTCGCTTCCCTGTTGGAAAAATCCTGCCCCAACCTGATTAAGATGACCTTCCTGCTGCACTATGAGTTCCGCCATTAAACTGACACTATTAGTTATAAAATTATATCATACGGACATGCACCATCATCGACTCTCCAGATGCAAACTTCATCGGCAATACCGATGAAATCAATGTCCATGATATTACAAAAATAAGTGGTTCAATATCACAACTAAATTTATTTAAATTGTAAATCAATAAATTAAAACCCAAAAAACACAGTCGCACTGGCTGATTCATATAGTCTAAAGCATGCGGATGAAACCAATTTAACGAACAGATGGTAATTTTACCCTGTAACCTCACTATTTATGCAACCAATAAGCGACATGCTGAGGGTACCGGAGAACACACAAAACCCACAGCCAACCGCCCGGAAAAAGAGCACGTCAAAAGCAACCGGAACCGATTCGGCAGTATATTCTCTACCAATGACGGTTACGCGTGTTTAAACGAGCCCCAGCGGGTATAATCTGCGCCCTGTTTGTAAGGTAGAAGAACATCATGGCGTTACTCATCACCCATAAATGCATCAACTGTGACATGTGTGAACCCGAGTGTCCTAATCAGGCCATCTCCATGGGCATGGACATTTATGAAATTGATACCACTCGCTGTACGGAGTGCGTTGGCCACTATGACACACCGACGTGTCAGAAAGTCTGTCCGATCGACAACACGATCGTTAAAGATCCAAATTACGTTGAAGGTAATGAACAACTGTGGGAAAAATATGTGCTCATGCACCATGCCGACAGGATTTAAGCATCCGGTTACAGACGGTCAGCTTTCGACAATCACCGTCGCACAGGCATAGCGTCTTTCGTCAGCCAACGTCACATGGACGTGTCTGACGCCCATCTGTTCAGCCAGCTCTGCCGCTTTAGCAAAAAATCGTAGACAGGGTTTGCCCAGTTCGTCATTAAAAACTTCAAACTGGTTGAACGCGAGCCCGTTACGAATTCCGGTACCGAAAGCTTTTGCCGCCGCTTCTTTCACGGCGAAGCGCTTGGCGAGGAAGCGGACAGGTTGCTGATGCTGCTGATAATGCGCCCATTCAGCATCCGTCAGAACGCGGCGAGCTAGTCGCTCGCCTGAACGTTCAATCACCGCTTCAATACGAGCAATTTCGACAATGTCCGTTCCGAGTCCAAGAATCGCCATCAGCGACGCGCTTCCCGCATCAGACTCTTCATTTCAGCAACGGCATCCTTCAGTCCGCTCATCACCGCACGTCCGATAATCGCATGCCCGATATTTAATTCGTGCATTTCCGGTAGTGCCGCAATCGGCTGAACGTTATGGTACGTCAAACCGTGACCGGCATTGACTTTCAGCCCTTTCGCCGCAGCATAAGTCGCCGCATCACGAATGCGCTCGAATTCATGCTGACGCGCTTCATCATCTGGCGCATCGGCATACGCCCCGGTATGAATTTCGATATAAGGCGCACCGCTGGCAGCAGCGGCATCAATTTGCCGTTTATCCGCATCAATAAACAGCGAAACCAATATGTTAGCCTGACTGAGTCTGGCAACCGCGTTATTGATTTTTTCCTGCTGCCCCGCGACATCCAGCCCGCCTTCAGTGGTCACTTCCTGGCGTTTTTCCGGCACCAGACAGCAAAAATGCGGCTTTACCTCACAGGCAATGTTCAGCATTTCTTCTGTGACAGCCATTTCAAGGTTCATGCGAGTTTGGAGCGTTTCTCTTAGGATCCGCACATCACGATCCGTGATATGGCGACGATCTTCACGTAAGTGCACCGTGATGCCGTCCGCTCCCGCTTGCTCAGCGACAAACGCCGCCTGAACAGGATCGGGATACGCCGTTCCACGCGCATTACGCAGCGTTGCAATGTGATCGATGTTAACGCCAAGCAGCAGTTCAGCCATGATAAATCCTCGGTAAAGTCATGCACGTTACGGGGCAGTTTACACCGATGTCACAGCGTCAGGGTACAGAGGAAAGGGGATTATTTATCAGAAGACGTGGGTTTGGACAAATTAGCAGCAGGAACAAACTGGCGGAACAGTTCACGACTTTTCAACGGTTTTCCCCCCAGATACGGCTTTAAGGCGATACGAGTGAAACGCTTTGCCGCCTTCAGTGTACCGCTGTCAGGAAATTCACGCGATGCCAGCGAACGTAACTCGTGCCCGGTAAAGCTTTTGTTATCGACCACCAGACTGGCAATAAATCCCCGTTCCTCTCGATATTGATAGGTCATGGTATCTGCCACAGGTTCACCGCTGCCAGCACAATGTAGGAAATCAACGCCGTATCCCAGATAGCCCAGCAATGCTAACTCAAAGCGTCTTAATGCCGGTTCAGGGGATGCATCCTGTGCAGCAAGATGTTGTAAGCAGTGGAGATAATCGAAGAAAAGAGCGGAGTAGTTGGTTTCATGTTCCAGCACGCGAGACAGCAGCTCATTAACGTATAAACCGCTATAAAGCATAGACCCCGTTAACGGCAGCGCAAGCGAAACAGGCTCAGCGCTGCGTAATGTCTTCACTTCTCCCCGACCGCTCCAGCGCACCAGCAGCGGAGTGAAAGGCTGCAAACACCCTTTCAGACTAGAGCGACGGGCTCGCGCACCTTTGGCAAGCACGCGCACGCGGCCATCGCTTTCGCTAAACAGATCCAGCAATAAGCTGGTTTCACTATAAGGTCGCCCATGTAAGACAAATGCGCGCTGCCAGCCTTCCATCGGCGTAAACCTTACAGATCTTCGCTATAACCCAGGCTGCGCAGGGCACGTTCGTCATCTGCCCAGCCGGATTTCACTTTAACCCACAGCTCAAGGTGCACTTTGGCCTCGAACATCTCTTCCATATCCTGACGAGACTCGATACCAATGGTTTTAATTTTGGCACCTTTGTTACCAATGACCATCTTCTTCTGGCCTTCACGCTCAACCAGAATCAGGCCGTTGATGTCATAACCGCCGCGCTCGTTAGTCACGAAACGCTCGATTTCGACCGTGACGGAATACGGCAATTCTTCACCCAGGAAGCGCATCAGTTTTTCGCGGATAATTTCCGATGCCATAAAGCGCTGCGAACGATCGGTAATGTAATCTTCCGGGAAGTGGTGCGTTGCCTGCGGTAAGTGCTTACGCACAATGCTGGCAATCGTATCGACATTCGTGCCCTTCTCAGCGGAGATCGGAACGACGTCAAGGAAGTCCATCTGCTGACTGAGGAACTGGATATGCGGCAGCAGCTTGGTTTTATCCGTGACGTTATCGACTTTATTGATCGCTAACAGCACGGGGAGTTTTTGATCGCGCAGCTTGTTCAATACCATTTCATCGTCGTCGTTCCAGTGTGTACCTTCAACAACGAAAATGATCAGCTCAACGTCACCAATTGAACTGCTGGCAGCGCGGTTCATCAGGCGGTTAATCGCCCGTTTTTCTTCAATGTGCAATCCCGGCGTATCCACATAAATAGCCTGATAAGGCCCTTCAGTGTGAATGCCCATAATGCGGTGCCGCGTCGTCTGGGGCTTACGTGACGTAATGGAGATCTTCTGCCCCAGTAATTGATTCAATAACGTCGATTTACCAACGTTTGGTCGACCAACAATCGCGATAAAACCGCAGTGTGTCTGTACTTCGCTCATTCAAGCTCCAGTTTTTTCAACGCTTGTTCAGCCGCAGCCTGTTCGGCTTTACGACGGCTCGATCCTGTACCAATGACCGACTCGCTAAAGCCGCTCACCTGACAGTGGATAGTAAACTCCTGATCGTGTGCTTCCCCACGAACCTGCACCACCAGATAGGTTGGTAGAGGTAGGTGACGCCCTTGCAGAAACTCCTGCAACCGCGTTTTCGGATCTTTTTGCTTATCGCCGGGACTGATTTCATCCAACCGCGTTTGATACCAGTTGAGGATCAAACGTTCGATAGTCTGAATATCGCTATCGAGGAAAATGCCGCCGATCAGCGCTTCAACCGTATCAGCCAGAATCGATTCGCGACGGAAGCCGCCGCTCTTTAATTCGCCAGGGCCGAGGCGCAGGCACTCTCCCAGTTCGAATTCACGTGCGATTTCCGCCAGCGTATTTCCCCGCACCAGCGTCGCCCGCATCCGGCTCATATCCCCTTCATCAACCTTGGGAAAACGATGATACAGCGCATTGGCGATCACAAAACTCAGGATGGAATCACCCAGGAATTCGAGTCTTTCATTGTGTTTGCTGCTGGCGCTACGATGCGTCAACGCCTGTAACAAAAGCTCGTACTGCTGAAAAGTATAGCCCAGCTTTCTTTGTAAACGATTTATCAGGATGGGATTCATGTGTTACCAATAGATCAACGATGCGTCAAAAACAGCAGCATACGGAACAGCCCTGCTTACCAATTCGGTCAAAACTGTTTCGTTTGCATTGGCTCCCGCAAGGGAGCCTGCCTTTCTGCCCATCATACTTCGCGTTGCCTGTCCGTTAGCGTTGTGCAAACGGACACATTTTGCTCTGCAACTCGCATTATTTAGGGCATGTTCTTTCAAAAAGAGCGTTTCAAAAAATATTCTACAACGGACAGCAACAGAATGCTGCCTGTATCTTATTTTGGTGAATGCTTACTTCGATTAATGAATACCGCCAATGCGACTCAAACGCACTCCAGTAGGCCATTCACCTTCCTGCTTCTCAAAACTCATCCAGATAGCGGTGGCTTTACCGACCAGATTTCTCTCCGGCACAAAGCCCCAGTAGCGGCTATCCAGACTGTTGTCGCGGTTATCACCCATCATGAAGTAGTGCCCTGCGGGAACAACCCATGTTGCAAGCTGCTGCTGCGATTGCTGGTAATAACCACCGAGTTGATCCTGCTGGCCCGGCACCAAGAGAATATTATGCGTTACATTGCCCAGTGATTCTTTGCGAGTGCCCATGCGGACGCCATCCACACTGTTGTCATTAGCCGGAACCTGATAAAAACCGCTGCGCGATTCCAATCCAGGTTGGTTAAAGGTCTGAACAAAATCGCTAGGCTGTACGTTACTGTATGTGACCGCCAGCGCCGTGTCGCACGCCTGTTGTCC
Source organism: Pectobacterium sp. 1950-15 (assembly GCF_037136835.1). NCBI lineage: Bacteria > Pseudomonadati > Pseudomonadota > Gammaproteobacteria > Enterobacterales > Pectobacteriaceae > Pectobacterium > Pectobacterium sp. 1950-15. Next base: position 70,810 of record NZ_JBBBQR010000019.1, on the reverse strand, counting down.
CTGACAGGATGGACGAATCGTCACCTGCTTGGTCATCGGGTTATAGCTGACGCGATCGCCCGGTACGCCCACCACACGTTTGATGAAGTCCACTTTAGGATCGGACGGGTATTTAAACACCACCACGTCGCCACGCTTCGGGCGCCCCGTTTCGATCAGCGTTTTTTGCGTGAAGGGTTCTTTAATGCCATAGGCAAATTTTTCTACCAGAATAAAGTCACCGATCAACAGCGTCGGCATCATCGAACCTGATGGAATTTGAAACGGCTCATAAATGAAGGAGCGCACAACCAATACCAAAGCCACAACTGGGAACACGGACGCGATCGTTTCAATCCAGCCGGGTTGTTGAATGGCTTTCGATGAAACCGCGCCATCAGCCAAATCGGCACCGCTCATGGCGGCAAACTTTTTCCGGCGAGCAGGCGCCCAGACAAAGCGCTCTAAACACCAGACAATCCCCGTGACCAGCGTCACCAATGCCAGAATTACGGCAAACATATTGGCCATGCCAACTCCTCAGAATTTATTTACTGTCTTTGCCGACGTGCAGAATTGCCAGAAACGCTTCTTGCGGCAGCTCGACGTTACCGACCTGCTTCATACGTTTCTTACCGTCTTTCTGTTTCTGCAACAGTTTCTTCTTACGGCTGACGTCACCACCATAACACTTGGCCAGTACGTTTTTACGCAATTGCTTAACCGTAGAGCGCGCAATAATATGGTTACCAATCGCAGCCTGAATCGCGATATCAAACTGCTGACGCGGAATCAGATCTTTCATTTTTTCGACCAGTTCACGACCACGATATTGTGAATTATCGCGGTGCGTGATCAGCGCCAACGCATCCACACGTTCGTTATTGATCAATACATCAACACGCACCATGTCTGATGTCTGGAAGCGTTTGAAGCTGTAATCCAGCGAGGCATAACCACGAGACGTTGATTTCAGGCGGTCAAAGAAATCAAGCACCACTTCCGCCATCGGAATTTCATAGGTCAGCGCAACCTGATTTCCGTGATACACCATATTCGTCTGCACACCGCGCTTCTCGATACAAAGCGTAATTACGTTGCCCAGATACTCCTGAGGCAGCAGCATGTGGCATTCGGCAATCGGTTCGCGCAGTTCCTGAATATTATTCAGCGGCGGCAGCTTGGACGGGCTATCGACATAAACGGTTTCTTTGGCCGTCGTCTCAACTTCATACACCACCGTCGGTGCCGTAGTGATCAGATCCAGATCGTATTCACGTTCCAGACGTTCCTGAATGATCTCCATGTGCAGCAGACCCAGGAAGCCGCAGCGGAAGCCGAAACCCAGCGCAGTAGAACTTTCTGGTTCATAGAACAAAGAAGCATCATTGAGGCTCAGTTTGCCCAGCGCATCGCGGAATGACTCATAGTCATCGGAGCTAATCGGGAACAGACCGGCATAAACCTGCGGTTTGACTTTCTTGAAGCCTGGCAGCGCTTTTTCAGCCGGTTGACGAGCCAGCGTCAGGGTATCCCCGACCGGCGCCCCCAAAATATCTTTGATGGCGCACACCAGCCAGCCTACTTCGCCGCAGTTCAAGACATCACGGTCGATCTGCTTCGGTGTAAAAATACCGAGACGGTCAGCGTTATAAACCTGCCCGGTACTCATCACCTTAATTTTGTCGCCTTTGCGCATTGTGCCGTTTTTGATACGAACCAGCGACACAACACCAAGGTAGTTATCAAACCAGGAGTCAATAATCAGCGCCTGTAGCGGCTCATCAGGACTACCTTCCGGCGGCGGAATATCACGCACCAGACGATCCAGAACATCCGGCACGCCAACCCCTGTTTTCGCGGAACAGCGCACGGCGTCGGTGGCATCAATGCCGACAATATCTTCAATTTCCTGAGCAACACGATCCGGGTCAGCAGCAGGCAGGTCGATTTTGTTCAGAACCGGCACCACTTCCAGGTTCATATCCAGCGCGGTATAGCAGTTAGCCAGCGTTTGCGCTTCCACACCTTGCCCGGCGTCAACGACAAGCAGTGCGCCTTCGCAGGCGGCAAGCGAGCGGGAAACTTCATAAGAGAAGTCAACGTGCCCCGGTGTATCGATGAAGTTTAACTGGTAGGTTTGGCCGTCCTGCGCTTTATAATCCAGCGTTACGCTTTGCGCTTTAATCGTTATTCCACGTTCACGTTCCAGATCCATGGAATCCAGAACCTGCGCAGCCATTTCACGCTCGGTCAAACCGCCGCAAATCTGGATAATACGGTCAGATAACGTTGATTTACCGTGGTCGATATGGGCAATAATGGAGAAATTTCGTATATGCTTCATTATAAAAATTTTTCTACCTTGATATTCCTGAAATTCTTGCCGATGGGCATGCGCATAGGTGAAAACAGCAGCGATGTTATTCCACCTGAATCGCAGCATTCTACATGCGAGAAGCGTGAAAACCTAGTCATGTCCGGTGCATTCCCTTTGATTATGACGGTTTTATTTGGAATAGCAGAACAACGAGAGGAAAGCAGGAAGTAAAGTGTCATTACGTGGTAAACATCGTGTCGAAAAATCACAAACGTGTGAACAATGTTTCCGCACCGCGCGACGGTTACGCGCGGTTAAGCAGGTCAATTTTGTAACAGCGTGCCAGGCAGTGCAATTTGCAGGATAACAGGCTCATAACGTTTATTCTTACCCAACTGCTTCGCCCAGCGCTTCACGCCGATAAACGCCAGCCCACCGCCTAACAACGCGCCAATGACAGCGGCCAGATCGGTACCAAATAACGTCTGGCAGATCGCCGCACCGATCAGCAACCCGACCAGCGGAACGAAGTAAACCAGAGCGGCAGAAAACAGCAGACGTCCCTCAGAAATCCCCAATTCAACTTTTTGTCCGACTTCTAAAGGCCGATCGTAAGGGACATACAGCGTATTTTCAGCAGAAAGCCCAAGCTGGCTTAATAAGCCGGTTCCACACGACGAGCGGGATTTACAGCTACCGCACCCCGCGCTCGGCTCACACCGCAGCTCCGCAATGCCATCCTGCCATGAAACCACTGTCGCCCACTCTTTGATCACGGTTGCCCCTTCAAAATAATGCTGTCAGCCACACGTTTAGCCGTAGAAGGTGGAATATCTCCGACGACGGTAATTTCGCGGTTGCCTTTCATGACAGTATGAATGGAGCGTCGCCCCGTAAGCAGCGACTGTTCTTCACTCACATCAGAAGACGGGCTAATGTTAATGGAAAAACTGAATAAACCATCGCTATACAGACGAGTTTCGATCGGAATGGACGAACCTGACAATACTTTTTTGTTGTGTGAAAGTTCTTTCATCCCAGCAGGCAACCATTCGGGCTCCCAGATAAAATCACCTTTTTCCCCGGCAGGCGTGGGTAACACAGGAGGAAGTTTGATTCCTTCCAGCGGACGCATCACGCTAACGACATCATCATCAACAATCAGCGATGTCGTTAAGAATTGTTCCAACCGCTTGTCACCGTTGCGATCCTGTAAATCGATACGTAATGGAAGTTTCGATTCCGCATCAATCCACACCATATAGCTGTAGCGTGTGCCATCGCGTGAAATGACCCGAATTCCTGATGCCAGACGATCGGCAATACGCACCCGTCCGTCGGCAGGAATAAAGTCATAATAAGGCGATAGTTTCTGGAAATCGGCAAAGACCAGAGAAGGGAGAGAGTCAACGATATGATCGCTGGTAAGCGTAAATGGCTCAAAACCGGGATCGAAGTAGCTGACTTCATTACCACGCAGCACGATCTCACGTCGCGGCCCGTCCATGAACAGCAGCTGCGCTAAGGAACGGTTGTCGACCACGGCATGACGATACCGTACCGACTCGAATCCTTGCAGGGTAATGTTGATAAAGGAAATTTCATAATTCAGAGAACGAACTGCGCTGTTCATCTGTTGCAGCAACGCGCCCGGCTCAACATTCTGAGCCGGGGCGAAAGTAGAATAAAACAGACTGCCAATCAGAAAACAGGCGGCGGACCAAACACGCTTCATTACCGGGGCTGCGTTCCTAATGATTGAGTGCCGGGAACCTGAATAGCCGCTTGCTGATCGTCCTGCGGCAGAGCGTGTTCGGCATGCAGCCGACGCTGTAATTCGTAGTCCTGCAAAATGGCGTTAAGGCGGTTACGCTGCATATCGGATTTCTGCTGGCCGCTGTGAGGAGCAACATTTTCTGACGGCACGCCAAGGCTCACAGGAGAGGCGGTGCCCATAGCGGGTAAGGTACTGAACACGCCGGATTCCACAACCTGTTCGGATGCATTACCCTGCTGGTAATTTTGTACACCGACAATCACCGCTAAAGACACGCAGGCGGCGACACCAACTTGCGTCAGTTGGCTGCCCCACGGGCGGATTTTGTGCCAGAACGGCATCTTCGTCCACTCGACAGGTTGTGGCTGGGATTCAGGCTGCGCTTGTGGAACCAGACGAACAGGTTCTTTTTCGATTGCGGCGGCAACGCGAGAAGCTATGTCCAGGTGAATCACGTTTTCACTGACATCACCACGCAACGCATCACGAATTAGATGATAACTTTGCCAACTTTGCTGCAACGCATCATCCCGTGACAATGCGTTTAGCAGTTCGGAATCTACTGCTTCGCCATCCATTAAAGCGGAAAGTTTCTCTTTCTGCATACCGACACCCTTACCTTGTCAAATCCATCATTAGTCATGCGGATAGCTGAAAACGCTCGCTAGCGCTGAATAAGCGGTTGTACTTTATTATCAATCGCTTCCCGTGCCCGAAAAATACGAGAACGAACAGTGCCGACGGGACAATCCATAATCACGGCAATCTCTTCGTAGCTTAAACCGTCCAATTCGCGCAGCGTAATCGCTAAACGTAAATCTTCCGGCAAAGACTCGATAGTGCGGAAAACGATGCTTCGTAATTCCTCTGACAACATTAAATTCTCAGGGTTCGATATTTCTTTCAGCGCACCCGCATTTTCATAGTTTTCCGCGTCATTGGCATCAATGTCGCTGGAAGGCGGGCGACGCCCCTGAGCTACCAGATAATTCTTGGCCGTATTCACTGCGATACGATACAGCCATGTATAAAACGCACTATCGCCGCGGAATGACTCTAACGCGCGATAGGCTTTAATAAACGATTCCTGTACCACGTCCGGCACGTCACCCTGAGGAACATACCGCGATACCAGGCTCGCTACCTTATGCTGATAACGAACGACCAACAAGTTAAACGATTTTTGATCGCCTTTTTGGACTCGCTCGACCAGAACCTGATCTGCCAGTTGCTCGCTCATCCGAGGTAATCTCTACTCAAACCGTTCTCCACGCGTAAAATAGTACTGCCAGCTATATAAGTCATGTTTAGAGCAAGCTCCTCATTAGAACCAAGACATCCAATAAAGTTCCAGGTCATCGTTTTTCTTTTGCTTAGCGCCGTTACTCGTCTTTGCGATGCGTATCATGACGCATTCTCATCATCTGAGGCTCTACGCTCTTCTTTCGAGGATGATACGATAAATCTGGGGTCTTCGCACGATTCCCCCTGTTCCGCTATTCGCTTATTTATAGCGTAGAGAGGGGGCTAAAAACCAATACAGCAATCAACCATTGGGTGCTAACATCGAATTTCCTCTTCTTTTTGCATCCACGACACGACCATGCAAACGACCACTGAATACGTCTGTGATGTTTTAATCATTGGCAGCGGTGCTGCCGGGCTTTCACTGGCGCTGCGTCTGGCTTCTCAGGCCAACGTGACGGTATTAAGCAAAGGCCCACTCAACGAAGGCGCAACGTTTTATGCTCAAGGCGGCATCGCCGCCGTTTTCGATGAAACCGACACGATTGACTCCCATATCGAAGATACCCTGATCGCTGGCGATGGCCTGTGTGAACGGGAAGCCGTTGAGTTTATCGCCAGCAATGCCAAACACTGCGTGCAATGGCTTATCGAACAAGGCGTGCTATTCGATACCGAAACCAGCACCAGCGGTGAAGAACGCTATCACCTCACACGCGAAGGTGGACACAGCCATCGTCGAATTCTGCATGCGGCGGATGCAACCGGAAAAGAAGTAGAAAACACGCTGGTGCAGAAAGCACTATCCCATCCGAATATTCGGATTATGGAACGCTGCAACGCCGTCGATTTGATTACTTCAAATAAGCTGGGTTTGCCCGGTACTCGCCGCATTGTCGGTGCTTATATATGGAACCGTGAACGTGAACGCGTCGAATCCTGCCGGGCAAAAACGGTAGTTCTGGCAACTGGTGGGGCGTCCAAAGTTTATCAATACACCACGAATCCCGATATTTCCTCTGGCGATGGCATCGCCATGGCCTGGCGCGCAGGCTGCCGCGTGGCGAATCTGGAATTCAATCAGTTTCACCCGACCTGCCTGTTCCACCCGCAGGCGCGAAATTTCCTGCTGACGGAAGCGCTGCGCGGTGAAGGCGCATACCTTAAACGCCCTGACGGCACACGCTTTATGCCCGATTTCGATGCCAGAGGCGAACTGGCTCCGCGTGATGTGGTTGCCCGCGCGATTGACCATGAGATGAAACGGCTCGGCGCAGACTGCATGTATCTGGATATCAGCCACAAACCCGAAGCGTTCATCAAACAGCACTTCCCTACCATTGATGAAAAGCTGCAATCTCTCGGCATCGATCTAACGCGTGAAGCAATACCGATCGTTCCCGCAGCGCACTACACCTGCGGTGGTGTGATGGTCGACCAGCACGGGCGTACCGACCTTGACGGCCTGTATGCGATTGGCGAAGTCAGCTATACCGGGTTGCACGGTGCAAACCGCATGGCATCCAACTCATTACTGGAGTGTCTGGTTTACGGCTGGTCAGCCGCCGAGGATATCTTGCAGCGTTTACCGCAAATCAAAACGGTGAAAAAATTACCGGATTGGGATGAAAGCCAGGTCGACAACTCCGACGAACAGGTGGTGATCCAGCATAACTGGCATGAACTGCGTCTGTTTATGTGGGATTACGTTGGGATCGTGCGGACGACGAAGCGGTTGGAGCGAGCACAGCGCCGCATCCATCTGCTTCAGCAGGAAATTAATGAGTATTACGCCCACTTCCGTATTTCCAACAATTTGCTGGAGCTGCGTAATCTGGTGCAGGTCGCCGAACTCATTGTCCGCTGCGCACTGGAAAGAAAAGAAAGCCGCGGGCTGCACTATACCCTGGACTACCCAGAACAGTTCGACGCGCCAACGCCCACCATTCTGGTGCCGTAGTTCATAAAAATAATTCGCTCAGCAAAGGCAGACGCAGCAACAAGGCGTCTGCCACTTACATAAAGAGATAAAAATCTTTTGTCAGCTGTTGGAAAGCCGTCGAGTAACGTCTTTCTCCATCACGAATAGCCAGCGAAGCATTCACACATTCTCTTTCCTGCCGAGACAGCGCCAGCAAAACGCGGTGAGCGGGTTTATCTTCCTGTTCCGATACGCGAAGCTGCTGGTGAACGTACCAGTTATGCTGCAGTGCCAGCGGAATAAATTTCTCCGCCACCTGAACGGGCAGCACCACGCAAAAAAGCCCTTCGGGCATCAGCAGTTGATGCGCACAGCGCAACAGCGCCTCATGAGTTAACAAGGTGGTGTAACGCGCCTGCTCACGCTCGGCCGATCCGCACGCGATCCCCGGAGGGAAATAAGGCGGATTACTGATAATCAGCGAATAGTCGGCACTGCGTGTCTCAGCAAAACTGATAATATCCTCAGCATAGACCGCGATTCTGTCGGCCCATGGCGAGGCGGCAATGTTCTCCTTCGCCTGCTGACTCGCTGCGCTATCCAGTTCGACGGCATCAATCCGAACATGCGGTTCAGAACGTTGCGCCAACATCAACGCGAGAAGGCCGGAACCACTGCCGATATCCAGAATCCGCTTAGCTGAGGACAGCGGCGCCCAGGCACCCAGCAAAATGCCATCGGTTCCCACCTTCATGGCACAGCGATCGTGCGCCACAAAGAATTGCTTGAAGGTAAATCCATCCCGACGCAATGTCAGTTTATTATCAGCCTGATGACTCATGAAAATAAGATTCCAAACGCAAACCGCAGTAGCATAGGTGAAACGTCAGAACAGGAAAAGCGCCGTTGTCTGCTTAAACAGGTGAAGAACCCGGCCAATGCGTCTATAATCGGCGCCCCAAACAGAGGTAGACCATGACTGTAACCAATTTTTCCGAGCTCGATCTTGATGAAAGCCTGTTAGACGCCCTGCGTGACATGGGCTACGAACGCCCGACCGCGATTCAGGCTGCGGCAATCCCACCAGCGATGGAAGGCCGCGACGTACTGGGTTCCGCGCCGACAGGAACCGGTAAAACCGCCGCCTATCTGCTGCCGGTTTTGCAACATCTTATCGATTTCCCTCGTAAAAAATCAGGTCCGCCTCGTATTCTGATCCTCACGCCAACCCGTGAGCTCGCCATGCAGGTGGCCGATCAGGCGCGCGCGTTTGCTGCACATACGCATCTGGATGTCGCCACGATCACCGGCGGCGTAGCCTACATGAACCACGCTGAAGTCTTCAGTGAAAATCAGGATGTCGTCGTCGCAACGACTGGCCGTCTGCTGCAATACATCAAAGAAGAAAACTTCGATTGCCGCGCAGTAGAAACGCTGATTCTGGATGAAGCGGACAGAATGCTGGATATGGGCTTCGCTCAGGATATTGAACACATCGCCGGGGAAACCCGCTGGCGTAAGCAAACACTGCTGTTTTCTGCGACGCTGGAAGGGGACGCGATCAAAGATTTCGCCGAGCGCCTGCTCAACGATCCTGTTGAAATCGAGTCCGATCCATCACGTCGGGAACGTAAAAAAATTCTGCAGTGGTATTACCGCGCTGACGACGTCAAACACAAAACTGCCCTGCTCTGCCATCAGTTAAAGCAGCCGGACGTGACGCGTTCCATCATCTTTGTGCGCAAGCGCGAGCGCGTGCATGAGCTGGTTGCCTGGCTGCGTGAAGCGGGCATTACCGCCTGCTATCTCGAAGGCGAAATGGTGCAGGCCAAGCGTAATGAAGCAATCAAACGCCTGAGCGACGGGCGCGTCAACGTGCTGGTTGCTACGGACGTTGCAGCACGCGGCATTGATATTAACGATGTCAGCCACGTCTTTAACTTCGATTTACCGCGTACATCGGACACCTATCTTCATCGTATTGGCCGCACTGGCCGCGCGGGTCGTAAAGGCTGTGCCATCTCTTTCGTCGAAGCGCACGATCACCTGCTGCTGGGCAAAATCAGCCGCTACCTGAATGAACCGCTAAAACCGCGTGTCATTGATGAGCTTCGCCCAACGACCAAAGCACCAAGCGCTAAAACCACCGGGAAACCGTCGAAAAAAGTGCTGGCTCAGCGGAAAGAGAAAAAAGAGAAGGAAAAAGAAAAGGTTAAGGTGAAAGTTCGCCATCGCGATAGCAAAAATATCGGTAAGCGTCGTCAACCTACGCAGAAAACCGACGAACCGTCTGGCGAATAACAGAGATATAAAACAGAGATGTAAAAAAGGGAGCTTCGGCTCCCTTTCTGTTAATGCTTGGACAGCAGCTTACAGACTTTCTGTAAAAGTACGGGCGATAACGTCGCGCTGCTGCTCTGGCGTCAGTGAGTTAAAACGTACAGCGTAGCCAGATACGCGGATGGTCAGCTGTGGATATTTCTCCGGGTGCTTAACGGCATCTTCCAGCGTCTCACGGCGCAGAACGTTCACGTTCAGATGCTGACCGCCTTCTACACGCACTTCAGGTTTGATTTCCAGCGGAATTTCACGATACTCGATCTGACCCAGATCGCTCACTGGAACGATTTGATCTTCGCTATAACCTGATTTAGCACACACGCAACGCGCCTGTGATTTTTCTTCGTCCAGCAACCAGAAAGAATTGATCAGCGCGCTGTCGTTAGCCTTGGTGATTTGAATACCAGTAACCATAATTGCCTCCGTAAAACGGCGTGTTATTGTCTTAGTTAAAAACTAACTGAGTTAAAACCGCTATCGGCAGAAAAATGCCAAATTTCGTAACGATCGTATAAAACCGTTTGTATCTGCCTTCTTATATACCAGCCTGATAACCAGACATCCTTGACTTAAATCAATTTTAAAACCTCACAACTCCGCCACACCAAGGCAATTTATTGTTTTATATCAATTTTACCAAAATACCAAGTTGCAAATATTTTTGTAAATTTTCAATTTTTTTTCAAAAAAAATCCTTTTCGTCCAGAGAACAATGGTTACGGTTTTACCTCGACACGATAGATCGGTAAGCTACCCACAACACCATTAAACCTGTAAAAGAAGAGTGCATGATGGCGACCTCTCTCACCTGGCATGACGTGCTGGCACAAGAAAAGCAGCAGCCTTATTTCATCAATACCCTTGAATTTGTAGGGAAAGAACGCGCAGCGGGTAAGATTATCTATCCCCCGCAGAAGGATGTCTTCAACGCGTTCCGCTTTACTGAACTGCATCAGGTCAAAGTCGTCATTCTGGGGCAAGACCCCTATCACGGCCCGAATCAGGCACACGGCCTGTCATTTTCTGTCCGCCCGGGCGTCCCTGCTCCGCCTTCTCTGGCCAATATTTATAAAGAATTGGCGAGCGACATCCCTGGATTTGAAATTCCACGACACGGTTTTCTACAAAGCTGGGCAGAGCAAGGCGTTTTACTGCTCAATACGGTATTAACCGTTGAAGCCGGACAGGCACATTCACATGCCAATCTGGGTTGGGAAACGTTTACCGATCGCGTCATTGCGGCACTCAATGAGCAACGGGAAGGTCTGATCTTTCTGCTGTGGGGCTCGCATGCACAGAAAAAAGGCAACATTATTGACCAACGGCGCCACCATATTCTGAAATCGCCGCACCCTTCCCCCCTATCGGCACACCGTGGTTTCATGGGCTGCAAACATTTTTCGCAGGCTAACCAGCTTCTCGAACAGCAAGGTCTGTCGCCAATAGACTGGACGCCAAGGCTCCCGGAAGAGGCTTAAACAATGACGGTTTGGTTGCCTTCAAGACATGAGGGCAGCCGACGCTCCTTTATAAGGAAACATTTACAAAGAACCGTCCACAAGTCATCGCTGATAAACGTATTGAACAAATTAAGGACGTTAATTGAATCGGGATAAATCGAGAGAACAGGATAATAAGAAAGGATAAGAGAATTTGGTGGAGCTAAGCGGGATCGAACCGCTGACCTCTTGCATGCCATGCAAGCGCTCTCCCAGCTGAGCTATAGCCCCACATCATGTGGAATGTTCGTGATAATCAACCAAACAGAGGGAGTGTTTGGTGGAGCTAAGCGGGATCGAACCGCTGACCTCTTGCATGCCATGCAAGCGCTCTCCCAGCTGAGCTATAGCCCCGTATCTTACAGCACTACCGTGAAGGCAAGTACTGTGCGAACGCGTCGCATAATATGAAACCCGATTAACAGTGTCAACGGCTAAATCCGGTAATCCGATTAACCGCTGAAAAAGACGCCAAAGGTGAGAAAAAACAGACGACAATTTCGATATTGTCCCGCCACAAGCACAATAAAAAGCTGCTAACGATAACGCGATTTATTATCATCACTCTACGTTACGCTTCTGTCTTCTACTATAAGCCCCATCACATGCGCTATTTTCCTATGATTGTATTTTCTCTGATGGTCTCTGCGTCTGGTATTTTGCCCGCTAGGGCACAGCCAACCATTCCTGATATTACCGAACAAGCAAAAGCTCAATTTGAGATCAGGCAAGTCGAGATGAAAAGCGACGCACAGCATGATTATCGACTTTTCATCGCACTTCCACGCCAACCCGCACCTGAAGGTGGCTATCCAGTGCTGTATATGCTGGATGGCAATGCCCAGTTTCCTGTTGCCGTAAACAGCTATAACGCGAAAAACGGCGCGGCACCGCTGATCGTCGCGATCGGTTATCCGATCGATAAACCTTACGATGTTCCCGCCCGCACGCGTGACTATACGCCGCCAACAACGATGACCGACCCAGATTTTGCTGCAGGCGGTGAAGCCGAGGCGTTTCACCAATTTCTGCAATCCACGGTAAAACCCTGGGTTGAAGCGAACTATGCCGTCAATAAGCAAAAACAAACGTTGACTGGGCACTCTTTCGGTGGTTTGTTTACGCTCTATACGCTTTTTAATCACACCGAATCTTTCCAGCGCTATGTTGCCGCCAGTCCGTCTATCTGGTGGGGAAATGGCGTTGTGATTCCCGCCAGAACGCCGCTGCTTTCCACATCACCGCTGTCAATTACTGTCACAGCAGGGGCAAATGAGGATGAACCTGTCAAAATGCAGGCGGGTAAACCCGTCGATGAAAAACGGGCAGAACGACTCAGCCAAAGAAAAATGGTGGAAAGAGCAAAAACGCTGGCCGCACAGCTCAACGAACAAGGCACAAAAACTGACTTTATTCTGTTCCCCGGCAAAGGGCACGGCGACGTGATCCCGGATGCCATCGGCAAAGCGGTCGCTATCGCCGGTCAATAGTTATCAGGTAACACCGTTCTCAGATAAAACAATAAAAAACCCCGGCTGTCAGGCCGGGGCTCATTTTGTATAACGCTATTTACACGATAGCGATTACTGCTGTGCTTCACGCTCGGCAATAAACGCCAACGCTTTATCAATACGCGCCAGCGAACGCTGTTGGCCAATTGCATGCACAGTCACGTCAACGCCCGGAGACTGGCCTGCTCCAGTGACAGCAACGCGCAGCGGCATACCGACTTTACCCATGCCCTGACCCAGTTCGTCCGCCGTGCCCTGGATGGCGTGGTGGATGTTCTCAGCAGTCCAATCGGTAATCGCTGCCAGTTTCTCACGTACCAGCTCAAGCGGCTGACGTGCAACTGGACGCAGATGTTTCTTCGCCGCATCGGCGTCAAACTCAGCAAAATCTTCATAGAAATAACGGCACGAGTCCGCCATTTCTTTCAACGTCTTACAACGTTCGCCCAACAGGCCAACCAGTTCACTCAACTGCGGTCCGGTACGGGTATCAATTCCAGCCTGCTCAATATGCCATGACAAATGCGTTGCCACGTATTCTGCGGGTAAATGGTTAATATAGTGATGGTTCAGCCATTGCAGCTTCTCAGTATTGAAAGCGCTCGCAGATTTGCTAACGGCATCCAGCGAGAACAGAGACTTCATCTCATCAATAGAGAAGATTTCCTGATCGCCAGATGACCAGCCTAAACGCACCAAGTAGTTCAGCAGCGCTTCCGGCAGATAGCCGTCATCACGGTATTGCATCACACCGACAGCACCGTGACGTTTGGACAATTTCTTACCGTCATCGCCCAAAATCATCGACACATGTGCATATTCCGGCACCGGCGCGCCCAGCGCTTTCAGAATGTTGATCTGGCGCGGCGTGTTGTTGATATGGTCTTCACCACGAATAACGTGCGTGATTTCCATATCCCAGTCATCGATTACGACACAGAAATTATAGGTCGGTGAACCGTCGGTACGACGGATAATCAGATCGTCGAGTTCCTGATTGCTGAATTCGATCGGCCCGCGAATGCGGTCATTGAAGATAACCGAGCCTTCCTGCGGGTTAAGGAAACGCACGACGTGCGGCTCATCATCGGCATGATGTTCGTGAGAACCACGGCAATGGCCGTCATAACGCGGCTTTTCGCCGTTTTCCATCTGCTGTTCACGCAGCGCTTCCAGACGCTCTTTAGAGCAGTAGCATTTATATGCCGTACCGTTTTCCAACATCTGATCAATAACGGCGTTGTAACGGTCAAAACGTTTAGTCTGGTAGTACGGGCCTTCATCCCAGTTCAGGCTCAGCCAGTTCATACCATCCATAATGGCATCAATCGCGTCTTGGGTTGAACGCTCCAGATCGGTATCTTCAATACGCAACACGAACTCGCCGTCCTGATGACGGGCAAACAACCAGGAGTAAAGTGCGGTACGAGCACCGCCGACGTGAAGATAGCCAGTAGGACTCGGGGCAAAACGGGTTTTGATTTTCATTTGGGATTACAGCCTTATTACGCAACGGCTGTCGGCACAGACCGACATAAGCTCAAGAACAAAAGTGGGCAACATTCTATCACTCTGCTTCGATTCCTCAACGCCGTAACATGCCGACCGTGCTTTTATTCTGGAGGAAATAGCAAGATAACAGGCCAAATTGCACAAGGATGCAGCACCAGCGGCGATAAATACGACGCCTTGACTAATTTTGCAACGAACAATCATTTTAGTTTTAAAAAGCGTTGACTCACATTCAAGGATCCCTATAATGCGACTCCACACAGCGGGGGTGATTAGCTCAGCTGGGAGAGCACCTCCCTTACAAGGAGGGGGTCGGCGGTTCGATCCCGTCATCACCCACCACTCTTTTGAGTTTTAAAGAAGAGTAGCTCGCTGTGTAGAGTAAGAAGATTTGAGATTGGGTGATTAGCTCAGCTGGGAGAGCACCTCCCTTACAAGGAGGGGGTCGGCGGTTCGATCCCGTCATCACCCACCAATCTCATACCAGCTGGTCTTCTTATTAGAAGTTGAAGTAAATCAAGAAGTAAATGTAGTACAGAAGTGGGTGATTAGCTCAGCTGGGAGAGCACCTCCCTTACAAGGAGGGGGTCGGCGGTTCGATCCCGTCATCACCCACCACTTCTGCGGGTCGTTAGCTCAGTCGGTAGAGCAGTTGACTTTTAATCAATTGGTCGCAGGTTCGAATCCTGCACGACCCACCACTTCCGCAAAGTGATAGCTCTCTGAAGTAAATCCACCTAATGTTATCTGTTGCACGTGTCGTGTAGGTGAAAACCTGCGTTCAGGTTCGAGCCGAGCGAAGCGAGACAGCAACGCGCCAGCGTTGACCCCGAAGGGGCGAGGCCAAAGGCCGAGTCATCCTGCACGACCCACCACTTCCGCAAAGTGAATCCTCTCTGAAGTCAATCCATCCAATGTTATGTATTGCACGTGTCGTGTAGATAAAATTCTACTCAATTGCTCCGTATTAGCGCTCCCAATATTCAATGAAGTACCGCAGCCCTACTCAGCTACGGCACCGAAATATCACGCCAGTACGGCTAAGTCCGCTGCATCAAAACCGCGTAATTTATCCGTCTGCCCAGAACGCACCTTTTGTACCCATTGCGCATCAGAAAGCAGAACTCGGCCTACCGCGATCAGATCAAACTCCTCTCGCTCCATCCGCACATGTAGATTGTCCAATGCCGCCGTGCCAGAACCCTCACCGCCAAACGCGGAAAAGAAATCCGAGGTCAACCCCACCGAGCCAACGCTGATTGTCGCCGCACCCGTCAGTTTTTTCGCCCAACCGGCGAAGTTCAGCCCTTCCGCCCCATCAACCTCAGGGAATTCAGGCTCCCAGAAACGACGCTGGGAACAGTGAAGAATATCCACACCCGCCTCAACCAGCGGCGCTAGCCAGTCCGTCATCTCCTGTGGGGAACTCGCCAGACGTGCGCTGTAGTCCTGCTGCTTCCACTGACTCACACGCAGAATCAGCGGGAAATCCTCACCAACAGCGACTCGGACAGCACGAATTACCTCAGCGGCAAAGCGAGAGCGTTCGCGGATCGTTGCGCCACCAAAGGCATCTTCACGCTTATTCGTGCCCGACCAAAAGAATTGGTCAATCAGGTAACCATGCGCACCATGCAGTTCCAGCGTGTCAAAACCCAATCGTTTTGCATCCGCCGCAGCGCGAGCAAACGCCGCCACGGTATCAGCGATATCTTCTTCGGTCATCACCACACCGCGAGGCTCATCTGGGCCGACGATTCCCGAGGGGCTTTCAACAGGCGCATCAGGCTCCCAGCCGCGTCCGTGGGTTGACCCCGTATGCCAAATTTGCGGCCCAATACGGCCACCAGCGGCATGAACCGCTTTCGCCACCGCATCCCAACCAGCCAACGCGGCTTCGCCATGAAAGAGCGGGATCCCTGGCATATTACGCGAAGCGGGACGATCAACTACCGTTCCCTCTGTCAGAATCAGCCCGACTCCCCCTTCGGCACGGCGGCGATAATATTCCGCCTGCGCTGGGCCAGGAATGCCGTTTTCAGCCATACCTCTCGTCATCGGTGCCATGACAATGCGGTTAGGAAGAGTTAACCCTTTCAACGTGAAGGGACTAAACAGAACATCATCAGACATAAATATTTCCTTTTATGGTTTAACGTCATAGCGGCGTTGAATATCGATTAGAAACGCAATTCATGCAGTTAAGCAACCCCCCGTTAGCATCGCCTCCCGTAAAGAGAATGCCACCCTGCTTGCACTTATAAATGATGTATGACATATATGATAGATGTCAATTGACATTTAAAAATAGAGGCACGGTATGAAATACACAACGTTTGGACGTAATACGGGCTTACGCGTTTCCGAACTTGCTCTCGGAACAGGAAATTTTGGCACCGGTTGGGGCTATGGTTCTGAAAAAGAACAGGCTAAACAGGTATTTGATCGTTATGCCAACGCGGGCGGCAACTTCATCGATACAGCGGATGCTTACCAGTTAGGCCAATCTGAGCAGATGGTCGGAGAATTCATTGCCGCAGATCGCGACCATTTTGTTGTAGCGACGAAGTACACCTTAAGTGCCATGCCGGATGCCGGAATTTCCCGAACCGGCAATAGCCGCAAGAACATGATCTCATCGGTAGAAAACAGCCTGAAGAGACTGAAAACCGATCGTATTGATGTGCTGTGGGCGCACTTTGATGACCAATTAACGCCCCTGGAAGAGATTGTTCGCACTTTCGACGATCTCATTCGGGCAGGAAAAATCCAGTACGCAGGCTTCTCTAATTTCCCCGCCTGGCGCATTGCCCGAGCGGACACTATCGCGGAACTGCGCGGCTGGTCGCGAATTGCCGGTATTCAGGTGGAATACAGTCTGGTGCAGCGTACCGCAGAACGAGAGCTACTGCCGATGGCTGAAGCAATGGGGCTGGCAGCAACGCTTTGGTCTCCATTGGGTGGTGGCTTGCTGACGGGAAAATATCGTCAAAGTAAAGAAGGCCGGCTGATCGGTTTTGGCGGAAGATTAGTGCACACCGAGCAAGACACGACCTTGCTGGATGAGGTTTTTCGCGTTGCAAACGACTTGAACGTCATGCCAATACACATTGCCATCGCCTGGTTGCGGCATAAATCAGCCCGGGCTAGCACCAGCCTGATCCCTATTCTGGGCTCCCGCACGCTGGCACAGTTGGATGATACGCTGCTCGCATTAAATGTGACGCTAAACGACGATCAGGTCGCGCGACTGGATGAAGTCAGTGCTATTTCGCTGGGGACGCCACACGATCAGATCGCAGAGACATTGTCTCGGGCTCAGGGAGGCGACAGCGCTCATATTATTACACCGTGGCCGCCGCGATCCTGATCCGGCTATTGATGAAAGGCATCATCTATTGAGTCTGACTTTTTCATACCCTAAGATGATGCCTGACAGAAAAAGGAGAACAACATGGCCCGTGTATCAAAACAACAGATGGAGCGTAACCGAGAAGAAATCATCCAGGTTTCTTCACAGCTCTTTCGTGAACGGGGCCTGAACGGCGTTAGCGTGAACGATCTGATGGCAGCAGCAGGCTTAACCCACGGTGGTTTCTATGGTCATTTTGCATCTAAAGATGAACTCGCCGCCATCGCCAGCCGAAAAGCGCTTGAGGATTCCGGTACTCGCTGGCAGGAAATGTGCCAGCGCGCAGATAAACATAACCTGAAAACACTGGTGGAACACTATCTTTCCCCCGCCCATCGAGACGGCGCAAAAGATGGCTGCGCCCTCACGGCACTAGCCAATGACATAGCCAGAGAAAGTGCAGATAAACCAGTACACGACGTTTATCTCAGCGGTGTCAAAGCCATGCTGGATAGGCTGGAGTCCCTCTCGACGATAAAAGATAAAGAGCAGCGCAAGCAGCATGCTCTGGCGCAATTCGCCCTGTTATCCGGTGCGCTGGCGCTAGCACGCGCAACAGCTGGCGATACTTTGTCGGACGACTTTCTCAATGCCGCCAAAAAGGCACTGCTTGGCGAAGCATAAACAGGTTATGGAAAAGGGGCCTGTCGCATCCAGGATAGGTTCCAAACCGCATCCACTCTTAAAACGATTCCCTGTATACAATCCACTCCTCTGACCTTCAGCTATTCAGACTACACCCTTTTTCATAACATCTTGTTATTGCATTATTCCCATCCATCATTAGACCGCCGCAATCGCGGTGCTATGCTTATCCGCACTTGCCCTGTTCACCTAATTTTTTGACAGAAAATATCAAATTTATTTGTTTTCTATTCAGGCGTTAAATCGACGACACTGCCGCCTTATATCCAATAGCACTTTTCGTTAACTCACGAGGTTGTCTAGTATGATTTCTCAGTTGAATCAGTGGTTCACGCGTTTAACCAATCATCCCGATGCAGGTAAACTTTTACTGCGTTTAACCGTGGGTATTCTGCTGCTGTTTCACGGCGTAGCAAAAATTGAGCACGGTGTGGGTTGGATCGTACAGATGCTGCAAGGCGCAGGCCTGCCAGGTTTTATCGCTTACGGTGTCTACGTGGGCGAAGTCGTTGCACCGATTCTGATTATTCTGGGCGTATTTACCCGTATTTCAGGCCTGATTGCCGCGCTGACGCTGGTTGTGGCAACGCTGATGGTTGGCATGGGTAAATTCTTCACCCTGACCGACGTTGGCGCCTGGGCGCTGGAACTGGAAGCACTCTATTTCTTTGCTGGCATTATCATCATGCTGGTTGGCAGCGGCCGTTATTCTGTTGCCTCTAATCCTGCTTATCGTTAATCCTTGCCATACGGCAGGCATTTCCGATAAAAGCAAAAAACCCGCGAATATCGCGGGTTTTTTTATTGCAGCTATCTTCCGATCAGATTTCCCAATCGTGGCTATAGCGCTTAGGCTTGAACTGAATCACATCGCCTTTCTGTAGCCCGTGCAGGCTTGCATCGTCTTTTGCGACTTCCGCTTCAATCAGTTCAGACTGCTCACCCAGCTTCAACGACAGGCGCGTTAAGGCGCCGAGTGGACGAATATCGCGCACCGTCACCGCCTGATAACCTTCCTGCGCCTGAACGGATAGCGACACTTCATGAGGACGGAACAGAATCGTCTCTTCCGTTTGCGCCACTTTCAGTCGGTTACTATCGCCGAGGAAATGGTAAACAAACTCGCTGGCTGGGTTGTTATACACCTCTGCTGGCGTGCCGATTTGTTCAATCACGCCTTTATTCATCAGCACGATACGGTCAGCCACTTCCATCGCTTCTTCCTGATCGTGCGTCACAAATACCGAGGTCAGATCGATATCTTCATGCAACTGAGACAACCAGCGGCGCAGCTCTTTACGCACCTTGGCATCCAGCGCGCCAAAGGGTTCATCCAGCAGCAGGATGCTCGGTTCGACGATCAGCGCACGCGCCAGTGCAATACGCTGACGCTGGCCGCCGGAAAGCTGTTCAGGATAACGATCTCCCAGCCAGTCCAACTGCACCAGATTCAGCAGCTCATGTACTTTCTTTTCGATATCACGCTTCGAAGGCCGGATATTTTTCGGCTTCATTCGCAGCCCAAACGCGACGTTATCGAACACCGTCATGTGGCGGAATAGCGCGTAGTGCTGGAAGACAAACCCCACGTTGCGTTTGCGCACATCGTGGACGGACACATCCTGACCGTGGAAAATAATACTGCCACTATCCGGCTGTTCCAGTCCGGCGATAATACGCAGCAGCGTTGTCTTACCGCAGCCCGATGGCCCCAGCAGCGCCACCAGCTCACCGCTGTGGATCGATAAATTAATTTCGTTCAGCGCCCGAAACTGGCCAAATTGTTTATTAATATTGCGAATCTCAATGCTCATTTTTGGCCAACTCCTGTTGTTTCTGTATTTGCTTCGTCAATCGACCTTCACTCCACTGGCGCAGTAACAGCACCACCAGCGACATGATCAGCAGCAGAATCGCCACGCTGAAGGCCGCAACGATGTTGTACTCGTTATAAAGAATTTCGATATGCAGCGGCAGCGTGTTCGTCAGGCCGCGAATATGGCCGGAAATGACGGAAACGGCACCAAACTCGCCCATCGCGCGCGCAGTACACAGCACCACGCCGTAAATCAGCGCCCACTTCACATTCGGCAGCGTGATATGCCAGAACATTTGCCAGCCGTTCGCCCCCAGCAGACGTGCCGCTTCTTCCTCCTGCGAACCCTGCTCTTCCATCAGCGGAATCAACTCACGGGCAACATAAGGCAATGTGACGAAAATTGTCGCCAGCACGATGCCCGGCACAGCGTAAACAATTTGCAGATCGTGTTCGAGCAGGAAGGGATAGATCTTGCTTTGTGCGCCAAACAACAGCACATACACCAACCCCGCCACAACGGGGGAAACAGAAAACGGTAAATCGATCAACGCCAGCAGAAAGCTCTTGCCACGAAACTCGAATTTCGTCACACACCACGCCGTCGCCAATCCGAATACCACGTTTAACGGCACGGAAATGACGGTCGCAAGCAGCGTCAACTTCAGTGCGGAGATCGCATCCGGTTCTGTAATCGCATCCCAAAATGCATCGATGCCTTTATCTAGCCCCTGGGTCACCACCATCATCAGCGGCAGCACCAGAATCAGAAAAAAGACGATCCACGCGAGTGAAACCAGAATGTAATAGGCTGCGGGCTGCTTTTTTCTTTTAGCCGCGCTGGCCTGAGCGGAAATAACCTGTTCCATGACGACCAGCCCTTACAGTTTCGGTTGAATGCGGCGCTGCAACACGTTAATCAGCAGCAGCATAATGAAAGAAACCAGCAGCATGAACACGCCGATCCCGGTTGCCCCTTTGTAGTCATACTGATCGAGCTTGGAGACGATCAGCAGCGGCAGGATTTCGGTTTTAAACGGAATGTTCCCCGCGATAAACACCACGGAGCCGTACTCCCCCACGCCGCGAGCAAAAGCCAGCGCAAAGCCCGTCAGCCACGCCGGTAACAGCGCAGGAAGCAAGACATGGCGGAAAACCTGAAGCGGACGCGCGCCCAGACAGGCGGCGGCCTCTTCGACTTCTTTGGGAATATCGGCCAGTACCGGTTGTAGCGTTCTGACCACGAAAGGCAGCGTGACAAAAATAAGCGCCAGCGTGATGCCAATCCCGGTGTAGGCAATTTTGAACGGAAACAGCGAGCCAATCAGACCATTCGGTGCATACAGCGCCGTCAGGGCAATCCCCGCGACCGCTGTGGGCAGCGCGAAGGGCATGTCGATCATGGCATCGATCACTTTACGGCCGGGAAAGGTATAGCGCACGAGCACCCAGGCCAGCAGCGTCCCGAGAATACCGTTAATAAAAGCCGCAGCCAGCGCTGTACCAAACGAAAGCCGCAGGGAGAAAAGCACCTGACGGCTGGTTATCAGATCCCAAAACTGGCCGAACGTTAATTGGCTGGCATATAAAAACATCCCCGCCAACGGAATGAGGACAATTAATCCTAAATAGCTCAGGCTAAACCCTAACGTTAGCCCGAAACCGGGAATCACTGAGGAAGAACGCTGTGACATACCGTGCCTTTAATTTTCATACTCACTACCCAGCCAACAACTGCTTGCCGACACGCGCTACCTGACAGAAGATTTCGGGCGGCTGTCGCCAGCCTTTTAACCTGAAAAAAGCCGCTAGGTGATAGCGGCCTTAATCCGTCAGACGTTAAAACTTACTTATTGATCTCTTTAAAGATTGCGTCGAACACGCCACCATCGTTAAAGAATTTGTCCTGTGCCGCTTTCCAGCCACCAAAGTCCTTATCGATCGTCACCAGATTCACAGGGGCAAACTGATTTTTAAACTCTTCAGCAATCTTGGCGTTACGTGGACGGTAGAAATTTTTACCGATGATGCGCTGTGCTTCATCGCTGTAGAGGTATTGCAGATAAGCTTCAGCCTGTTTCTGCGTTCCCTTGCGCTCAACGACTTTATCCACAACGGCAACTGGCGGTTCAGCCAGAATCGACAGAGATGGTGTGACGATTTCAAGCTGATCGCCGCCCTGCTCTTGCAGAGACAGGTACGCTTCGTTTTCCCATGCCAGCAACACATCACCTAACTGACGCTGTACAAAGCTAATGGTCGCCCCACGCGCACCGGTATCGAGAACAGGCGCATGACGATACAGCTCGGTCACAAATTTCAGTGCGGTTTCATCATTACCGCCCGGTTGCGCTTTGGCATACGCCCACGCGGCCAGGAAGTTCCAGCGTGCGCCGCCAGAAGTTTTCGGGTTTGGCGTGATGACTTCAACGCCCGGTTTCACCAGATCGTTCCAGTCTTTGATTTGCTTTGGATTACCTTTACGCACCAGAAAAACGATAGTGGAGGTATAAGGCGTGCTGTTGTCAGGCAAACGCGCCTGCCACTTAGGATCGATCAGCTGTTGATTCAGGTTTAATGCATCAATATCACCGGCCAGCGCCAGCGTCACCACATCGGCCTGCAAACCGTCAATCACCGAACGTGCCTGCTTTCCAGAACCGCCGTGCGAATTTTTGATGGTGATATCTTCACCGGTGGTCGCTTTCCAATGCTTAATAAACGCCGCATTGTATTGCTGATACAGTTCACGCGTCGGATCGTAAGACACGTTTAATAATTCGGTAGCCGCCGAGGCCACACCGGAAAACAACAGTGCTGCCGTAGCAACAGATAACCCCAGACGACGTATTGACATTCTTATCACTCCCTAATGCTCGAAAGTATCAGATAAAATCATGACGGATGTGACTGATTAATAACTTAAATGATTCGACTTGCAGGACAAACGCGATCGTTTTGCACCGCACATATGCAGCTTGAAATAGGACGGGTATATCAGGCTGACAACATGGAAGTGACAATAGTGGATATAGGGAGGGGGCAAAAATATTGTTTCGCGATAATTTATGCTATCGCGTTATATTGTTAATGGTTATGTAATAGTTTTCAATCTAAGCAATTTTGTCACTGTTGACGGCATTTTGCGAGGGAGGACGGGGTAACCCTGATGCCCTGCGGCATCAGGTAAGTACGGCGGGGAACAAACAGGGTTAAGTAAAAACCGTCAATTTTCAGCTCTATTCTTCTTCATCAAGCTGCAAAGCCACGTACAGCAGCAAGCGATCGTCGAAATTCCCCAGATCTAACCCCGTCAGCTCGGAGATGCGGTTGAGACGATACTCCAACGTATTACGGTGAATAAACAGCGCTTTCGCCGTCGCACCGGGCTGAACGTTATTACGGAACCAGGCGCCCAGCGTCCGACGCAGCAGACCATTGCCATCCATTGCTTTCAGCTTCGAGAGTGGCCGCACCAGCTCGTTTGCCTGCCAGCCGCCGCGCAGGCTGTCCAACAGCACGGGCAACATCAGATCCTGATAGTAATAACAGCGCTGAGCAGGCATACGCTGTTTGCCCACGCTCATGGTTGTGCGTGCTGTGCGGTAAGAGCGCGCGATACTGCCAGGGCCGGCAAAATAGTTTCCCAGCGCCAACCGCACCCGCAGCCGACTGCTTTCCGCCATGCGCGACATGAGCGTATCCACCCGCCGCCGATGATCTTCTGCATCCCAGCGCCCGTGGCTGTTCAACGCCGGTTTTAGCACCACCATTTCTGTCAGGGAAACGATCGCGATCAGGTTGTCACGTTCCGGCGTGGTCAGCAGCGTCTGCAACTGCTGTAGCTCCGCCATGGCAGAATCTACCCCG
Organism: Pectobacterium sp. 1950-15; assembly: GCF_037136835.1. Classification (NCBI taxonomy): domain Bacteria; kingdom Pseudomonadati; phylum Pseudomonadota; class Gammaproteobacteria; order Enterobacterales; family Pectobacteriaceae; genus Pectobacterium; species Pectobacterium sp. 1950-15. The sequence goes on along the minus strand of NZ_JBBBQR010000019.1, from coordinate 46,963 downwards.
AGCTGCCCGCTGTCCACTTCAATCACCGCCGCAACGCGTGGCTTATTCAGATCGATGCCTAAGCGCTGCGCCCACTCCATGAGGGCGGGAGAAAGATCGTCGGTGCGGATCAGGTTCAACACCAGCTCTTCACGCAGACGGCTATCCTGCGCCAGCATATGCAACAACCTCGCCTGCTCCAGCATCATTTCCGCCGTCATACAGACCAGTTCGCCGTACTGCCGTAGCTGGCTGGGGTTCCCTGTTAAACCAATAACACCAACGATTTCACCGTCGATGCGCAGGGGTAAATTGATGCCTGGACGCACGCCATGCAGGTGGCGCGCCACGGCATCATCAATATCGACGACCCGTCCCTGCGAGAGCGCCAGCAGCGCTCCTTCGTGCAGTTCCCCCAATCGTTCCTGATCGCCACTGCCGATAATCTTACCGCGAGCATCCATCACATTGATATTGCTATCAATGATCTGCATGGTCCGCGCGACAATATCCTGTGCCATCTTGGCATTGAGATGATACGACGCCATTTTTACCTCTGAGAGGAACATTGACAATTGCACCAGCATACCGCCACACCGTGCGCCACACATTGTGCAAATTAACAAAGAAACGGGAATTAGATTAAATCTGTGGAAGAACTCACAAAAGCACTTTCATGGAGAAGCGAGAACGAGCCGGGCACCGAAGTGCCCGGCCAGATAATCAACGTAACAAGTTGTCTTAAAAGGCAATTATCCACTTACACGTTGAACAGAGCGGTTATTGAGCCAGCAGATAAATCGTGCTGTCGCCACGGCGTACATTCAAGGCTAATACTGCCGGTTTGCTGTCGAGAATTTTACGCAGCTCGCCAATATTCTGTACCGCCTGCTGGTTAACCCCGAGAATAATGTCGTCCTTCTTCAGACCAATTTTAGCCGCGGCGGAACCGGGTTTGACGTTATCCACCTTGACACCTTTTTCGCCGTCCACCTGCGTATTGCTCAGCTCGGCACCTTCGATGCCAGAGTAGAGATTGCCGGAAGCCACCTGAGCCTGATTGCTCTGTTGCAGCGTCACCTCGACCGTCAGCGGTTTACCCTCACGCAGCAGCCCCAACGCCACTTTACTGCCCACCGGCAGCGAGCCAACCTGCGCACGCAGCGCGGAGAAACTGCTGACCGCTTTGCCATTCAGCGTGACGATCACATCACCCGCCTTGATGCCTGCTTCATCGGCTGCCGATTTTGGTCGTACCTGGCTCACAAACGCGCCACGCTGGGCATCCACTTTCATCGCCTGCGCCAGTTCAGAGTTCAACTCCGTCCCGGTAATACCCAACTCGCCGCGCTTCACTTCGCCAAATTCGACAATCTGTGCCACGACGCTTTTCACCATATTGCTGGGGATAGCGAAACCAATCCCGATATTGCCGCCATCTGGGGCAAGAATCGCGGTATTCAGACCAACCAGTTCCCCATTCAGGTTCACCAGCGCGCCACCGGAATTCCCCCGGTTAATCGCCGCATCGGTCTGAATAAAGTTCTCATAGTTTTCAATATTCAACCCACTACGCCCTAGCGCAGACACAATGCCCGAGGTCGCCGTTTCGCCCAGACCATACGGGTTACCAATCGCCACCGTGTAATCACCAACCCGCAACTGGTCAGAATCCGCGACCTTGATAGCCGTCAGATTTTTGAAGTCTTTCAGCTGCACCAGTGCGATATCTGAACGCGGATCTTTACCTAACATCTTGGCGTCATACTTGCGGCCATCACTGAGGCGAACCTGAATCTTATCGGCGTTCTCCACCACGTGGCTGTTAGTCACCACATAGCCTTTCTCCGCATTAATCACAACGCCCGCGCCCAGCGCCTGGAAGTTTTCCTGTTTTGGTTGCTGTTGGCCGTTGTCATCATCGTTCCCTTCTCCCTGACACACAGGCGACGACTGGAACGGCGATCCGTCCTGGCAGAAAGGCGAGTTTTCACCAAAAAATGGCTGAAGCTGCGGGGGGATTCCTTCTTTTCCCGCATTGCCCGCGTTGGTGGTATGCCCTTCCACGTAGATGCTCACCACGGAAGGCATGACCTTTTCCAGCATAGGGGCCAGGCTAGGGAGTTGACCCGATGACGCGGCAGACGCCGCTGACTCAGCCGCATTCGCCGTGGTGGAGCCCATCGCCATCGCCATCGCCAGACTTAACGCCAGCGCACTCAGAACCAGTGATTTTCTTTTCATAGGAGTATGTCTCATAGTAATCAACACGCGAGTCTTACGGCCCGTGTACCCGACACCGGGTACACTCAGTGTGTCGTGCTGTATGAGATAAATATGGACCAACAATGTTCCCGAGGGGAAGATCGTGAAGCGTAAGGAAATATTGAACGGCTTTACAAAACTCGCGATTTCCATTGCCGTCTGTTCGTCGCTAATCTGCCGCCATCAGCTTGCGGTATTCGTCGTAGGCGTACAAATCCGTCATACCGCTGATGTAATCCTGAATCAGACGCGCACGATAGTAATATTCACGGACGATTCGCTCGTTTTCGGGTAAGGCTTCCAACGCGGCAACCGCTTCGCAATAGGCCAGACAGTGCTTGCTGGACAGCTTGTGATAAAGCCGCGTTTCAATCGGATAGCGCCTGTGCGTATCATCGAGGACAAGCTGACTGAAATCCTGATAGGGCATCTCGAGCAGCGGGCTATAAATATCCAGCAGGCCGCGAATCACGCGATCTCCCTGTAGCTCCAGCTGTTCAACCTCATGATGATTAAAAACGTGTTTTAAGGCGACGTGTTTGAAAATGCCTAGCAGGCGATTCTGCGGGCTGTCGTCCTCAAGCAACGCCTGATTAAACGATCCGGCATAGATCGCTGGCAGGTTATCAATAAAACGCTTCGCGGCATGCGGCACCATCTGCTGCACGGTATTAACGCGAAGATTCATGAAGAACTGATCGTCGTGACTGCGCCATTTTAAACGTTCACGCTCTTTGAAGGCGTGTTCAATCGTCTTAGCGAAAATATCTTTCTCCGTTCCTTCTCCCCAATTTTCACGCAACAGGTCGTACAATTCTTCAATCGTGAGAATCTCTTTCTCAACGGCATCTTCCAGATCCGCAATACAGTAGGAAACATCATCCGCTGCTTCCATGATGTAGCTCAGCGGATGACGATGAAATTCGCCCATATCCAGCTCTTCACGTAGTCTGGCGACAAACGCTTCTTCTGCCAGATAGTAGCCCGGCTTCTTCATCAAATAGTGGTAATCCGCCGGCAGTTCGCCGTGCCAATATGCGGGACGGGTATATTTCAAAATACAGGCGACTTGCCCGTAGGTCAGATTGAGCTTCAGCAATGTGTGTACCAGCCTGATCGCCTGTGCATTGCCTTCAAAGTGGCTCAGATCCTGTCGGATTTGCCCACGCAATTCGTCCAGCCCATCCTGCTGCATCCGTAGCGTAGGGACTTTACAATCATCGACACGTTCCGGGGATTCATTGTCCAGATAATGGCTATCCAGCAATTTTCTGAACCATTGGTTAATCGCAGATTCGCCAAAATGCCCGAATGGCGGATTGCCGATGTCATGCATCAGGCACGCCATTTCGACCATGCTTTCAAACGGCGTTTGTCTGTCTTCCAGACCCAGCGACGCCAGCCGCCCATCGACTTGCAGGCGGTGCAAAATATCTTTGGCGATATAGCGCCCCACCTGCTGAACTTCCATCGAATGGGTCAGGCGGGAACGGACAGCCGCGTTACGCTCCAGCGGGAAGACCTGGGTTTTTTGCTGTAAGCGGCGGATGGCGGCGGAGTTAATAATACGACCACGATCGCTCTCAAACTGACGCACAATCGCATAGCCATTATCAGCCGTTTTAGGTCGGCTGAAATGTCGCTGAAAGCTCATTTTTTTGGCGAAATCGATATCAGACATACGGTTCTCCCTATCATCCCGCTACAGCAAAATAATGCACACTCCATCTCATCCCGCTAGCCATGATAGACTAACGCCCGCGATATACACCTAATGCTGGTCATTTAACGATCGAGATACACGGTGCGACCACAGGGGTGAGGCATCCCTGCGGGAACCTCCCCCTGTGTTTCCCCTAAAATGGGGCTTCAGTGACCAGCATTAGGTATACGCCTTCCATTTATAACAGAATTTGCGGGGAACCTTATGAAAGTCGGTATTATCGGCGCGATGGAACAAGAAGTAACGCTGCTGCGCGATCGGATTGAAAACCGTCAAACCTTCCAGCGTGCGGGTTGCGAAATTTACACCGGACAAATCAACGGCGTAGAGGTCGCCCTGCTGAAATCGGGTATCGGCAAAGTCTCCGCCGCGCTGGGCACCACGCTGCTGCTAGAACACAGCAAGCCGGACGTGGTAATTAACACCGGTTCCGCTGGCGGACTGGCACCTACATTGAACGTCGGTGATATCGTGGTTTCCGATGAAGTGCGCTACCACGATGCTGACGTCACGGCCTTTGGCTATGAACCCGGTCAAATGGCGGGCTGCCCTGCCGCTTTCCCCGCCGATGACAAACTCATCGCGCTGGCACAGGAAACCATTGCCGATTTACAGCTGAACGCCGTACGCGGTCTGGTTGTCAGCGGTGATGCCTTCATTAACGGCGCAGAACCATTAGCCCGTATCCGCACGACCTTCCCGAAGGCCATTGCCGTGGAAATGGAAGCGACGGCGATCGCCCATGTCTGCCATCAGTTCGCCGTCCCGTTTGTGGTTGTGCGTGCCATTTCTGATGTGGCCGATAAAGAATCACACCTGAGTTTCGATGAATTCCTGAGCGTTGCGGCACAGCAATCAACGCGGATGGTGGAAGCAATTCTGGCTAAGCTGGCCACACGCTAATCGTGACTGTCAGGCTTCTCTGCTGGCTGACCGGGCTACTGCTCTGCACCGCCGCTTACGCCATTCCGCAGCGTGTCATTAGTCTCGCACCGCACGCGACGGAAATGGCCTATGCAGCTGGCATGGGCGAACAGCTGATTGCGGTCAGCGCCTGGTCAGATTACCCGCCAGAAGCGAAAAAGCTGGAACAAGTGGCTTCCTGGCAGGGGATCAACCTGGAGCGGATCCTCGCCCTCAAACCCGACCTGATTCTGGCGTGGCGCGAGGGTAACCCACAGCGGCCACTGGAACAGCTCGCCAATTTCTCGATTCCTATCGTTTATCTGGATGCGAAGACGTTAGACGATATTCCCGCGTCATTGCGACAGTTGGCGACCTATAGCCGCCATCCTGAGCAAGCCGAACGGTCTGCGACAGATTTTCAGCAGGAAATAGGCAGGCTACGACACACGGGCGAGAGGCAGAATGCAGCGCCACTGCGGGTATTCATTCAATTTGGCACTCAGCCACTGTTTACTTCTTCGCAAGCGACGCTGCAAAGCCAAATCGTTTCACTGTGCGGCGCAGAAAATGTCTTTAACGACAGTCCGGTGCCCTGGCCACAGGTCAGCCGTGAGCAGGTATTAAGGCGGCAGCCACAGGCCATTATTGTCAGCGGAGCGCCAGATAGCATTGCCAGCGTGCAGGCGTTTTGGCAGCCGCAATTAGCGGTGCCGGTCATTACCGTCAATGAAGACTGGTTTAGCCGCAGCGGCCCTCGTTTGCTATTAGCAGCCCGACAAATTTGTTCTCAATTAACAGCATTAAGCCCCGACTCTTCGTCAGCAAAGTGATTGTTAATTAACACTGTGAAATCACTTCGATAACAATAGCTTCATTAGTATACAAGTTGTAACACTCATAGGCTTTTATTTCGCCAATATTTGCCGATAATCTGAACGCAACGGTGGAATTATAGACATCATTAATGGCGTTAATTACCACCCGGCGATAAAGCCAAAGAAAGTTGTACGAAATGAGAAAATTTTGAACCGGCAGCGGTTCCTTTGACACCAGGTAGCTTTAACTATGAAAAATGCGTTGCTTTACGCGGGCTTACTGATGGCGGCCTGTAGCACAGCATATGCAGGAAATCAGGGTGGGCAAATTAATGCTCAACTGACGATACTACCGGCGTGCGGCGTAACGCCTCAATCCGGTCAATATCAAATGACATGTAACGTAGCCTCTGTACCACAACCTAAAATTACTGAGTCACGTATTCAGGTCGATCAGGCAAAACTTTCTGCCTCTGCGGCAAAAACCGCACAGGGTACGGAAACGCGTCTGATTACGGTCGAATGGTAATCAACCTAACGTATGACGAGCCGATAAAAAAACCGTGTCTTGATGTCAGGACACGGTTTTTGTTTTTTTAGTCGGCCGATCATCGTAATGCAGGATCAGACGCTGAAAGAGGAACCACAGCCACAGGTGGATTTCGCATTCGGATTCGTCACGACAAAACGAGAACCTTCCAGCCCTTCGGTATAATCCACCGCACCGCCAACCAGATATTGCAGGCTCATCGGGTCAACCACCAGCGACACCCCTTGCTTCTCAATGGTCATATCGCCGTCGTTGATTTGATCATCAAAGGTAAAACCGTACTGGAAGCCGCTACAGCCGCCGCCCGTGATATACACGCGCAGTTTCAGCTCTGGGTTTTCTTCATCAGCAATCAGGTTTTTCACCTTACTTGCCGCTGCATCGGTAAATTGCAGAGGCAGTGCTGCTATATCGTCGCTCATATTTTTACTCCCAACTCAGGGCTTACCAGGTGATAAACCCATATTCATACGCTTATTATCCGGCAGTCTGCGAAAACGTTCAAGATTTGACAGCGGCTGTTGAAATAATCGCCGCATTATGCCGCCTCATTTTCCCCACAGCCAGTACTCTCTGTAGGTATCCTGCGGCGTGTTTTCAAGTGAAAACCCGCGCAGCGATTTCATAACAGCGATCAGTTTATTAGAATACCCCTACATTTTACGATTAAGACCAGTCAGGACCGCGTAATGAACAAATCTGAAAGCCTGTATGCTGCGGCACAGCAACTTATTCCCGGCGGAGTGAATTCACCCGTTCGTGCTTTTAACGGCGTCGGCGGTACCCCGCTGTTCATCGAACGGGCTGATGGCGCTTATCTCTACGACGCCGACGAACAAGCGTACATTGATTACGTGGGATCGTGGGGCCCGATGGTGCTGGGGCACAATCACCCGGCAATTCGTGATGCGGTGATCGCCGCCGCAGAACGTGGTCTGAGTTTTGGCGCACCAACCGAGATGGAAGTGCAGATGGCACGTCTGGTCACTTCGCTGGTGCCCAGCATGGATATGGTGCGGATGGTCAACTCCGGCACCGAAGCCACCATGAGCGCAATTCGTTTGGCACGTGGCTACACCGGTCGTGACAAAATCATTAAATTTGAAGGCTGCTACCACGGCCATGCCGATTGCCTGCTGGTGAAAGCCGGTTCCGGCGCGCTGACGCTGGGTCAACCGAACTCTCCCGGCGTTCCGGCCGACTTTGCTCGCCATACGCTAACCTGCGTCTATAACGATCTGTCGTCCGTACGCGCCGCATTTGAACAATACCCTGACGAGATCGCTGCAATCATTGTCGAACCCGTTGCGGGCAACATGAACTGCGTTCCACCGCTGCCGGATTTCCTTCCTGGACTGCGCGCTCTGTGCGACGAGTTTGGCGCCCTGTTCATCATCGATGAAGTGATGACCGGCTTCCGCGTCGCACTGGCGGGTGCACAGTCGCACTACGGCGTGGTGCCGGATCTGACCTGTCTGGGGAAAATCATCGGCGGCGGCATGCCAGTTGGCGCATTCGGCGGCAAGCGTGAAGTCATGCAGGCGCTGGCACCGACCGGTCCGGTTTATCAGGCGGGAACACTGTCCGGCAACCCGATTGCTATGGCGGCAGGCTTTGCCTGTTTGACGGAAGTCGCGAAACCCGGTGTACATGAAAAACTCACCGCGTTGACCAATCAGCTGGCAGAAGGCCTGCTGGCTGCCGCGAAAGCCGAAAACATTCCGCTAGTCGTGAATCAGGCGGGCGGTATGTTTGGCCTGTTCTTCACGGATGCCGAAAGTGTCACCTGCTATCAGGATGTGATGAAGTGCGACGTCGAGCGCTTTAAGCTGTTTTTCCACATGATGCTGGAAGAAGGGGTTTATCTCGCGCCGTCCGCTTTTGAAGCGGGCTTTATGTCGCTGGCGCATACGCCACAGGACATCGACCGCACCATCGAAGCCGCGCAGCTCTGCTTCTCACGCCTGTAAAGCGTATCTCGACGGCGTCATTCACTAGCATTGACGCCGTCGCATCCATCCGTTGTTTCAGTCTTCATTACACCCTCTCCCTGCCCTCCACTTTTTTCGTCAGGATTCTCGTTTGAGAATGACAAGCCGTTTCAAATTGGTTATGAGTAAGTGTATGTTCCTGAAAATAGCGGAGAGGTCATGTTAAAGATTCTAGGACGCACGTCGTCGATCAACGTTCGAAAAGTGCTGTGGCTGTGCGATGAGTTGGCGATTCCCTTCGACCGCGAAGACTGGGGTGAGGGCTATCAGTCACCGCAATCACCAGCATTTTTGGCGCTCAATCCTAATGGCATGATACCGGTTATTCAGGATGACGATTTTGTCATGTGGGAATCGAACGCGATTATACGTTACCTCGCCAACGCAAAGGACGGTGCCTGGCTCTACCCGCCGGATCCACGCAGCCGTGCTTCGATCGATCAATGGATCGACTGGCAGGCCAACGAGCTCAATCCTTCATGGCGTTACGCTTTTATGTCGCTGGTGCGTCAGTCTCCCGCCCATCAGGATCCCCAGCTCTTGACGGCCTCCTGCAATCTTTGGTCGCGCACCATGGGCATTTTGAATCAGCAACTGGAGCGAACCGGCCACTACGTTGCAGGACAAGCGTTTACACTGGCCGATATTCCCATCGGGCTGTCGGTAAACCGCTGGTATGAAACGCCGCTGGAACACACGGACTATCCCGCCGTCCGCGCCTACTATGAGCGCTTAAGCGAACGCGCAGGCTACCTGACCTGGGGACGAAACGGCACGCCATAACACGATGTTCGTAGGGATAAGACTACGTTGCGCTACCCGGCCCGATACCGCTCATCTCACACGCCAGCGCCCCTGCGCGCTTAAGGGCATACGTATAGCGTTCATCAAACGGGTAGCAGCACGATAGCCGAAGCCCGTGCTTACAGCGGCCGCTCAGCGTGTAAAGCTCGCCGGGCGTGACGCAAATCTGCTCTTGCAGCAGGCGATGGAACAATTCAACGCCATCCACGCCGCCCGGTAACTCCAGCCAGAAGACAAAACCGCCCTGCGGCTGCGTCGCCCGCGTCCCCTGCGGAAAATGCCGAGCAATCAACCCACGCGCCTCATCCATCTGTGCGGCATAGCGACGGCGCAGCGTACGCAGATGGTGATCGTAACCGCCGGACTCCAGAAACTGTGCCAGCGTTTCCGATAACAGCGCAGATTCCGCCATTGACGATACCGCTTTCAGCCGCGCCACTTTGGCACGGAAACGACCCGACGCCATCCAGCCAATGCGAAAATCCGGTGCCAGCGTTTTCGTGAAGCTGGAGCAGTAAATCACCCAGCCGTCGCGATCGAAGGCTTTCACCGTCGGCGACAGCGGCCAGGTAAACTGAAGTTCGCTGTATAACCCATCCTCAATAAGCGGCACCTGATAGTCATTCACCAGCTTTGCCAGCCGCTTTTTATCCTCCAGCGTCATACTGCACCCTAGCGGATTCTGGGCATTCGGCATCGCGATAATCGCCTGTAGCCGCCCTTCTGACAGCAGCAGTTCCAGCGCATCCAGCGCGAGGCCGCGTTGTGGATCGGTGGGAATCTCCACCGTTTTCAATCCCAGACTGGCCAGCAGAGGAAAGAGATAAAAATAGGTTGGCGTTTCCAGCCCGACACAGTCGCCCGGCTGCGTTACCGTGCGCAGTGCCAGCTGTAGCGCCTCCATACAGCCGTGGGTGATCGTGATGTCTTCACGAGTCAGGGTCATGCCCAAATCCATCGCACGCCGCGCCACTTCGCGCCGCAGTCGCTCACTGCCCGGCGGTAGCGCATAACGGCCAATCAGGTCGGGCTGTCGCCGCAATAGGGAAGCGGTAATACGGCTAATCTTTTCGGTCGGATAGAAATCGGCATGCTGTGGGCACGCCAGAGATATGTTGGTGTAATCCGGGTGTGTCTGGGCAGCAAACACGGTATCAATCAGATCCAGTTTCTCACTGCCCGGCACAATCACCTGCGCACGATGCGGCTTACTTTCCGTCAGCGACGGCAGACGACCTCGAACAAAATAGCCCGACTGCGGCCGCGCTTCGATCAACCCGCGATCTTCGAGAATACGCCAGGCATTCAATACCGTGTTGACACTCACCTGATGCGATCCGGCGACGCGACGAATAGAAGGCAAGCGGCTTCCCGGCGCTAACGTCCCTTGATGAATCGCCGTGGCGAAGGTTTCCGCGAGCTGTTGATAGAGCGTACTTTCTTGTGAGTCGATGATGGACACAGTTCCCCCGCCAGCCGATGAGTACAGTTAACTATTAATGCAATTTGTACCCATCACAATAATCGTTTTGTGTATCTGTAACCATTTATTTTTTCTGCCTACTATAGTGCTCTTCCCCATCACCAGGATAACACCATGCTCGACCCTTCTTTTTTCAGCTACGTCACCGTCATGTCCATCACGCCAGGCCCCAATAATCTGCTGCTGGCAACCTCAGGCGTCAATTTTGGCCTGCGTCGTACGTTACCGATGATGGTGGGAATTACCGTTGGCTGTGGAATACAAACGGCACTGATGGGTGTGGCCCTGGAACTTCTGCTGAGCTGGATGAGCGTTATTCGCCTCCCTCTGACCGTGCTGGGGTGCGTCTATCTGCTGTGGCTATCGTGGAAAATCGTGCGCTCATCGGCACCAGAATTACAAGGGCGAGTACAGCCGATGACTGCACTGCAAGGAACGCTATTTCAAGCGGTGAACCCGAAGACCTGGCTAATGGCCAGCAACATCGCACTGCTTTATACCGCCAGCGGTGGCCTTTTCACCACGGTCATCGCCTTTATGGCACTCAATCTGCCCTGCGTTTTAGTCTGGGCAGCGCTCGGCGATCGTATCGGCAAACATCTTCAGGAACCGTGGAAACTGAAAGCCTTCAACGGCATTATGGCGTTCTCTTTGCTACTCACCACATGCTGGATGTTGGTTGAAGCCATCAATCTCTCCCGCTAATCACACGGCTGAGGCGGGTTTTTCTTCCCGCCTCAGCCCGCGTTATCGTTATTTCACCTGCTTGCGGAGCAGATAAACAAAGTAAGGCGCACCGATAAACGTCGCGAGCAGCCCCGCCGGAACCTGTGCCGGAAAGAGGATCATTCGGCCGCACCAGTCAGCAATAACCATCAGCGCACCACCAATCAATGCCGAGCTGGCGATTTGCGGCAACACGCGGTTAAAGCCCAGCATCCGCGCCATATGCGGTGCCATTAACCCGACAAAGCTCATCGGCCCGACCATCAACGTTGCCATCGCGGTTAGCACCGATGCCAACAGCAAAACCAGCAGACGAACTGGCGTGACAGCCACGCCAAGCGATCTGGCCGTCGTGGCGCCAAGCGGCAGAATACGCAGCCAGCGCTGGCACAGCGGGACGATCAATAGCAGCAGAAGGGCAATCACCGCCGTGCGTATCGCGTCTGTTGGTTCGACCGCGTAGGTTGAGCCCGACAGCCAGGTCAGCACGGTTCCCATGCGCGGATCGCCACTGGCCAACAGCAGCGCGATCACGGTGGTGAACGCCATGCTCAGCGCGATCCCAGCCAACAGCATACGCTGCGTGGAGAAACCACCACGTCCGGCAATAATCACCATGATAAGCAGCGTCAACGCCGCCCCTGCACTACCAGCCGGAAGCAGCCACACGAACGCATTACCGGGAACGAAGAACAGCAAAATAATGACGCCAAACGACGCACCGGAGCTAATCCCCAGCACTTCCGGGCTCCCCATCGGGTTACCCGTCAGCTTCTGTATTAACGTTCCCGCGACCGCCAGCATCACGCCAGCCGTGAGCGCCGCCAGCACCCGCGGCCAGCGCCACGAGAGCAGTTGCCCTAACACATCGCCGCCGCCCCACTGCCAGCCTTGCGCGTCTTTCCCTAGCATCAGCGCTGCGATCACCACCATTCCCAGCAGCATGATGCCAAGTACCAGCCAGGTTCCCCACAGGCGACGTTCAGCCGCTGGCGTGCTGTTACTGTCGATCATCGCGGGCTGGCCACTATTACGCAGACGCGGCAGCAGCCACAGCAGCAGCGGCGCACCAATCAGCGCCGTCGCTGCGCCCGTTGGGACATCAAGCCACACGCGGCTCAGCCAGATCACGCCCTGATCGGCAACGCCGAGCAGCAACGCGCCGAGCAACGGCGCGAATAAGAGACGGTGAAGTAAACGCCGTGCGCCCAGCATTTTCGCCAGCAACGGCGCAAACAGGCCGATAAAACCAATAATGCCCGCCGCATTCACCAACTGCGCGCACAGGAAAATCCCCAACCCAAGCGCGCTCAGACGTGCCAGCGACAGCCCAAGCCCCAGATTACGCGCGACGCCGTCATCCAGCCCCAACAGCGTTAGCGGGCGAATCAACAGCAGCGCCAGACAGAAACACACCAGAAGACGCGGAAGCACGAACTGCACATTGCTCCAGTCTTGCTGGTTTAGTACGCCGCTGCTCCACAGGAATAAGCCCTGAAGCTGCTCATGATGGAAGAGCACCAGCAGCTGATTGACCGCGCTACAGTAGAAACTCAGCACCAGCCCCGCCAGTATCAGCGTCACCGGTGATAAACGCTTGCCCCAGGCGACGCCAAAAACCAACGCGCCAACCACCAGCGCGCCGATCATCGCCGCGGCCTGCTGGGTCCATACGCCGCCGGGCAACGCCCACAGCGTAACGACCGTGATCCCGAGTTGCGCCCCCGTAGCGATCCCCAGCGTTGACGGCTCAGCCAGCGGATTACGCAAGACCTGCTGGAACAGTACGCCACACAGCCCCAGCCCTGCGCCAATCAGCAGCGCCAGCACCATGCGTGGCAACAGACTGTAATGGAACAGAAGCTGTTGCATATTGTTCAAGGCGGGATGGGTCAGCCCTGCAACCCACTGTGATACCGGTAATTGCTGCTGCAAATTGTAGCTGCCCATGCCCAGCATCACGATCAGCAGCAAACCCATCACGACCACTGGCAGCACCAGCGGATGACCAACACGCGGGTGCGCGTGCGAGGAACCGACAGACAAAGGATTAGCCATGATTTCTCGCCTCCAGTGCCTGATTCAATACGCGGCAAAAGCGCATCGCCGAGAGCGTTCCGCCATACAGCCAGACGGCAGGCACGCGTTGCACACGCTGTTGACGCACAAACGGCATCGCCTGCCAGAGCGGGTTCTTATCAAGCTGCGCGATAATGGCGCTATCGCCATGCTCGAAGCAGAGCACATTGGCATCACCGATCTCCGCCAGACTCTCAATACCCACAATCGTACTGCCCCAGAAGCTGGTTTCACCACGCCAGGCATTTTCTATCCCGATATGATCCATCACTTCCTGAAAAAGACTGTTCTTGCCAATCACTAACACATGGCGACTGTCGACCAGCGTGATCAGCAACAGCGGCCGCTGGGTATAGGGTTGAAGCGTGATTTTTTCCTGCTGGAGAAACTGCGCCAGCTCCATCAGGTGCCGTTCACCAGCCGCCTTCATATTTAGCGCATCGGCCAGCTTCATGACCGAGGACTGTGCCGCCGTCAGCGGCTTCCCCTGTTCGCTGCTAAAGCCAAACCCCAGCATCGGAGAGATGCGGGACATTTTCGCGACCGAAGGGCCGTAGCCTTCAGAATAAAGAATCATGGACGGGCGAATCTGCGTCAGCAACTCCAGATTTGGCTCGGTACGCAGCCCCACATCAATCACCGAGTCAGGCAGCGCAGGCTCTTTCACCCACAGGTTATAGTTATGCTTATCCGCGATCGCAAAGGGGGTAATGCCTAGCGCCAGAAGCAGCTCAACGGGCAACCATTCCAGCGCCACAATGCGGTTTACATCGGGGAATGTGGCAGTCGTTCCCCTGCTCGCCGCCGAATACACCAGCGGCGACAATAGCAGCGCCGTCAGCAAACGACGGCGTAGCGGATCGGGAGAGGATGGAGAAGAAAAACGTTCAGGCATCATGAGCAGAAAAACCGAGTTAACAAACGAAGCTGACCGGTGCGCCACCAGCCGGATGAGGCAGAATGCCCATGGGAATGCCGTAGATGCTTTCGAGCACATCCCCTTGCATCAGCGCGACAGGCTCACCCTGTGCAATCATCTTGCCACCGCGCAGTGCCACCAAGTGATCGCAGTAGCGGGCAGCCATATTGATATCATGCAACACCGCAATGACAGTGATGCCGCGCTCGCGGCTCATGCGCTGGATCAGCGCCAGCACCTCAACCTGATGGGCAATATCCAGTGCGGAGGTCGGTTCATCCAGTAACAGACAGCGGCTATCCTGCGCCACCGTCATCGCCAGCCAGGCTCGCTGCCGTTCACCGCCGGACAGGCTGTCCACCAGACGGTTGGCGAACGGTTTCAGCCCCACCAGCGTGATGGCTTCCTCGACCTTTTCCCGATCGGCGCTGCCGAAACGGCCTAATGCGCCGTGCCACGGGTAACGCCCTACGGCAACCAGCTCACGCACGGTCATCCCTTCGGCAGCGGGAAGCTGCTGCGGTAAATAAGCCACCTGACGGGCGAATAATTTGCTATCCCAGCTTCCGGTAGCCTGTTCCCCCAGTAATGCGGTTCCGCTGCTGGCGGGCTGGTGACGGCCCAAAATTTTCAGCAAGGTCGATTTGCCCGAGCCGTTATGCCCAATCAGGCCGCACACTTTCCCGACAGGGAACGTGATAGAGAGCGGGTGTAGCAGCGTGCGTCCGGCGACGGAAAAGCTGACGTCGTCCAGTCTGAAGGTGGTATCAGGCAGTACAGTTTGATTTTGCATAGCGTGTTTGATTTTTAATGTCACTGAAGGACAGGAGTAAGCAGCGATCGCGACGCCCGTCACTCTCGAATTCCCCGCGTAATAACCGGGCTAAAAGAGAACGATAATGATTACGATAAAGGCAGCATGATAGGCGCAACAGAATACCAATCGCAAGACTTTTACCTGTCAGCGCTGGAATGGCATGACAGGAAAAGCGGTATCAGGCAGGATGCGGTGCTCGTCTCAAAATAGCAGAGAAAAAAAATCCAATTAGATTCAGCCTATTAGGAACATTTTATGCCACTATTGAGGCGGTTTCGTGCGCGATAATACCGTTATTTTCATGCTACCTTGTAGCACGCGCCCGACATAGGGGGCTACGCCAGCCCCCTATGAACCCCGGCTTTTAGCGCGAATTATGCCGCTGACGCGGTTCCTTCGTCGGTATCAGGCTTAACGGACCGCTTGCGACACGTTCCATACGTGGCGCAAGCTTTCGCCGCGTCCATGCGGCTCATCCTAAGCCTGCTATCTCCTCAGCATAATTTTTTACGCCAAATAACGACAAAACACGTGATGCCCCTGTCTTTGTCTATAAGAAACAATAGATTAACCGGGGGCAGTGAGAAGCGCTTATTGACCAAACATTTGTTTGATCCAGTCGGCGACGCCTTCTCCATCTTGCTGTCCCTGCTGTGCGGAAGGCTGCGGCTGGCTGGACTGACATAGCGCCTGCGGGTTATCCGTCCAGACCGGCAAGACACGCCCGGCGCTGCTGCCGTTACAGATAAAGTTACCGCTGGCATCCACCGTCATGGTCGTGATGCCTTCCGGCGGTGTCAGCATGAGCGGCAGCGGCGTTTGGTTTTCCAGATAGCGACGATAAATCGTCAGCGCACCGTTCGCCCCCGTCAGCTTGGCCGGGCCGTTGTTATCGCGCCCTACCCAGCTAATCGCCACTTCTTTACCGTCGATCCCCGCAAACCAGCTGTCACGCAGGTCATTGGTGGTACCGGTTTTCGCCGCCAGATGATAATTCGGGAACTTCACCGCCAGCGAACGCGACGTACCGCGTTCGACAACCTGCTGCATACCATACAGCGTCAGGTAGGCCGCTTGTGCCGGAACCGCCCGCTCAGCCTGCGGGAAGCTCTGGTACAGCACCGTGCCATCTTCCGCAATCACTGACCGCAGCGAGGAAAGCGGTGCACGGTTGCCGCCGCTGGCGATCGTCTGGTATTCCTGCGCGACTTCCATCGGCGTCAGACTGATCGCACCCAGCAGCATCGCCGGTACAGGTTGAATCACGTTTTCCGGAATCCCTAAACGCTTCAACGTTTCCGTGATCTGATTCAGCCCCACAGCCATCCCCAGATTAACGGTCGGAACGTTCAGCGAGTTCGCCAGCGCATCAACCAGCATGACACGGCCGCGGAACTCACGATCGTAGTTCTTCGGCTGCCATAGCTGCCCGTTAGCTTGCTTGATCGACAGCGGCTCATCCGCCAGCAGGGTGTTCAGACGATAAGTGTCCGGCTGACTCAGCGCGGTCAGGTAGGTCGGCGGCTTCGCCAACGACCCGACGGGACGACGCGCCTGTAACGCCCGGTTAAACCCGGCGTACTGCGTTTGAGAGCCACCGACCATCGCGCGAATTTCACCGCTAAAACGATCGACAATCACCATCGCCGCTTCCAGATCGCTCACGTTACGGCCTGCACGCAGTGCCGGAACGCCGACCTCTACCGCTTTTTCCGCCGCATCCTGCGAGACCGGATCGAGCGTGGTAAAGATCTTCACGCCGGAGAGATCGTTAACCTTGTCGCCAAGCCGCTGTTGCAGTTCCTGACGCACCAGTTGCATAAACGCAGGCTGAGGGCTGATGACGCCGCCTTTCGGCTGGACGCCCAGCGGACGCGCGCTCAGCATGTTGTACAGATCGGCATCAATCACCTGCTGATTCTGCAGCAGGCGCAGCACCAAGTTGCGTCGCTCTAACGTAATCTCCGGATTACGCCACGGATTGTACAGCGACGCCCCTTTCACCATGCCCACCAGCAGCGCCTGCTGATCGAGACTCAGTTCATTCACCGGGCGACCAAAATAGTACAGGCTGGCAAGCGGGAAGCCGCGGATCTGATCGTTACCGCTCTGACCGAGGTACACCTCGTTGAGATACAGCTCAAGGATACGATCCTTGCTGTAGCGATAATCCATGATCAGCGCCATATAGGCTTCGTTGGCTTTACGCCACAGCGAGCGTTCATTAGTCAGGAACAGGTTCTTAACCAACTGCTGCGTCAGCGTACTGCCACCCTGTACCGCGCGTCCTGCCGTGATGTTGGCTAAAAACGCACGGCCAATCGAGTACAGGCTAATACCATCATGTTCATAAAAATGGCGGTCTTCGGTCGCGACCAGCGTATCAACCAGCAGATCGGGGAAGCCGGAACGCGGCACGAATAAACGCTGTTCGCCATTAGGCGACTGCATCATGGTGATCAGTTTTGGATCGAGACGGAAAAAGCCGAAGTTGCGCTGATTATCCAGATTCTGGATCTGCGACAGACGATCGTTGGCAAACGTCAGGCGCGCCTGAATCTGCCCTTCTTTCCCATCAGGGAAATCAAACGGACGGCGCAGCATGTCGATGCTGTTGCCACGCACGCTGAATTCACCCGGACGGGTAATGCGACTCACCTGACGGTACTGCATACCTTCCAGCAGGCTGATCATCTCTTTCTGGCTATAGGCCATGCCCGGCTCAAGGTTGACCATACGGCCATAGACGGCGGCGGGCAGTTGCCAGACCTTGCCTTCAATACGGCTGCGGATCTGGCTGTCGAGGTACACGCCATAGATCGCCATCGCAACGGCAAAGATCAGGAACAGCTTGATAGCCAGCCCCAGCCAGCGCCGTCTTCTCTGCGATTTACGCGTCATCGTATCATCGCCATCGTAATCATCATCGTCGTCATAGTCGTCCTGATAATCATCGTAGTCATCATCATCATAGTCGTCATCCCTGCGACGTCGTATGGCCTGTTTGCGTTCAGGTTTACGTTTTGGCGCTCTCCCTTTGCGTCCGATAGGTTCGCGGTCATCCCGAGACATTACAATAACTTCTCCATCAGGTTGTTCACGGCTATCTGCTCTGCGCTCAAGCCGCCTACTCTGTTTCCAGCCCCTTTTTTGGGAAAGCGGAAACGTCTGAAATTAGTGATTCTGATATTTCTTGGTACGTCTCGTCGGAGCCGTATTCGCCGGATCGTCCGGCCAGACATGCTTGGGGTAACGCCCCTTCATCTCTTTTTGTACCTCGCGGTAAGCGCCTTGCCAGAATGCCGCTAAATCCCGCGTAATTTGTAGTGGACGCTGAGCGGGTGATAAAAGTTCCAATACCAGCGCCACACGCCCCTCTGCCAACAGCGGGCTCTGCTGCTCACCGAACATTTCCTGCATCCGCACCGACAGCACCGGAGGTTTATCGTCATAATAGGCGATAGGCAAGCGACTGCCGCCGGGTGCCGTGTAGTGCGTGGGCAGCGCGCTATCCAGCCGCTGGCGCAGCGACCAGTCCAACAGTCGCAGCAGCGCATCGCTCAAATTAATCTGGTGCAGCGCCCGTAAATCACGCACGCCGGACAGTGACGGCTGTAGCCAGATTTCCAGCGTTGCCAGCAGCGTACCGTCATCCACCAGCGGCCAGTCAACCTCAGACAACCACTGGCGAGCGCACTGTAGCCGAGCGCGGAGCTGTAACGCCGCAGCGTCCCAGTTTAATGCTTCAATCCCCTGCTCCCGAATCCAGGATAACAGCGCCTGCTGCAATGCTTCATCGGAAGGCTTATTCAACGGGCGCGTTCGTAGCGTCAGGCAGCCTATCTGGTCACGCTGGCTGGCGCGCAGAGTACCCTTTTCTTCGTCCCAGTGCACCACGTTACGCTCATTTATTAATCCGGGTAGCCGCCGTTCCAGCCGTTCAATATCCAGCGGCAAGGCCAGCAGGATCCGCGCATCCGCGTTCTGATTATTCTGTAAGAGCGCCGGAGCCAGCAACCACTCCGTACCTGATAGCGCCTCATCAGCCGACATCATCGCACCGCTGCCGTTCGCAAGCTGGTAGCGCCCATCCTGGCTACGCCGCCGGGCGATGCGATCGGGGAAAGCTTGTGCCAGCAGCCAGTCGGCTTCTCCGCTGTCAATACGCCCCGGAGCCGTCGATAAACGGCGTGTCAGCTGTTTTGCTCGCCGCAGCCAGTGCGGCAATGGGCGATGCAGCCAGTCAGCCAGATTAATCGACCCGCTACGCGGCGGCTCTTCGAGGATCGCCGCCAGACATCCGGCGGTCGCCAGCGCATCTGAGTTTTGCTGTGACGCGGCATATAACATCGTCGCCAAACGGGCATCGCTGCCTAGCGCGGCGATCTTGCGACCTTCAGCGGTCAACCGATCCTGCTCATCGGTAATGCCAAGCTGGCGCAGTAGCTGACGTGCGGCATACAGCGCGGGGGCGGGTGGTGTATCCAGCCAGGTTAACTGCGCCACATCGGTACAGCCCCACTGTAATAAGTCCAGCCAGACGCTACTTAAATCGCTATTCAGTATCTCAGCTTCGCTTTGCGCCGCTGCGCGTTCTGCCTGTTCGCGCGAGCACAGATGCCAGCAAATACCGGGGTTTAACCGTCCGGCACGTCCGGCGCGCTGCACCATAGAGGCCTGGCTGACTCGCTGTGTCACCAGTCGGGTGATGCCGCTTTTCACATCAAAGCTGGCGACACGTTCAAGACCGCTATCCATCACCAGCCTAATTCCTTCAATCGTCAGGCTGGTTTCTGCAATATTGGTGGCTAACACCACCTTACGGCGACCCGGTTCCGCAGGCAGAATCGCCTTTTGCTGTTCCGCCAACGTCAATGCGCCGTATAACGGGCAGAGATCCGTCTCGCCCGACACGCTATTTTCCAGCAGCGCCTGCACGCGGCGAATCTCCGCGACGCCGGGCAAAAACAGCAGAAGTGAACCGTCTTCTTCACTGAGCAAGCGTCGCACCTGTCGCGCAACGCCCTCTTCCAATCGTTCCTGATTATTCAGCGGCACATAACACCGCTCAACCGGATAGCTGCGACCTTCGGAAACCACGCAGACGGCTTCCGGCAGCAGCGCCGCCAGACGCGCATTGTCGAGCGTCGCGGACATAATCAGCAGTTTTAAATCGTCACGTAGCCCTTGTTGCACATCGAGCAGCAGCGCCAGTGCCACATCAGCCTGCACGCTGCGCTCATGAAACTCATCAAGGATGATCAGCGCCACGCCTTGCAGCTCCGCATCCTGTTGCAGCAAACGGGTCAGCATCCCTTCGGTGACGACTTCCAGCCTCGTTGCGTCACTCACGCGGCTTTCTGACCGCATGCGATACCCTATCGTCTGTCCCGGTTCCTCGCCGAGTTGCTGCGCCAGCCGCCAGGCTACGCTCTTCGCCGCCAGACGGCGCGGCTCCAGCATGATGATGCGCCCGTTTAAATTACCCTGTTGTAGCAATTGCAACGGCAGCCAGGTCGATTTTCCCGCCCCTGTTGGGGCATTGAGCAGCACCTGAGGCGCGGTATGTAGCGCCGTTATGACATCATCCAGCACGGCGCTGACGGGCGGTAAAATCACAGACATCTCCGTATAAGGTTAACTTTCAGCGGCGAGCATTGTAGCATCATGATGAATGTAGCATCGGATGGAATCAGAACAGAGAGATCGCCATGTCAGCCCCCCGCCGCCTGTTTTTTGCCCTATCACTACCGGAAACCACGCAGCAAGAGATTATCCGCTGGCGTGCCGAGCGTTTCGCCCCGGAAGCGGGTCGTCCGGTTGCGGCGGCCAATCTTCATCTGACGCTAGCTTTTTTGGGTGACGTTAGTGAACAAAAAGCGCAGGCCTTACGGACATTGGCGGGCCGCATCCGTCAGCCTGTATTTTCCCTTACGCTGGATGACGCCGGACACTGGCCGCGTCCCGGCGTTGTCTGGCTGGGCTGCCGCCGTGCACCGCGTGGGCTGCTACAGCTCGCGGAACTGCTGCGCGCTCAGGCCGCACGCAACGGCTCTTATCAAACGGCATTACCTTTTCATCCACACATTACGCTATTGCGCGGCGCGACTCGTCCCGTTGCGATTCCCCCCGCCACCTTCAGTTGGCAGGTCGATATGACGCAATTTTCGCTTTACGAATCACTTTTCGACAATGGCAAAACCCGCTATCAACAGTTGGAAAGCTGGTCATTTATTAAATAAGAAAATAGTTAGATATACCCTAAATAATTCGAGTTGCATGACAAAACGTTATCGTTTTGAACAACGCTCTGCGTTGACCCTTTAGGGCAAGGCCCATTTATGGCCTTGTAACGCGGCAACCGAACGAATCCCCAGGAGCTTACACAGGTAAGTGACTGGGGTAAGTAAGGACAAATCGGCTTAGCCGATTTGAACGCCGCTTGCGGCGGCCCTTCAGGGCGAGGCTCAGAACTGAGCCGAGTATTGCCAACGCACAAGCAGCTTGAAGTATGACGGGTATAAACGAACAAAACAGGATACGCATGAACTATACCCCACGTTTACAACCCGCCCGATTGATTAAACGTTACAAACGCTTTTTGGCCGATGTCGTGACCCCGGAAGGCGAGACGTTCACGCTGCACTGTGCCAATACTGGCGCGATGACGGGCTGTGCGACGCCCGGCGATACCGTCTGGTACTCCACATCCGATAACCCTAAACGTAAGTATCCGCACAGCTGGGAGCTGACAGAAACGCAACAAAATCACTGGATTTGTGTCAATACTCTGCGTGCCAACACATTATTATACGAAGCCTTATTGGAGAATCGCGTAGAAGAACTGTCGGGCTATTCAGACGTAAAAACGGAAGTGAGATACGGTACGGAAAATAGCCGAGTCGACCTGCTTTTACAGGCGCCGGACAAGATTGACTGCTATATTGAGGTGAAATCAGTCACATTATTGCAACATGAATGTGGTTACTTTCCCGATGCAGTTACACTCAGAGGGCAAAAGCATCTGCGTGAGCTGCAACAGATGGTTTCCAATGGAAAACGTGCGGTGCTTTTTTTCGCGGTGCTCCATTCAGGAATCCAGCAGGTTTCTCCCGCCCGGCATATTGATTCACGCTATGCGGAATTATTTACAGAAGCACAACGGGCAGGGGTTGAAATTTTATGTTACGGCTCCACATTATGCCCTGACGGTATTACATTGACGCACAAACTACCGTTGTTGGGATGAAGTAAAAGCATTGCATAACACGCCGAACGCACCACCAAAGGCGTAACACATTGTTTATTATTTAATGTAAGCAGGTTGTTCCTCACACTTTATCAGGCCGGTGTCAGGAAGCATTGCCAACCCCATCTTCATCTGCTATTTATAGCGGCCTGTTTTTCCCCCTTTGGGGGCCGATATACCCAGATAGCTGAAGTTATGGCCAACAACGCCGCAATTTCACTGCATAAAAGGGTATTATGCGTGTCGTGTTATGTAGGAGAAGCAACATGCAAGAAGGGCAAAACCGTAAGACATCTTCTCTGAGCATTCTCGCAATTGCCGGAGTAGAGCCGTACCAGGAGAAGCCGGGCGAAGAGTATATGAACGACGCTCAGCTGGCTCATTTCAAGCGTATTCTTGAAGCATGGCGCAACCAACTCATGGATGAAGTGGATCGTACGGTATCGCACATGCGCGATGAAGCCGCTAATTTCCCCGATCCCGTGGATCGCGCAGCGCAGGAAGAAGAGTTCAGTCTCGAACTGCGTAACCGTGACCGTGAGCGCAAACTGATCAAGAAAATCGCCAAAACGCTGGTGAAAATCGAAGAAGAGGATTTCGGATTCTGCGAATCCTGTGGCGTCGAGATTGGCATCCGCCGTCTGGAAGCACGTCCGACTGCCGATCTGTGTATTGACTGCAAGACACTGGCAGAGATACGCGAAAAGCAAATGGCAGGCTAATTTTCCTGTCCAGAATCGGCTCCTGCCCGTCGCGGGGGCCGACTCCAGGAACGCTACCGCTGATGAATGATGTTCATCACTCTATCTTCTGTCTGGATAAAACGCTGACGAGATAGCATCAACCCCTTATGTCTGGAACTGTTTGTTTTACACAAAAAAATAGTTTTACCGAAACGACCCCTTCTCCTGAAGTGAATCCCTTTACTGAAACCGACCACTACGTCGGACGTTTTGCGCCTTCTCCCTCTGGCGATCTGCATTTTGGCTCACTCATCGCCGCACTGGGTAGTTATCTTCAGGCGCGTTCCCAACAAGGGCGCTGGCTGGTACGTATTGAAGACATCGATCCGCCACGGGAAATTCCCGGAGCCGCCTCCCGTATACTCGCCCAGTTAGAACATTACGGCCTGTATTGGGACGGCGAGGTGATGTACCAGTCACAGCGCCATGCACGTTACCGCGAGATCCTTCAGCAGCTTCGACAGCTGGGAATGAGCTACTACTGCACCTGTACGCGTAGCCGTATTCAGCAGCTAGGTGGACACTATGACGGCCATTGCCGGACGCGTAACCTGCCCTCCGATAACGCCGCGCTACGCCTGCGCCAAACAACGCCGGTATTTCACTTTCACGATAAATTGCGTGGCGAACTGTATGCCGACACGGCACTCGCGCAGGAAGATTTTATTATCCACCGCCGCGATGGGCTGTTTGCCTATAATCTGGCCGTCGTGATCGACGATAACGATCAGGGTATTACGGAGATCGTGCGCGGCGCCGATCTGATCGAGCCGACAGTGCGGCAAATTTCACTCTATCAGAAGCTGGGCTACGCGATCCCTACCTATGTTCATCTGCCGCTGGTGCTGAATACAGAAGGAAATAAACTGTCCAAACAGAATCATGCCCCAGCGCTGCCGAACAGCGATCCGCGTCCCGTGCTGCTGGCTGCACTGCAATTTTTGCATCAACCGCTGCCGGAAAACGGTCAGGATATGACGCTTTCCGCATTGCTGGCATGGTCTGTCGCGCACTGGTCACTTGATATCGTCCCGTTGCAAGCGGCAATAAACGCGTCCGCGATCACATCAGCATTCTCAAAGGGGCATTGGTGAGCTATGATTAGCCGCTATTTTTAGTGACGCGTCATCCTTAGCCGTCACCTTTGCAGGCCATCGTCGGGGCGATGTCAAAAATATCTCCCAGACGTTTTTTGCTGTGCCGTTGATTTATCCATCACTATCGAGGTGTATTATCTTTTCCCGAGTTGCTAATTTTTGCCGTAAAGTACTGAATCGTGAGAACGACATGGTCGAATCAGAGGAACCACATCAGCATCTGACGGTGATTCCGCGTGACCAACACACTATTTCACGCAGCGACATCAGCGATAACGCGCTGAAAGTACTTTATCGCCTGAACAAAGCGGGCTACGAGGCTTATCTGGTTGGCGGCGGCGTACGTGACCTGCTGCTGGGCAAAAAGCCGAAGGATTTTGATATCACCACTAACGCCACGCCCGATCAGGTGCGCAAGTTGTTCCGCAACTGTCGTTTGGTTGGGCGTCGTTTCCGTCTCGCCCATATCATGTTCGGGCCAGAGGTGATTGAAGTTGCCACGTTCCGTGGTCACCACGATCAACATCAGGAACAGCAGGAAACCAAGAATTCTTCTCAGCAGGCTCAGAGCGGCATGCTGCTGCGCGACAATATTTTCGGCTCGGTTGAAGAAGACGCACAGCGCCGCGATTTCTCGATCAATAGCCTCTATTACAGCATCGCTGATTTCAGCGTTCGTGACTACACTGGTGGTCTGAACGACCTGCGTCAGGGCGTCATCCGTATGATTGGCGATCCCGAAACGCGCTACCGTGAAGACCCGGTGCGTATGCTGCGCGCCGTCCGTTTCGCTGCCAAGCTGAACATGACGGTCAGCCCGGAAACCGCTGAGCCGATTCCTCGTCTGGCCTCACTGTTGCACGATATTCCTGCGGCGCGCATGTTTGAAGAGTCGCTGAAGCTGCTTCAATCAGGCTATGGCTATCCAACCTATAAAATGCTGTGTGAATACCAGCTGTTCCAGCCGCTTTTCCCGCTGCTGAGTCGCTACTTCACACCAAACGGCGATTCCACATTGGAGCGTATGGTTGCACAGGTGCTGAAAAATACCGATCAGCGCCTGCAAAATGACATGCGGGTCAATCCGGCGTTTTTGTTTTCCGCCATGCTGTGGTATCCGCTGGTTGAGCATGCGCAAAAGCTGGCCCAGGAAAGTGGTCTGGCTTACTTCGATGCCTTCTCGCTAGCGATGAACGATGTACTGGATGAACAGTGCCGTTCTCTGGCCATTCCTAAGCGCATTACGTCGTTAGTTCGTGATATTTGGCAGTTGCAAACGCGCCTGTCGCGTCGTCAGGGTAAACGCGCTTATAAACTGATGGAACACCCTAAATTCCGCGCCGCGTATGACCTGCTTTGTCTGCGTGCCGAAATCGAAAATCATCAGGAGCTGCTGCGCCTGGCTCAGTGGTGGGGAGAATTCCAGGTTGCCGCACCGCCGCGTCAGCAAAACATGCTGAAATCTCTGGATGATGGCCCGACGCCACACCGCCGTTCCCGCCCTCGCCGACCGCGTAAACCGACAGCGGCCCGCAGAGATCAAGCCTGATGGTACGTGTGTATCTGGCGCTGGGCAGCAACCTTGCCCAGCCTTTGCAACAGGTGCGCGCAGCATTGTCTGCGCTGGACACGATTCCACACACTCGCGTCGTTTGCTGCTCCTCATTTTATCGTAGCCGCCCGCTTGGCCCGCAGGATCAACCAGACTACCTCAACGCCGTCGTTGAACTGGAAACCGCATTAGCGGCCGAATCGCTGCTGGATCACACACAAGCCATCGAGCTGGAACAAGGCCGTGAACGCAAGGAACACCGCTGGGGCCCGCGCACGTTGGATCTGGATATTCTGCTGTTCGGCGATGTCGTCATCCAGACTGAACGTTTGACCGTGCCGCATTACGACATGAAAAATCGCGAATTCATGCTCTATCCGCTCGCGGAAATCGCCCCTGAACTGACATTCCCCGACGGTGAAACGCTCACTCAACGGCTAACCCATGTTGACCGCAACGGTCTGACCTTATGGGATAATGAACGGTGGGATGACGAGAAGCCGACCGGAACATTCGGTTCCCCATAGCCATCACATCTGCAACTTGACGCGCGACGGGTATATCGCTACTCGTCGGCTTACATTAGAATGTCCCCCTCAATTCTTCGCCCTATTGACATAGGAAGACCGTCATGAAACCGACGACTATCTCCCATTTGCGCCAATGGAAACAAGATCAGCGAAAATTCGCTACGATTACCGCTTACGACGCCAGCTTCTCCCGCCTGTTTTTTGAACAAGGCATCCGTGTAATGCTGGTCGGTGACTCACTGGGCATGACCGTGCAGGGTCACGATTCCACATTGCCCGTGACCACAGACGATATCGTTTACCACACGCAGTGTGTTCGCCGCGGCGCACCACTGGCGCTGGTTCTCTCCGATATGCCTTTTATGACCTATGCCACGCCGGAACAAACGTTCAGCCAGGCCGCAGAGCTGATGCGCGCAGGCGCAAATATGGTGAAGCTGGAAGGCGGAAGCTGGCTTGCGCCAACGGTAAAAATGCTGACCGAACGCGCCGTGCCAGTTTGCGGCCATCTGGGTCTGACACCGCAATCCGTTAACATCTTCGGCGGCTATAAAATTCAGGGCCGGAGCGAAAGCGATGCCAATCAGCTACTGGCCGATGCCCTCGCACTTGAGGAAGCCGGTGCACAGTTGCTCGTGCTGGAATGCGTCCCTGTCACGCTGGCTAAACGCGTCACCGACGCGCTGTCGATTCCAGTGATCGGCATTGGCGCAGGCAACGTTACCGACGGGCAGATTCTGGTTATGCATGATGCTTTCGGCATTACCGGTGACAACACGCCCAAGTTTGCCAAGAACTTTCTGGCGCAAAGCGGGGGCGATATCCGCGCGGCAGTGCGTTTGTATGCACAAGAAGTCGAACAGGGTATTTACCCGGCCGAAGAACATTCATTTCATTAAAAAACGAGCATTCCGTTAATCGGACTTATGCCCTAAATAATTCGAGTTGCAGGACAAAACGTTAACGTTTTGAACAACGCAAAGCGTTGGCCCCTTTAGGGCGAGGCTCATTTATGGGCCTCGTAACGCGGCAAGAGAAAGAATCCCGATGAGCTTACTTGAGTAAGTGATTCGGGTGAGTGACAAATCTGCCTGTGGCAGATTTGAACGCTGCTTGCAGCGGCCCCTACGGGGCGAGGTCCACGCAAGTGGGGCGAGTATCGTAGCCAACGCACATGCAGCTTGAAGTATGACGGGTATATTTTTTAGGAGTACGAGTGTGTTAATAATCGAAACCCCTCTGCTGCTGCGCCGCGAAATCCGCCGCTGGCGTCAGGAAGGGAAACGCATTGCTTTGGTTCCCACCATGGGTAACTTGCATGACGGACACATGACGCTGGTCGATGAAGCCAGATCTCGCGCCGACATCGTTATTGTCAGCATTTTTGTCAATCCCATGCAGTTTGAGCGGCCAGATGATTTAGCCCGCTACCCGCGGACATTGCAGGAAGACTGCGAGAAATTGAATCGCCGCGGTGCCGATCTGGTTTTCGCACCGAGCCCCGATGTGATATACCCCAATGGGCTGGAATCACAAACGTTTGTCGATGTGCCTGGACTGTCTTCTATGTTGGAAGGTGCCAGCCGTCCCGGCCATTTTCGCGGCGTAGCCACCATCGTCAGCAAGCTGTTCAATCTGGTACAGCCGGATGTAGCCTGCTTCGGTGAAAAAGATTACCAGCAGTTAGCACTGATTCGGCAGCTCGTCCGCGATATGGGCTATGACATTGATATCATCGGTGTCCCTATCGTGCGTGCCAAAGACGGTTTGGCATTGAGCTCGCGTAATGGCTACCTCAGTGCTGAAGAACGCCAGTTGGCACCAACACTTTATCAGCTGATGATGGCGCTTTCCGCGCAATTGGACAACGGCGATCGCCAGATAGACACATTGCTGGAACAGACGGCAGAGCAGTTGCGCGAAGCGGGTTTTACGCCTGATGAACTGTTTATCCGCGATGCTGATACGCTACAACCGCTGAACACTGCCAGCACACGAGCAGTGATTTTGATGGCTGCCTGGTTAGGCAAGGCCAGATTGATTGATAACCACCAGGTCGATTTGACTGTATGAACCGAGGTAACAAAGCGATGATACGTACCATGCTGCAAGGCAAGCTGCACCGGGTCAAAGTGACTCAGGCTGACTTGCATTATGAAGGCTCTTGCGCCATCGATCAGGATTTTATGGATGCCGCTGGCATTCTGGAATACGAAGCGATTGATATCTACAACGTTGATAACGGTCAGCGTTTCTCTACCTACGCCATTGCAGGCGAAAGAGGTTCACGCATTATCTCCGTAAACGGTGCAGCCGCTCGCCTTGCCTGCGTGGGCGACAAACTGATTATCTGTTCCTATGTGCAGATGTCCGACGAGCAAGCCAGAAGTCACAACCCCAAGGTTGCCTATTTCTCTGGCGATAACGAACTGCAACGTCAGGCCAAAGCGATTCCGGTTCAGGTTGCCTGATCGCTAAGTAAAAGGCGGTGTTACCACCGCCTTCTCATTCACCTACTACGTCCGCAGCCCACGTCCGCGCTCAATCAGCCACCAGACCAGCAGATAAAACACCACGATAAAGGCAATCAGTACCGACATCGTAAACAGCAGTGGCACGTCCTGAATTCCGAGGAAGCCGTAACGGAAGCCGCTAATCATGTACACCACCGGGTTCAGTTTAGACACAGCCTGCCAGAACGGTGGCAGCAACGTCAGTGAGTAAAACACCCCGCCCAGATAGGTCAGCGGCGTTAACACAAACGTCGGAATCAGGCTGATATCATCAAAGGTTTTCGCAAAGACCGCGTTCAATAATCCCGCCAGCGAGAACAGCATTGCCGTCAATAACAGCGTCAGAACAATGACCCACCAGGCATGAACGTGCAGCGGGACGAAGAACAGCGATACCGCCGTTACCAAAATCCCCACGCACAGGCCACGTGCGATCCCCCCGCCAACATAGCCCGCGATAATCACGTGAGTCGGCACCGGTGCAACCAGCAGTTCCTCAATGTTGCGTTGAAACTTGGCGCTGAAGAAGGAAGAGGCCACGTTGGCATACGCGTTGGTGATCACCGCCATCATGATCAAACCCGGTACGATAAACTGCATGTAGGTAAAACCGTGCATTTCACCGATACGCGAGCCAATCAGGTTACCGAAAATAATAAAATACAGCGTCATGGTGATCACTGGCGGCACCAGCGTCTGAATCCAGATACGCCCAAATCGGGTGACTTCTTTCACCCAGATACTCTGTAGCGCCACCCAATACAAATGCATCATGCCTTATCTCCCTTACCGCTTGTCCCATTCACCAGCGTGACAAACAGCTCTTCCAACCGATTCGCTTTATTACGCATACTTAATATCGTTATCCCCTGTGCGTTTAGCTGGCTGAATAGCGCATTCATGCCTTGCTCACGCATCACATCGACTTCCAGCGTTGACGTGTCCGTCAAGCGGAACGTGTAGCCTTCAAGCTGCGGCAGCGGGCTTTTCGCCGCCAGATCGAAAATAAACGTTTCTGATTTCAACTTGCCAAGCAGCTGCTTCATTGAGGTATTTTCCACCAGCTCTCCCCGCTGGATGATCCCAATGTTGCGGCACAACATTTCCGCTTCTTCCAGATAGTGCGTCGTCAGGATAATCGTGGTGCCCTGTGCGTTCAGCTCCTTCAAAAAGCCCCACATAGAACGACGTAATTCGATATCTACACCGGCGGTCGGTTCATCAAGAATCAGCAGTTTAGGCTCGTGCATTAGCGCACGTGCAATCATGAGACGACGCTTCATCCCACCGGACAACATCATCGCCTTTTCGCTGCGTTTCTCCCATAGATCCAGCTGTTTCAGGTATTTTTCCGCACGCAGCAAGGCATCCTGACGTTTCACGCCATAGTAGCCAGCCTGATTAACCACAATCTGTAATACCGTTTCGAACGGGTTGAAGTTAAATTCCTGCGGGACCAGCCCCAGTTGGCGTTTTGCATTCACTTTATCCAGCTCAAGGTCATAGCCGAAGACGCGAACTTTACCGGCGGTTTTGTTCACCAGCGAGCTGATAATCCCAATCGTGGTGGATTTTCCCGCGCCATTTGGCCCCAGTAGCGCATAGAAATCCCCCGCTTCCACGTTCAGGTCGATCCCTCGTAACGCCTTGACGCCTCCCGGATAGGTTTTGGTTAATTGCGCCAGTTCCAGTGCATATGTCATAAGAAATGGATTGCCTTATTATCAGTGAGTTCTACAGGTTCGAAGTTATGATGGAGATAAACTATCGTTTTTCAAACGACGCATGTTGCCTTATATTACTCCTCACTGCCCCTTGTTTGTTACAGGTCATTTACTTTCATGAAAGAAATCGAAACGCTCATCGCGAACAACCAGCTTTGGTCTAAAACGATGGTGGAAGAGGATCCTGGCTACTTTGAACGTCTGGCGCAGGCACAACGTCCCCGTTTTCTATGGATTGGATGCTCGGACAGTCGCGTACCTGCGGAAAGTCTGACCAGCCTTGAGCCTGGTGAACTGTTTGTTCACCGCAATGTCGCAAATCTGGTTATTCACACCGACCTCAATTGCCTGTCTGTCGTGCAATATGCCGTCGAAGTTCTCGAAGTCGAACACATTATCATCTGCGGCCACTACGGCTGCGGCGGTGTTCAGGCTGCGGTGGAAAACCCGGAACTGGGTTTGATTAACAACTGGCTGCTGCATATCCGTGATTTGTGGTACAAGCATAGTTCGCTGCTGGGGGAATTGCCTCCCGAACAGCGCCTGAACACGCTTTGTGAAATCAACGTTGTCGAGCAGGTGTATAACCTCGGCCACTCCACCATCATGCAGTCCGCATGGAAACGTGGACAGAAAGTCACGATCCACGGTTGGGTTTACGGTATTCAGGATGGCCGCCTGCGCGACCTGGAAGTGACAGCGACCAACCGGGAAACGCTGGAACAGCGTTATCGCCGTGCAATTTCCTCTCTGCCTTGATTCACTGCCTGACGCCCACTCGCTGGGCGTCGCTCACGGCATCGGCCTTGTCTTGTCATTATTCCTGCGGAACAACCTTGCCGACGTAAGGTAAATGGCGATAGTGCTGAGCATAGTCGATACCGTAACCCACGACGAACTCATCAGGAATCGAGAACCCAACCCACTCGACCTTCACTGCCACTTCACGGCGCTCTGGTTTGTCCAGCAGCGTACAGATAGCCAGCGATTTCGGCTCACGCAGTTGCAGAATTTCCCGCACTTTGCTCAGCGTATTACCTGAGTCGATGATGTCTTCAACGATCAACACGTCTTTGCCACGAATATCCTCATCCAGATCTTTCAGGATCTTCACATCGCGCGTACTGTTCATACCGCTGCCATAGCTGGATGCCGTCATGAAATCCACTTCGTGAGGGACGTCGATCGCCCGGCATAAATCGGCCATAAAGATAAACGATCCGCGTAATAGCCCTACCAGCACCATATCGCTGCCGCTATCACGGTAGTGTTCGCTGATCTGTTGCCCCAGTTCGGTAACCCGCGCCATCACTTCCTGCTCAGAAATCATGACTTCCACGGTATGTTTCATCATACTGATAACTCTTTGAAGTAAGGTATTCAGCACCATCGGCAGAATGACAGACTCATTATCGATGATGCGCCAATGCTGATGTTTAACGATGCTGATGTTTAACAATCCAGATGTTTACATCAGTCTGGGCAATGCCCAGGCGCGCGAAGTATATCAGAAACCACACCATGAAGGAGACATCATGAGCACGTCATCAGTGGATGTTTGCTACAAAGTGAATGCCCCGCTTTCCAGCCAGCAGTTCGTTGAACTATTGGCAAAAACCTCATTGGGGCCGCGCCGCCCGCTGGATGATCAGACCGCGATTGCCGGTATGCTTAAGCACGCCAACCTGCTGGTTTCCGCCTGGCAAGGGGAAACACTGGTGGGAATTGCGCGCAGCGTGACGGATTTTCATTTTTGCTGCTATCTGTCCGATCTGGCGGTGTCAGAGGACTATCAGCATGCAGGAATAGGCAAGAAACTGATTCAACAAACCGCTCAGCAACTGGAAAAAGGCTGCAAAATCATTTTGCTGGCCGCGCCGCTGGCAGTGGATTACTACCCCAAATTAGGGTTTGAAAAGCACAACAGCACCTGGCTCATGCCAGCGGCAGACCTGCACGAGGCGTAATCATTGCTTTTCAGGGCCGTCAGCCGGAGTGCTGACGGCGGGTAAAGCAGGATACAAGACTGGCGGATCCGTCTTAATGCTTAACCGTATCTGCTGCCCCGGTTCAAACCAGTTGCCGGTCTGCACCAACAGCATCAGTTCCCCCAGCTTCACCCGATACAAGTTTGACGTGCCCATAAACAGCCGATCTTCGATCGACGCCGGGCCATCGGGATCGAGTGCCAGCGCCACGTCTGCCGGTCGTACCATCCAGTCGCACTGTGAATCCATTGGCTGATTGAGGGGATGGGTCGCATGATGATCGCCCAATGGGCTTTGCCACTGGTGGTCGCTCATGATTTTCACGGGCAAATAGTTCGTATTCCCCATAAAATCAGCCACAAAGCGGCTATTCGGACGATGGTACAGCTCAGAGGGATAGCCCTGCTGCATAATCTTCCCTTCATCCAGCAGAATCAGATGGTCGGCGCAGGCAAAGGCTTCTTCCCGGCTGTGCGTAGCGAAAACCGCCGCAACATGACGCTGTTTGAGAATCTGCCGCAATTCGGTGATCAGGCGATAACGGGTCTGACTGTCCAGACCGGGAAACGGCTCATCCAGCAATAGCAGTTTCGGCTCACAGGCCAGCGCACGGGCAATCGCCAGACGCTGCTGCTGTTCGTTCGATAGTTCATGTGGATAATGTGCAGCGACCTCATCCAACTGTAGGAGCGTCAGCATTTCCGCACAGATTGGCTTCACCTCGCTTTCCGGGCGGCCATATAGCCCAAACGCAATGTTGCCTTCCACGGTCAGATGCGGAAAGAGCGCGTAGTCCTGAAAAATCAGGCCAACCTGACGCAGTTCGGGCAAGACGTACGCTTGCGGCGAGCTGACGGGTTCACCTTCCAGCAAAATTTTGCCCTGAGTAATCGGCAGCAGGCCCGCAATCACCTGTAATAGCGCCGTTTTGCCACAGCCGTTTCGGCCCAACAGGCAGATTGTCTCATCGTCGCGTACGGCAAATGAGATGTTCTCCAACACAGGGGATTGCTGCAACGTACAGCTTACCGCCTGAACGTTCAGAATATCTATCGACGCGGCCATGTGATTATCCTTTTATATTCAGTGCGCGATTCAGCCAGAAAACAGGGATCAGCCCCACCGCCACTAGCACCAGCGCAGGCAAGGCAAATGACGCAACCTGCTCACTCGCCGTAAAGCGGAAAACATACGTTGCCAGCGTATCAATCCCAAAAGGGCGCAGCAGCAGCGAGACATTCAGCTCTTTCATACTTTCCGTAAAAATCAGCAGCGCCCCGATGAACAGGCTGCGACGCAACAGCGGAATATGCACGCGTGACCAGCGGCTGAGGGGAGAAGCCCCCAGAACAAGGCTCGCGCTGTCCAGCGAGCGCGGAATGGCGTCCATACTGCGCTCAAGGCTGTCCAGCATCAGACGCCCGAATTTAACGCTATAGGCGAGGATAAGAATAAACAGCGACCCGGCCAGCAGGGCATCGGCGGTAGGCAACCCCGCCGCGCGGGCAAACAGGTTAATCCCGCTATCCACCAGCGACAGCAAGGTAAACAGCCCGACAGCCAGTACTGCGCCGGGCAAGGCAAAACTCAGGCTGACCAGCCGAACCGGCGTCTGATTGGCAAATATCCCAGCCGTACGCGTGTAGAAAATAAACGACAGCGCCATCAGCGTAATGATGACTGTCGCGATGGCTGACGCCAACAGGCTATTCATTACCGCCTGGAGGAAAGCCATATCCCATACGGACATTATGTGCTGGAGAGCCAGAAATAACAGATACAGCACCGGGAACAAGAATGACAGACAAACGATTCCCCAACAGTAGCCACGCACCACCTTGCTGCGCCACCCACTCAACACGGGCGTAACCACCAGAGAAGTGTTCGCTTGAGCTTGATAAATTTTCTGCTTACGGCGCCAAAGATTAACCAGAAACATCAAGAGGAAGATCGCAGGCAAGATCAAGACGCCAAGGCGCGCTGCTGCGCCGAGATCGCCCTGCTTCTGCCAGGTATCCAGCACCTGTGTTGTCATGGTTGGAATATTAAGGTAGGACGCCGCGCCATAATCGCCCAATGTTTCGACCACCACTAACGCACCACCGCAGGCAATGGCAGGCAGCGCAATAGGCAAGCATAAGCGGCGCAAAACCTGGGAACGCGTTTGATTCAGTAAACGAGCAGAGTGAATCAAGCTGGCTGGCTGTTTCACCAGCGCTTCGCGTACCAACAGGTAAATGTAGGGATACAACACCAGCGCCAGCACCAGACTTACGCAGCCCAGTGAAACAGGTAGCCCAGCAACGTGGAATTCCTCCCACGACGATACAATCTGCAAACCGCCTTCCCGCAACAACGGGGACAGGTGCCGTAACACATCGGTATAAAGGTAAGCGAGCAGGAACGCGGGCATCGCGATTGGCAGGCAAAGCGCCCATTGCAGTACACGATGACCGGGAAAGCGATACATGGCAACAAACCAGGCCGAAGGCAACCCAAACAGTAAGCTGAAGAAAAGCGTACCCATCACGATAACGACAGAATGTATCAGGTAGGTGGGTAACCCAATGTGCCACAGTGGGGCGAATCCCAGCCCATCGGCAAAAAAAGCCTGATAAAAAACCGTTGCTAAAGGAAGCAGCAACAGTCCCGCCAACAACCAACTACTGACGCGCCAGACACCGGAGATCATAGAATCAAAACTGTATTGGATGAGATCGCTGTTATTAATAACAGAGCCTGACGGCGGCGTCATCGTATCAAACAACGATAAATGGGCTTTAATCCTGCGATTGCCTCAAGGTGATTTTCATCACCACACGGCAGTAAAATAAATATTAACCATTTCAAAAGATTGCGCTTATTATTTTTCCGCCTTTTTGCCATTCGTTTTTTATCGCAATCCCCTAAATAATTCGAGTTGCAAGCAGGCGGCGACACAGCGAATCCCCAGGAGCTTACATAAGTAAGTGACTGGGGTGAGCAAGGAAAGCCAACGCACATGCAGCTTGAAGAATGACGGGGATATCAGATGTTTCCCGTAAGAAAACTTGGAACCGCATGGGATATCTGTGATAACGTCATCTGACGATATTTGGAACAGGTTCAACCATGAAAAACTCTGCGCTGGCTCTGCTCCTGCTAAGCCTGATGAGCTTCTCTTCCGCCAGCAAGGCGCTAAATGAATTTGAAGCGGAAGATCTGGCCGATCTGACTGCGATCTTTGTTTATCTGAAAAACCACTGCGGCTATCAAGATCTGCCGAATGAACAGATTCGTCGGACACTGGTCGCCTTTGCTCAGCAAAACCGCTGGGATCTCAGCAATTACAGCGCTTATGATATGACGGCGATGGGTGAAGACAGCTATCGCGATCTGAGTAAAATTGCGATTCCTACCCCGAAGAAATGTCAGTCTCTGGCACGCAATTCACTCGGTTTACTCTCCTACGCGCAGTAATTCCCCTCCTCCTCCGCGCTGACTGAAATTTGACCGTGCATGCGGCAAAAGAGTCGGCTATGATGGCGCGCCAATTTTCATGGCTGTTATCGCGGAGGAAGCCCTAACATGTCCCAGAAAGAAATTTGGTATGAAACCCTGCATGCCAACTTTGGCCAGTATTTTTCGGTTGATCGCGTGTTGTATCACGAGAAGACCGATCATCAAGATCTCATCATCTTTGAAAACGACGCATTAGGCCGTGTAATGGCGCTTGACGGCGTGGTGCAAACCACCGAGCGCGATGAGTTTATCTATCACGAAATGCTCACCCACGTCCCTCTACTGTCACACGGCAACGCCAAACGCGTACTGATTATCGGTGGCGGCGATGGCGGTATGCTGCGGGAAGTCAGCCGACATCACGGCGTCGAACATATCACGATGGTGGAGATCGATGCAGGCGTGGTGGAGTTCTGTCGCCAGTACTTGCCCAATCACAGCGCTGGTAGCTATGACGACCCGCGTTTTAATCTGGTGATTGATGACGGCGTTAATTTCGTCAGACAGTGCAGCGACAAGTTTGACGTCATCATTTCCGATTGCACCGACCCCATCGGCCCCGGCGAAAGCCTGTTCACCTCTGATTTCTATCAGGGTTGTGCCCGCTGCCTGAATGAAGGCGGAATTTTCGTCGCGCAGAATGGCGTATGTTTCCTACAACAGGATGAAGCCGTCGGCAGCCATAAAAAACTCAGCCACTATTTCAGTGATGTCAATTTTTATCAGGCGGCAATCCCGACTTACTACGGCGGCATTATGACGTTCGCCTGGGCTAGTAATAACCCGGCACTGCGCCAGATAGACGCCGCCATGCTGCGCCAACGTTTTGCGCAGTCAGGGATGACCTGTCGCTATTACACGCCTGATGTTCATATCGGCAGTTTTGCCCTACCACAGTACCTGCTGA
This sequence comes from Pectobacterium sp. 1950-15, assembly GCF_037136835.1. Classification (NCBI taxonomy): domain Bacteria; kingdom Pseudomonadati; phylum Pseudomonadota; class Gammaproteobacteria; order Enterobacterales; family Pectobacteriaceae; genus Pectobacterium; species Pectobacterium sp. 1950-15. The sequence goes on along the minus strand of NZ_JBBBQR010000019.1, from coordinate 10,102 downwards.
ACGCGCTACAGAATGCGCAATAATCCATCACTTAGGGTAATCACACAACCACAAGGGGGTGACGTAAATTGCACAAGCTGAAACTACACGGCTTTAACAACCTGACGAAAAGCCTGAGTTTTTGTATCTACGATATCTGTTACACCAAAACGGCCGACGATCGCGATGGTTATATCGCTTATATCGACGAACAATATAACGCTAACCGTTTAACAGAAATCCTCACTGAAACCTGCTCAATTATCGGTGCCAACGTCCTTAACATCGCGCGTCAGGACTACGATCCACAAGGTGCCAGCGTGACCATTCTGGTCAGCGAAGAACCCATCGATCCACGAGATGTCGATACCTCAGAACATCCTGGGCCGTTGCCCCATTCCGTTGTTGCGCATCTGGATAAAAGCCATATCTGTGTTCATACCTATCCAGAAAGCCACCCGGAAGGCGGGCTTTGTACCTTCCGCGCAGATATCGAAGTGTCTACCTGTGGCTTGATTTCACCGCTGAAGGCGCTGAAGGCGCTGAACTATCTCATCCATCAGCTTGAATCCGATATTGTGACCATCGACTACCGCGTGCGGGGATTTACCCGTGATGTCAATGGCATAAAACATTTCATCGATCACCAGATCAATTCGGTTCAGAACTTCATGTCCGAGGATATGAAAGCGCTCTATCACATGATGGACGTGAACGTGTATCAGGAAAATATCTTCCATACCAAGATGTTGTTGAAAGACTTCGACCTGAAACATTACCTGTTCAACGTCAGCCCAGAAGAACTCAGCGCTGCTGAACGGAAAAGAATTACCGATCTGCTGTATCACGAAATGCAGGAAATCTATTACGGCAGAAACCTGCCCGTTCTGTAATCAATACATCTCACTTCACAGGGCTGTCTCTTAGTCACAAATATAAGGGCATCGAGGATTTTGCCGTTATCCGGCGTAAAAATTATGCAGCGGTGTGCATGAACACCGAGTGAGCGGCATGGATGCCGCGAAAGCCAGTGCCGCGTCGGACAAAAACGTCAGAGACGTTTTTGAACAGCACTTGTGCTGGCCCGAAGGGTGAGCCCCATTAATGGGGCGAGTAAACGCGTCACTGGCGGCTCGAAAAGGGGTCATGAACACCGATGGCACCGCGTAGCGGCATAATTTAGCCGGAAGCCTGAGTTCGCAGGGCGGCGGCGACTGAACGCCCTGCGTCGGGCGCGTGCTATGAAGTAGCATGAAAATGACGGTATCATTGCGCACGAAACTGTCTCTTAGTCAGCATAAAAAAGCGTTACTAAGAAGCCAGCTTTTACCAAAGGAAAGCTGGATTAGTCATGTTGGCTTTTGTCTTTCCCACATTACCCTTCATTTCGTCGCACACTATTTCGTCAAAAATGATGCGCCTCACATTTATTTCTTTCTGCATTTTTTGCTTGCATTCTCTCCCAGCCTTGCTGCATCTGGGTTCGCGTCAATTGATATAAGGCCAACTAAAAATCATATATCTTGTGTGGTTGAAATTTAAAACACCCACATCTAGTATTCTTTGTGTGGCGCTCGCGTAACGGGTTGCTACCCAGTGGATCGGTTCGGGTGCACATGCCCTGAAGATAGCCGCTCCGACATACTTCTTTCACGCCAAAGGGTAAATACGAATCATGCGTATTACTATTTTCACTAAGCCAGATTGTGTTCAATGCAACGCCACATGCCGTGCGCTGGACAAGCAAGGAATTAACTATCAACTGGTGGACTTAACTGAAGATGAACAGGCGTTGCAGCAGGTAAGAGCGTTGGGCTATCAACAGGTACCCGTCGTGATGACGGCCGACGATCATTGGAGCGGCTTCCGCCCGGATAAGATCAGTACTCTGAACGCCGCCCTGCAATTGCAGTAAGGGGGCAATATGAACCCGCTGGTCTATTTCTCCAGCCAGTCGGAAAACACGCATCGCTTCATTTCCAGGGTTGGCTTGCCAGCCCTGAGAATTCCGATAGCGACAGAACAGCCTGCATTGAAAGTTGATCGCCCCTATATTCTGGTTGTCCCCAGCTACGGCGGAGGCAGCACGAAAGGGGCTGTGCCGCGTCAAGTCATCATCTTTCTCAACGATCCGCACAATCGCGCTTATCTGCGCGGTGTGATTGCCGCAGGCAATACCAATTTCGGTGCAGCGTACTGCATCGCTGGCGACATCATTGCGCAGAAATGTCAGGTGCCTTACCTGTACCGCTTTGAATTGCTCGGCACAGCAGAAGACGTTGCAAACGTGCGTAAGGGAGTAACTGAATTTTGGCAACAACAGACCATGTGAGTGCAAAGGCAACCAAGGCCGAAGCGGATGCCCACTCGCTCGATTACCATACACTCGACTACCATGCGCTGAACGCGATGCTCAACCTCTACGACGCAGAGGGAAATATCCAATTTGAGATGGATAAGCTCGCGGCACGCCGTTATTTCCTACAACACGTCAACCAGAACACCGTGTTCTTCCACAACCTGGAAGAAAAGCTGCGTTATTTAGTTGAAGAAGGCTACTACGAAGCGGAAGTGTTGGATCAATATCAGTTCGATTTCATCAAACGCCTTTTCAAACAGGCCTACGCTCACAAGTTCCGCTTTCAAACCTTTCTGGGTGCGTTCAAATACTACACCGGCTATACGCTAAAAACCTTTGACGGCAAACGCTATCTGGAACGCTATGAAGATCGCGTCTGTCTTGTGGCACTGACCCTCGCTAAAGGGGATACCGCACTCGCAAGCTCGCTGGTCGATGAGATCATCAGCGGACGCTTCCAGCCCGCCACCCCCACGTTCCTCAACTGCGGTAAAAAGCAGCGCGGCGAACTAGTCTCCTGCTTCCTACTGCGCATTGAAGACAATATGGAGTCGATTGGCCGAGCCATTAACTCCGCGCTTCAGCTCTCAAAACGCGGCGGCGGCGTGGCCTTCATGCTCAGTAACATCCGCGAAACCGGTGCGCCGATCAAACGTATCGAAAACCAGTCGTCCGGCATTATCCCGATCATGAAAATGCTGGAAGATGCGTTCTCCTACGCCAACCAGCTTGGAGCGCGTCAAGGTGCGGGGGCGGTGTACCTAAATGCACATCACCCGGATATTCTGCGTTTTCTGGATACCAAGCGGGAAAATGCCGATGAGAAAATCCGCATCAAGACGCTGTCTTTAGGTGTGGTCATCCCCGATATCACGTTCCAGTTGGCGAAGAATAATCAGGTGATGTACCTGTTCTCGCCCTATGATGTCGAGCAGGTTTATGGCGTGCCGCTGTCAGAAATTAGCGTCACCGAAAAATACCATGAGATGGTAAACGATAAGCGCATCCGTAAATCCCAAATCAAGGCGCGCGAATTCTTCCAGATCCTCGCCGAAATCCAGTTCGAGTCCGGTTATCCCTACATGATGTTTGAGGATACGGTGAATCGCGCAAATCCGATTCACGGCCGCATCAATATGAGTAACCTGTGCTCTGAAATTTTGCAGGTCAACGACGCCAGCCTGTACGACGACGATCTTGGCTATCGCCACATTGGCAAGGACATATCCTGTAACCTCGGATCGATGAATATTGCCAACGCGATGGCCTCGCCCGATTTTGGCCAGACAGTTGAAATGGCGATCCGCGCGCTAACCGCCGTTTCCGATATGAGCCACATCCGCTCCGTACCGTCCATCGAGAAAGGCAACGACCAATCTCATGCGATTGGTTTAGGCCAGATGAACCTGCACGGCTATTTAGCGAAAGAGCGTATCTTTTACGGTACAGAAGAAGCCGTCGATTTCACTAATCTCTATTTCTACACCGTCGCTTTCCACGCAATTCGGGCATCGAATGCGTTAGCCATAGAGCGGAACCAGCGCTTCTCAGGCTTCGAGCACTCCAAATACGCCACAGGCGAGTATTTTGATAAATACATTGAACAGCGCTGGGAACCCACAACCGCACGCGCCCGTGAACTGTTTGAACAGGCCGGCATCCTCATTCCTACTCAGCAGGACTGGGCGGCGCTACGCGAATCTGTTATTGCCCACGGCATTTATAACCAGAACTTGCAGGCTGTTCCACCGACCGGTTCGATTTCGTATATCAACCACTCGACGTCCAGCATCCACCCGATTGTGTCACGCATCGAAATTCGTAAAGAGGGCAAGATCGGCCGCGTCTACTACCCCGCTCCTTACATGAACAATGACAATCTCGAGTATTACCAGGATGCCTATGAGATCGGGCCGCAGAAGATCATCGACACCTATGCCGCCGCCACGCAGCACGTCGATCAGGGGCTGTCGCTGACGCTGTTTTTCCGTGATACCGCGACCACACGTGACATCAATAAAGCGCAGATTTACGCCTGGACTAAGGGCATTAAGACTATTTATTACATTCGCATACGGCAAATGGCGCTGGAAGGCACCGAAGTTCAGGGCTGTGTGTCCTGTGCGCTATAAGCCATCGCGGAAGGAAATCGAAGCATGACCGCACTCACTCGCGTCCAGGCGATTAACTGGAACAAAATTGAAGACGATAAAGATTTGGAAGTCTGGAACCGGCTAACCTCTAACTTCTGGCTTCCGGAAAAGGTGCCGCTCTCTAACGATATTCCATCCTGGAGTACGTTGAACGCCCGCGAGCGTCAGTTGACGATTCGAGTATTCACCGGTCTGACGCTGCTGGACACCATCCAAAATACGCTGGGCGCGCCGACGCTCATGCCTGATGCAGTGACGCCGCATGAAGAAGCCGTGTTGTCTAACATCAGCTTTATGGAAGCGGTGCATGCCCGTTCATACAGCTCGATTTTCTCGACGCTGTGTCTGACCAGCGAAGTGGATGATGCCTATCGCTGGAGTGAAGAGAACCCGGCGCTACAGAAGAAGTCCGATATTATTCTGTCGCACTACCGCAGCGACGATCCACTGATGAAGAAAGTCGCCAGCGTGTTTCTGGAGTCGTTCCTGTTCTACTCTGGATTCTACCTGCCGATGTACTGGTCAAGCCGCGCCAAACTGACCAACACAGCGGATTTAATCCGGCTTATCATCCGCGACGAAGCGGTACACGGCTACTATATCGGCTACAAATTCCAGCGCGGGTTGGCGAAAGCCGATCCTGCTCGTCAGCAGCAGGTGAAAAATTTCGCCTACGATCTGCTACAAGATTTGTACGACAACGAGGTGCTGTATACGCAGGAACTCTATGACGGTGTCGGCTGGACGGAAGATGTGAAAAAATTCCTCCACTATAACGCGAACAAAGCGCTGATGAATCTGGGCTATGAAGCGCTATTCCCCGCCAACATGACGGATGTAAACCCCGCAATTCTCTCGGCGCTGTCGCCAAACGCGGATGAGAACCACGACTTCTTCTCTGGCTCCGGTTCCTCTTATGTCATCGGTAAGGCCGTCAACACCGAAGATGAAGATTGGGATTTCTAAAAACACGGCCGCTGCTTTTCGGGTGGCCGCATTTTCTACAAACGCTTCTCTACAGTCTTTTTTTGATAAACCCAGAAATGAAAAAACCCTGAATCATTGCTGATTCAGGGTTTTCATAATAAGTGGCGGAACGGACGGGGCTCGAACCCGCGACCCCCTGCGTGACAGGCAGGTATTCTAACCAACTGAACTACCGCTCCACTCATGCTCACTGAGCGGGATGAATACTAAGATGATGGCACTATTACGTCAATGCTTTTTATAACTAACCGTTTCTGTTTGCTTATAATTTCATCTTACTGATTATTCTCTCACCCATGATGTGAGCGGCCTCGCCATTTTGCAACACAGAGGGCGATACGCTGGCGGCGTTATTCAGCTCGCCACAGGCAACTACCGCCTTTTTTAGCAATCAAATCCAGACGCTGTTCATGCGCGACTAGCTCAGCTTCATCGGCGTAAAGCACCTTTAACGCCGATTGAGGGCGGACAATTCTCTGGATTGTTTCGGTATTCTCGTTTTTCTGCTGCGTTTCGCCTTCCATCGAGAAAGTCAGAGACGTTTGACCACCGGTCATCGCCAGATAAACTTCAGCCAGAATCTCGGCATCGAGCAATGCGCCGTGCAGCGTACGCTTGCTGTTATCTATCTGATAGCGATCGCAGAGCGCATCCAAACTGTTACGCTTACCGGGAAAGATCTTCCGTGCCATAAGCAGGCTATCGGTGATCTTACAAAACGTCTCTGTCTTGGGAAGATCTCGGTTCAGCAACCGAAATTCATAATCCATAAAGCCGATATCAAACGTTGCGTTATGGATGACCAGTTCCGCGCCACGGATAAAATCGAGAAAATCATCCACGATATCCACATACGTCGGTTTGTCGGCAAGAAACTCATCGCTGATACCGTGTACGTTATACGCTTCGGGATCGACTAAACGATCGGGTTTGATATAGACGTGAAAATGGCGGCCAGTCAGGCGGCGGTTAATCACTTCGACCGCACCGATCTCGATAATTTTATGCCCTTCGTAGTGAACCCCCAGCATATTCATACCAGTGGTTTCTGTATCCAGGACGATTTGTCGCGTAATTTCAGTGCTCATCGTTTTCGTTTATGTCAGACTTGCCGTTTTTACCATAAGGGAGAGTCTACCAGAGATGCGCAAACAGGTAGAAATTTTCACCGATGGATCTTGCCTCGGTAATCCCGGCCCCGGCGGTTATGGCGCCCTGCTGCGCTACAAGCAGCACGAAAAACCGTTAAGTGCAGGCTATCGTCTTACCACGAATAACAGAATGGAGCTGATGGCTGCTATTGCAGCGCTTGAAACGCTGACGACCGAGTGTGATGTGGTGCTCTGCACTGATAGCCAATATGTTCGTCAGGGGATCACCAGTTGGATTCATAACTGGAAAAAGCGAGGTTGGAAAACCGCCGACAAAAAACCGGTCAAAAACGTCGATCTTTGGCAAAGGCTGGATACCGCGATTCAACGCCATTCCGTGCGCTGGGAATGGGTAAAAGGACACGCCGGGCACCCGGAAAATGAGCGCTGTGATGAACTCGCTCGCGCCGCCGCGAGTGCGCCAACACTTGATGACACGGGTTATCAGGCTGAGTAAATCACCGTAGGCGTCCACCTCATCTTCGATATATCTTTGTTGCGCCCACCGTGCGGCGCACAGATGCTTTACGCAACCGTGTCCTCATCGGCGTAAACGTCAGTGGAATCGTGCGCTTTCGGGCAATAATCAGCGTCAGGCACCCTAGCATCGGAATATGTTTATTCAACTTCCCTTTATTTCTTCGCCATGGCGTAACATGAAAATGCGTCTGATGAATAACCTCATAGTTCAAGAGCCCCAGCCAGTCCGTGATACGCATTTGAGTAAACATGCGGCTGCAATAGGGATGCTTTTTATTGAGTCTGGGGATCAGTTTACCCAGGCCAACCAGACTGATCGGATTAAACGTGCTCAGAATTAACCAACCATCGTCGACCAAAACACGATCAACTTCGCGCAAAACACGATGCGGATCAGATGAATAAGATAGTGTCTGAGCGAGCAGACAGGCATCGATCGACTTTTCAGAGAAAGGTAATTGATGAGCATCAGCCACGACTTGAAGATTATCACCAAGTGGTGCCACGTTAACCTGATGCGCAATCGCGCACTCCGTGATATGGATTTCCGCACTCAGTGCCCCGACCTTGATAAGATGAAAGCCAAAGAGCTTTGGCCACCATGGCAACAAAGCCAGCTCAAGCGACTCGCGATAAAACTGCCCGCAGGTGATATCATCCCATGAATCAGGTGCAACAATGGTCTGAGGGATTTGTGCCGATTTCATCTTCTGTTCTCGTCCTCAGGCTACCAGCAAAAAGAGGTGATGAATGAATCTTATCAGTATCCCTGCACTTCAGGACAACTACATTTGGCTATTGAGCAATAAAGAAAACCGCTGCGTAATTGTCGATCCTGGTGAAGCGGCACCTGTGCTTAAAGCGCTCGATCAACACGCACTTTTTCCTGAAGCTATCTTACTCACTCACCACCATAACGACCATGTGGGAGGCGTTCGTGAGCTCCTCAAACATTACCCTAGCCTGCCTGTTTTTGGCCCAAAAGAAACCGCTAAATGTGGCGCAACCTGCCTGGTTGAGGAAGGAAATACCGTCTCTTTGTTAAATTCGGAATTTTCTGTAATTGAGGTTCCAGGACACACATCTGGTCATATTGCCTACTATAACGCGCCATTTTTGTTCTGTGGCGATACTCTTTTTTCGGCGGGATGCGGTCGTATTTTTGAAGGCACGCCGAAACAAATGTATGAATCAATTCAAAAAATAGCAGCTCTCCCTGATGATACGGTAGTGTGCTGCGCGCATGAATACACGCTATCAAACTTAAGGTTTTCTAATACTATATGGCCTGAAGATCAGAATATTGAAGCTTATCTCCATGAAATCAGTCAGATACGAGAAAAATTGCAGTCTAGCTTACCAACAACATTAGGACTGGAGAGAAGAATCAACCTATTTCTTCGCTGCCATGAGTTTGATTTAAAAAGAAAATTATCAAAAGAACCTGAAAATATAGAGAATTGGCAAGTTTTTGAGATGCTACGCAGCAAGAAAGACTGCTTCTGAAGGTTTAGGTTGTGCTATTCCTCTAATCAAAGTATCCTTGCTCGTCTTTTAAGCAAACTATTGACCAACATATGAAGGCTAAAGCGATAATCATCGCCTCAGTCTTGCTGGCGGGTTGTCAGGTTTCACCCCATGACACCTCGCAACCCAAACAGCATGCACAGAGTTTGTCTTCGGCAAGTCAAAGTGAAGCAGGAAAGTACACAGATGGTCGAGAGACCTCAGCGCGATGGTTAGATGACGATAGCCTCGCGCAACGAGATCTGTGGAACTTCATTGGCGACGAGCTGAAGATGGAGGTTCCGGATAACGCCCGGATCCGCGAGCAAAAAACGCGTTATTTGAAAAATAAGAGCTATCTCCACGATGTAACATTACGGGCAGAGCCGTACATGTACTGGATAGTCGAGCAGATTAAGCAACGTAAAATGCCGATGGAACTGGTACTGCTACCCATAGTGGAGAGCGCTTTTGATCCAAGTGCCACATCATCCGCCAATGCCGCTGGGCTATGGCAGATTATCCCTGGCACAGGACGTAATTATGGTTTGAAACAGAACCAGTGGTACGACGGACGTCGTGACGTGATTGCGTCAACGACGGCTGCGCTGGATATGATGCAGCGGCTTAACATCATGTTTGATGGCGATTGGTTATTAACCGTTGCTGCTTATAACAGTGGTGAAGGTCGTGTCATGCAGGCCATGAAAGCGAATAAAGCGAAAGGGAAATCAACCAACTTCTGGGCGCTGGCGTTACCGCGTGAAACGTCAATTTATGTTCCTAAGATGCTGGCCTTGAGCGATATCCTAAAAAACAGTAAGAAGTACGGCGTGAGTCTGCCGCAACCCAACGAAAGCCGAGCATTAGCAAAGGTTGAGCTAGGGCAGCAGATAGAATTGACACAAGCCGCTGAGATGGCTGGTCTGTCGTTGAATAAGCTAAAGAGCTATAACTCGGGCTATAAGCGTAATGTAACTGCACCAAATGGGCCACATTACATTATGGTTCCTAAAGCTCACGTTGAGCAGTTGAAAGATTCACTGGCTGATGGAGACATCGCAGCGATTCAACCAACACGCTTGGCACAAGCACAGACAACACCAGTATCACAGCAGTATAAGGTACGTTCAGGTGATACCTTATCGGCAATTGCGACACGGCTTAATGTCAGCACAAAAGATTTGCAGAGTTGGAACAATCTGCGTAGCGCTGGTGCGCTCAAGGTTGGTCAGACGCTGCAGGTTGCCAAAGTTTCAGGCAATAGCAGTTCTATCACCTATCAAGTTCGGAAGGGTGATTCGCTGGCAAGCATTGCTAAACGCCATGGCGTAAATATCGCTGATGTAATGCGCTGGAATACGGTTATCAACAAGAATGCCAACATCCAGCCAGGCGATCGTCTGACGCTTTATGTTAGCAGTAATATAAAGCCTGATTCTTAACGTCATATCTGAATCAGTAACAAGAAACAGCCCTCCTATAAA